>CACLXG010000002.1 GCA_902610815.1 uncultured Candidatus Actinomarina sp.
ACTTATTTTGGAATTTAAACTATTAAACTAATT
Organism: uncultured Candidatus Actinomarina sp.; assembly: GCA_902610815.1. Lineage (GTDB taxonomy): Bacteria > Actinomycetota > Acidimicrobiia > Actinomarinales > Actinomarinaceae > Actinomarina. The sequence goes on from CACLXG010000002.1 coordinate 34, forward strand.
TTTATGAAAAAAGCCTCGATTGTATTATTGTTGATAGCTTTTTGTGGTGGTTCTACGGAAACTGCATCTACACAAACGGATCAGAAAACACAAAGCACAGAAAATTCAAGCGTTGCTAGTACTAATGAAACAAATGAACCCGAAACTTCTACTAATCAGCAATCTGAAGATAAAGAAAATGAAAACAGTAAATTAACACTCCAAACACTTCCAGACATAAAAGAGTTTGTGACTAATAAAAGTGATAGATTTTTTGTTGATTTCGAAGATATTATTGCAGGACATCCTTATGTAGGGAAACGTTCACCAAGGCCACATAATGATGCGCAAGTTTATTTTTCAAATACAGATCCAAGATGGAGGGAGGCAACAAAACCATCTGATTTTCCACCACTCTACGCAGTAGCAGATGGAATTATTGAGATGGCTCAAGGAATGGGACCTTTTGGATCTTATTATAACGTTGTAGACCATTCAGACTCAGATCCTCCGTGGTGGCACTCTGCTTACTTATTCAAATTACAATTTGCACAAAACAATGGTAATGTTGTCAGCTTTCTGTATCAGATGGAAGGGTATGTAATCAAAGATGATATGAACTTTTTCAAAGACTATCTACTGGTCGAAAATGGTCAAGTTGTTAAAAAAGGTGACATCTTGGGATACATGTATGTTCCAACACTAGAAGAGATGGTTGGAACCATGCAGGGTTCAAGCCATATTGCTTTTTCCATTATGGAGAAAAGAGGTACAAGTAAAGAACAAGAAATGGCACCAGCAATTTTTACTGAAGAAATCGTTGAACAGTTTTCGAATTTATACAGAAATCCAAAAGAAGGTTGGGAGAGTACAAGTTACGGTAACGACTGGGCGAGGGGAAGAGGGCTCCCAAGTTCGATGGGTTGGTATATCGGACCAGAAGAACATCCATTTGGAGGAGAGTACTTGGATGTAGTCTTTTATGGTGACGAAAGAGACGCTAGCCTAGATCCAAAACAAGAAATACTATCAACAGATCTTGGGTTTCAAACAGATAATTATATATTTAATCAACATGGACATGGCAATACAATACTTGATTTACCATTCTCTGATAACTCAAAAGTCGACTTCATAGTTGTAACCAATGGGTCGCCTGTAAATTTTAAATTTATTTTTACAGAGAATAATGGAAACAAACGAGAGTCAAGCTTTATCAATAAACGAAAAGGTATGGGATATATGTATCAGTATTATGAAGGTTTTGGTTTTAATTCAAATACACAATTAGTTATTGAAGATCCAGAAAACTGGGGATGGTCTATTGCATTTGTTGATGCTGGAACATCTGTTATTATTCCTGGTCAAACAAGAACAGTTCAGCCTAAGTGTCCTCCAGGTTGTCCACCTTCACCTAATCCTTACAAATTAAACCAACCTAAAGATAAGTAACTTCTCAGCACTTGTTATGTGAAAAATGACCCTTCTGGATAATTTTTTAAGATAAATCTACTGATATAAACCAATACTATTTCAACTGCAAAAAAGAATAAAGTAACAGGATGAAATCCATCAAATATGAAGCTGGTAATTCTTGCAATCATGACAAACCCTACAGAGACATAAAGGACTCTAATCCAGAAGTTGTCTTTTGTTCTAAACCAAAGAATTGGGATACTACCTGCTAATAACCAAAAACCTCCCAAGTCAGCTTTTAATTGATTTAAAACATAACTTTCGCCGATTGTTATTTGCAAAAAATCAAAAAATGTTTCTCTGAAAAAAAGAAGCAAGATTGATAAGGGTATAAAAAATGCAGAAACACCTATTAGTTGTAATTTAATAAATAATTTAACCATTTACTGCTCAAAATCCTCTCTATTAGTTCTATTACAAGTCACTTTTGAAGTGCTTCTGCTGCTTTAGCTCTACCTTCAATAATTTTATCTAAATCAAAATCAAGTCCATACTGTTCTGCAATATCGATGTATTGTTTTTCGATACCAGGACTAACAGATGCTTGAGCTGCCATTAATGCCGTACCTGTCTTTGGACCATTATTATTTTCATCCCCAAAACATTTAATGTTTTTATCTGCACCTGCAGAAAGCAGTATTTCAATAATGTCGATCTGCCCCCATACAGTAGCAACACAAAGAGCAGTAAAACCCTGAATATTTTGAGAATCGAGATTGACGCTTTCTTGCTGAGATAAAATTTTAACTATCTCGTTTTGCCCATAAATAGTGGCAAAAATTAAAGGTGTATCACTGTTAAGCACACCTCTTTCATTGAGATTACTACCACCTTCAATGTGTAAGTTTACTTCATTAATATTACCCGTCTTTGCAGCTTCAAAAATATCAATACTTGCCTCCGGTCCACTTGAGCAGAATGAAATTAATACAAATAATGCAAAAATTGAAATTATTTTTTTCAATTTTTATAAACTAAATTGAACGTCTAATCCAAGAAACATAGATTCTGAGATGACATCTTTGCCAGCTTCATCAGAACTAACCCCAGTTTTTTCTTCAAAAAGAGAGTTTATTTCTGACTCCATAGTTTTTGCAGCATCTGAACCAACAAATCCTTCTCTAGCTTCTTGTGATGGCCATTTGTTGACAATAATATAAGTCACTCCATCATCTGCCTCATCATAAGCCCAGTAATTCACAGCGCCAGATTCAGTAAAAGCTGATGTATCTGCTTCTGTCCATGAATCTTTCCACGCCTGCATAAATTCTTCATTGTGTTCAGGAAATTTCCTAACAACAATACTTATTGATTCCATAATTTACCTCCTATTCCTAGAATATCAAAACCTATAAAACCTTGCGTATTTAGTTGTTAAACATTTGTTAACGAAAATTTAACACTAAAAATTACTGATAAATTTCAAAACGATGTATTTTTATATCACTATGAAAGACAAAGTAAATAAATTTCTAGAGATAGAAGATAAGGTTTTTAGAGCTCCTTATAACTATTTGAAAGAAAAAGGCATAATAGATAAAGTTATTGAGTTAAAAGCTAGATTTGTTGAAATTTATGACAAAGATGAACAGATTCCATATGGTGGAAATCAGATGTTCTTCGGTGATGATTAAACTGTCTTTTTTATACAGTACGGACAGTATTCATTAATCTTAAAATCTGGAGATGACTTTTCTTCAGCTGAAAGCGGCTCTCTACATATATAGCAATAGATATATTCTGTTTCATTGAGCTCTGTGTCTAATGCCACTCTTTCATCAAAGACAAAACAGTCACCATTCCAGTACTTTCCTCCAGTTTCTTTAAAGTAATCTAGAACTCCACCCTCAAGTTGTTTCACATCTTTAAAACCTGCTTTAAGCATTACGGCTGAAGCTTTCTCACATCGAATGCCACCAGTACAGTACATTACAATTTGTTTATCTTTATATCCTTCTGGAAGCTGTTCTATAGCTTTTGGAAAATCTCTAAAAGTATCTAGTTGAAGATCTACAGCGTTTTCAAATAATCCAACTCTTGTTTCATATTCATTTCTTGTATCTAGAACTACAACATCTTCATTATTTTCATATATGCTGAGTAGTTCTTGAGGAGTCACATACTCACCAGTAAGCTCTCTTGGGTCAATGTCATCTCTACCTAGAGATATAATCTCTTTTTTCAAACGTACTTTCATTCTTCTAAAAGGCTGAGTCTCGCTGTAGGTTACTTTTAGTGGGATGTTTAAAAATCTATTGTCTTCTTCAAGAAAAGTAATAATTGCGTCTGTAGCTTGCTGAGTTCCAGCAAGTGAAAAGTTTATACCATTTTTGCTAATTAGCATTGTACCTTTTAACCCAAGCTGTTCACACTTTTTTTGATAAACAGAAATTAAATCAACAGCATTTTTTATATGCTCAAATTTATAACCAGCAATATTTGTTACAGAGTTTTTATTCACCGGCATAGTTTATATCTTAATTGTCACTTAATGAGACCTCTTTTTTGAAAAAAAGAAACCATATCATATATAGTTTCTTCTAAAGGCCTAGAGCTATGGCCTAGTTCCTCACGCGCAAGGGTACTTGGAACAACTTTATTACCAGTCTTTCCTGTATGAAGTGTGTCAATAGTTAATACCCTAGGCTTTCCTGTAATGAGAGATTTTATATACTCATAAGGCAACCCTAAGTAGGATACAAAGTTAGGAATAGTAGTCAGCAAAACAGTTCTACCAAGTTGTTGCTTCATTAATTCAGCAATATATGAATATAAATGATATTCACCACCGACTATATAATTTTGACCTGTCCTACCAAGCTTGACCGCAGATATCGCAGTTATACATAAATCTCTTACATCAACAAAATTGTACCCCCAATTTGGAAGCAATTTTCTTTTTCCATTAGCAAGATTTACCATTTCTTGCATTGGAAGGCCAGGCTTGAAATCATTGGGGCCAACTATAGATGTTGGGTGAATAATGCTTGCATCTAAATCTTTTTCGCAAAATTCTAGTACTATTTTTTGACCATCTGCTTTTGATAAATCATACGGAACAGCATTTGGATCATCAATAAGACCTCTACTCTCAAGAAGGGGTTCTTCTATTGGAAATCTATAAAAAGCATCTACTGATGAAAAGTGGATTAATTTTTTAACTCCTGCTTTTACTGCTGCTTCGCATACGTTTCTAGTGCCTTCAACATTAACTTGACGTATTTGTTTTTCATATCTTCTATCAAGGTTTATTAATGCTGCAGTATGGAATACTATATCTACATTTTTAAATACAGAATGCAAAGATTCTTTATTTGTAATATCGCCTTTAATCACTTCTACGTCAAAACCTTCGTACGCTCTATAGTCACCATCAAAATCAATACATCTGATTTTATAGTCTTCTTTACTTAGCTCTCTTATAAGGTTAGAACCAACATGTCCTGAACTACCAGTTATTAATGCAATAGACAATAGTCTTCCTCTTAAAGATTTTTTGGAAGATGTTTTGCTAAAAAACTTCCTATTTGCTGAAAGGCTTCAATTGTTTCAGGCATCTTTACATCAATATGAAAAACATGATACATCCCTTGCCACTCATAATACTCATGTTCACAATTGTCCCTCTCCAATAAGGTTTTTAAAGATTGAGAGTCTGACAATAAAAGCTCCTCTGTCCCTACTTGTATCATGATTGGTGGACAGTCTTGATAGTTTCCACTTAGAGGAAACATATAGGGATCTTCTTTGTTAACATCTTCTTCATCAATGTAATAGTTATAAAGTTGATCATTGCTTTTCCATATCCTTTTCATTATTGGCCCAATGAGAATATCTCTATCTGCCATATCCTCTGTGTAAGATTCTCCTGAACCAGAGGGGTCAGCCCAAGGTGAGAGTAAAGCAAGGGAAGATGGAAGACTAGCTCCAAGATCTTTTAATTTAAGCATAGTAATTAAAGCTAAGTTGCCTCCTGCAGAATCTCCACCAATTGCTATCTGCTCTGGTGAGTATCCAAAATCATTTATTAAAGATTCATATGTTTTTACCCCATCTTCCAGTTGAGCTGGATATTTATTCTCTGGTCCCAATCTATAATCTGGAACAAAAACTGTAGTGTTAGTAATTTCGGCTAAGTAACTAACCAAAGAATAGTGTGATTTAGGACTGCCCATTGCATAACCACCGCCGTGATAATATAAAAATATTCTCTTTGGGTCTGAATTAGGAGTTGTAATTTTTAAAGTTTTAATTCCTCCAAGAAAAACTTCTTCTTTGATCGTTCCATTAATTTTTGGGCCGATTATCCCTTGTAAGTTTATAAACCATCTAAAAAAAGCAATTCTCCAAGCACTGATCTCACTAGGAGCCCTATAAAAAGAACTTATAAAAGCAGCATATCCTTTATATCTTTTTATACTTTTTTGTGCTTCTTCGCTAATCAATTTTTAAAAATCCTTTCTTTAAGCTTAATTTTTTGTAAGAACATATTCAAAATATATTAACTAGATATTCTCTCAGTTATAAAAGAGATAACTTTTTGGGAGTCAACGCCTATACAAATATTTACTTTTCTTCTATTTTCCCAAGGTTTTAAACGCTCCCCAAGACCTTCTTCATTATCTGAAATTCCCATTCCCATCCAAGTTTTTCCCCTGCTAATACCCTTAGTTTCTACTTTTATTGGATAACTCAGGGTTTCGAAATATTCTGGATGAACTAAATATGTTATGGCTGATGAGTCATGAACGGGCATTCCATTATCTTGAAAAAAATCTTTCAAAAAATCGAAATAGAAAGGATTAATTTTGCCTATATGTTTAGATTTATCATTATCAAACGAACCTAATGTAACAACCTGTTCCTCATTCATAAAAACATTATTTGTTACATCGAGACCAACCATAGTTATTTCACACTGAGCAGAAAACACAATATCAGCTGCTTCAGGGTCATTAAGTATATTTGCCTCTGCTGTTGGAGTTGCATTGCCTGGAGATTGAGCATTGCCACCCATTAAAACTATCTCTTTTATCTTTGAGTCTATACCCTCGTGAATAGTCAGTAGATTTGCAATATTAGTCAATGGCCCAACAGGAACAAGAGTTATTTCATTCGGATTAGTTTCAATAATTTCTTTTAAAAAAGTAACAGCATCAACATCTAAGGGTTTTGTTACAGGTGAAGACAAAGCAGCATTACCTTGACCATTATCTCCATGAACAAAGGAAGCCGCACCTCTAAAATCTCCATTCAAAGGAACATTCGCTCCCTCAATTACCGGTACATCTATCCTTTCTGCAATTTCTAAGAGCCGAAGAGCATTCTCAGTGCAAGTTGTAGTTACTGCATTACCAAAAATTGTTGTTAAGCCAAGCACCTCTAACTCAGGTGAGTTAAGTGCGACAAAAATAGCCAACGAGTCATCTACTCCCGGATCTGTATCAATTACAATTTTTTTGACCAATTTTTTCCTTTTATTCGACCATCTTAAATGGATGATTTAAACTTTGTTTATATATGTCACAAAAAAAATTTATTATAGATGCAGATACAGGATCTGACGATGCAGTAGCTATATTAATGGCATTAAGAGACCCAACAGTGGAGGTTTTAGGAATAACACTTGTGTCAGGAAATGTTCCGCTCCAACAAGGAATTTTAAATACTTTATACACTGCAGAATTATGTGAGGTACCAGTTAATGTTTATGCTGGAGCTGACAAACCCTTAACAAGGAATTACATAGAAGAATATACACTTAAAGATTTCTCAGCACGTGTACGAACACTATCAGGAGATTCAGTCAGCGGACAGTGCGTTCACGGTGTTGATGGAATGGGAGATATTGGGATTAAGCCAGAGAATGAAAAATATGAAGAACAAGGTGCAGTAGATTATTTAATTAAGTCTTTTTCGGAATCTCCAAACGAAATAACTTTAGTTACCCTCGGGCCACTTACAAATATAGCAAACGCAATTAATGAAGACCCAACTATTGTAAATAAAATTGAGCATTGTTACATAATGGGAGGCACTTCCGATGGAACAGGAAATGTTTCTGCGGCTGCGGAATATAACATATGGGTTGATCCTGAGGCAGCAAAAATAGTCTTTGATTCTGGACTAGACATCACTATGGTTGGTTGGGATAATTCATTCAAATATGCAATGTTGAAAGAAAAAGAAATTAAAGATCTTAAATCCTTAAATACAAAATATGCTGATTTCTGTGTAGACATTCAAAAAACCTTAACAGAACTTACTCATGAAACTTATGGATTTTATGGTTTTGATTTACCTGATCCCATCACAATGGCTATTGCATTAGATAATTCCATTATTTTAGAGTCACAACAACTCCATGTACTTGTTGACACTAGAGATGGAATAACAAGAGGTCAAACTATTGTAGATTATTTTAATGCTGAGAAGGGCAAACAAAACGTGAGGGTTGTTACAAAATCAAATAATAAAGGTTTTTTAAACTTGTTGACTTCTTTAGTAAAGTAATGATTGTACAAATTTATACACTCCAATCTGTGGAGGAAGCTTTAGAAGTAGAATCTGTAGGTGTTCATAATATTGGATTAGCACCAGCCTCAATAGGACTTCCAGGTGAAATATCATATGAAACAGCTAAGTCTATTTGTGATGAGGTTCAAAATTCAAAAACAGTAGCACTTTCAGTCTCGAACAATATTGAAGAAATCATAGAGATGGTCATGTTTGTAAAACCTGATATTCTTCACTTATGCGGTGAGCCTGGTGAGCTGAATGCCTCAAGAGTAAAAATACTAAGAGATCGCTTAAAAAGCGCTGATAAGGAAATTCCTATTATGCAAGCTATTTCAGTGGAAGATATGAGTGCTGTGGAATTTGCAAAAGAATATGAGGATGTCTCAGATTACTTTATTCTCGATACCTCTACTTCTCTGGTGAAGGGGGTTGGCGCTAGTGGTAAAGTTCATGACTGGAATGTTTCAAAAGCAATTGTTGATTCTGTAAAAATTCCAGTTGTTTTGGCAGGAGGTCTATCTCCAGAAAACGTAAGAGATGCAATAGAAAAAGTTAAGCCTTGGGGCGTTGACTCGTTGACTCATACTAATAAAACTTTAGACGATGGAAATTTTGTTAAAGACATAACAAAAGTAAGAGAATTTTTCATAAATGCAACAAGATAATATAAGGAAAAAAGTTAATATATTAGGCGATGCCAATGTAGACATGATTATTAATTTATCTGACAAACAAAACCTTGGAGAACCGTCTTTATTTTCAGGGGGATCATCCGCTAATGTAGCATCCGGATTATCTAAGCTGGGTGTCGAAGTTTCCTTTTTTGGATCATTAGGTAAAGACATGTACGGAAAATATGTCGTTGATGAGATGAAAGCAGATGGTATTGATGTAAGTAATCTAGAGTTATTAGATAACTACAGTACAGCAATGGTTATTGGTGTTGTTGAAGAAAACAGTGAAAGGCATCTTTTTCTTTGGCCACCCAAAGAAGGCGCACACAATCAATACACTTTTGGTGATAAATCTAAAGAAGATTTACTTAATTGTGATTGGCTGCATGTATCAGGAATTAGTCTACGTTTTAGCCCTGTAAAAGAGACAATGCTTGAAGCAATGAGATTATGTAAAGAAAATAACAAAACAGTTTCCTTTGATCTTAATTTAAGGTCCGAACTCTGGGGATTAAGTGAGAGCTTTAAAGAAACTGTTTTAGAAGCAGTGTCTCTCTCAACTATTGTATTTGGAAATTTGCATGAAGAGTTTTTGTTATTATTTGATGAAAATGAGGACAATCTTGATAAAAATATTTCAAACAAGCAAATGTTTATTTGTAGAAATGGAGATAAGGGAGCATTAGGAATTACAAAAAATGATAAAGTTACATCAAATGCTATTCCAATTTCTCCCGTAGATTCAGTTGGCGCAGGAGATGCTTTTAATTCCGGATTTATATATGCATCATGTAAGGAAAAAGATATGAAAGAGTCTTTAGATACAGGAAATCAAGTAGCTGCATTCAAACTTTTAGGTTCAGGTGCAAGACACCTTCCAACAAAAGAATTACTTCAAGAGTTTAATGAAAATAACTTAAACGCTTAAAAATGCTTTTAAATATTTCATACCGATATTATTAAATATTTACATGAGTAAAAAAGTCTATCTTCTCTGGTTTGGCCAAACAGTTTCTTGGACAGGCTCTTCTATGTCTTTCTTCGCAATAGGTGTATGGATATTCGAAACAACAGGAAAAGCAAGTGCTTTGTCTACAATCTTGTTCACCGTAGCAATAGTGGGTGTAGTTACAGGACCTTTTGGAGGGGTGCTTGCTGACAGGTTTCCAAGAAAAACATTAATAATAACTTTTGATTTAATTATTGCTGTACTCATGTGTGTTATTGGATATCTTGCACTGAATGAAGCTTTGACGCTGACCTCACTTATTCCGTTTGCTTTAGCTTTTGGAATTTTTGAAATAGCACACTGGACAACATGGAGTGCTTTTTTAGGCGATGTTGTAAAGAAAAATGAGGTAACAAAAGTTTCAGCTTTGTTTGAAAGTGCAGAAGCAATCTCTGTTCTTATTGGTCCAATAGGAGGAGCCTTCATTTATTCATTTTTTGGTTTAACAGGAGTAATTCTTGTTGATGTAATTACTTGTTTATTTGGAATAGCAACAATTACATTATTTAAAAGTAAAAAAATTGAGCCCAAAAGTAACCTGAGTGTAAAAAATATTTACTTTGATTTAATTGAAGCATACAACTGGTTAAAGAAACAAAAAGGGTTACTTTCATTAGTACTTATTTTGTCAGTATGTAATTTTCTGTGGGGCTTCACACAAGTACTTATTCCTCCAATGATTTTAAGCTTTGCCGATGCAACTGGTCTAGGAATTGTTGAGTCGAGCGTTGGCCTGGCTTTTCTTTTTGGCTCAGTTATTTCTCTTCGTTTTGCTGACTGGCTCCAAGGAAATTTAAAAGTAGCTATATATTGTGGAATTTTAGGTGGGCTGGCCTTAATTATTGGATCAGTAAGACCAAGTATTTTTCTTCTATGTATAAATGGTGTTATTGCTGGAATTAGCGGAACTGTTCAATATACTGTTTCTTCTGGGGCTTGGTTAGCTATTACAACTGAAGATATTAGAGGCAGAGCTTTGGCATTAAGGGGAACGATTGCTCAAATGCTACGGCCACTAGGGGTTGTTATTGCAGGACCTTTAGGAGACTATTTAGAGTTTACGTTTTACCCAAAAAATGTTGATATGTTATATCCACTTGTAGGAACTGGACCTGGAAGGGGGTATGCATTTCTATATTTCCTTGTAGGGATATTTTATGTAGTCATCTGGGTTTTAAATTTTAATAATAAAAATCTTAAATTCCTTTCAAAGCAGGTAATTGAAATAACAAACAACTAGTAAATTAAACATATGAAAGATATAAAAATTACAGATAATCATCCTGTAAAAAAAAGAAAGACACTCGGACCTATTGGAAGGTTTCTTTTAAAACTTGTTAATTGGAATATAGTTGGTAATTTACCTGATAAAAAAAGAATTATAATCGCATCAGCACCACACTCATCTACTTTCGATGCCATTTATGCCTATTTTGTTTGTTTAGCAGTAGATTTAAAATTTTACTTTCTTGGTTCCGTTTCAATGTTTACGCGTATTGTTGTACCGCTTCCATTTAAAAAAAACCCAGATAAACTAGGCATACCTCATCCTTTCGGAAAAATTCAAAATAAACTACTCCTTGAATTTGGAGGAATACCTGTATGGAGAGCAAAGCCAACAGGCGTTACACAACAGGTGATTGAACAATTAAAAACAAAAGAGAAATTTATTTTATATTTAACTGTTGAAGGTGAGATGAAAACAAACCAAACCATAAAAAGTGGTTTTCATTATATTGGAAAAGCATTGGATGCCACTGTTGTTCCAACCAAGATAGATTATAAAAACCGAAGATTCCAACTAATGGAAGTTTTAGAACTTACAGACTCAGTCGAGGCAGATAAAGAAGCATTAATGGACAGGTATCATTTAGTTCAAGGTAAAAACAAAACATTTTTTAAGCCAGGTTCAAAATAATATGTTAGTAATCTTAATTACAATCATTGGATCTATAACGCTTCTATATCTTTTTCCTAATATGACAATGTTGTTTTCAATAATTGTTGTTATTCTCTCAGTAAGATGGTTATTGTATAACAACAAATTTTACGAATGAAAAAAACATTAATTTTATTAGTTCTGATCTCTTTTTGTGGTGGAACAACAGATACAGGTCCAGTAACAATAGAAGACACTCCTGTAGAAGATAGTGAAGTAACTTCTGAGTCTCAAAATGAAAATGAGAAAGAAGTAGCAGAGTCAAAAAAAACTTCTAATGAAGATACAACTGTAGCCGATGAAGAAACTTCTGATGAAAATACAGCTGTTTCAGCAAATAAAATATTATGGGGAGCTACAGATGCAAAGCCAGAAGTTTATGCTGCAGCCGATGTATCACAAGCAACCATTGATCTTACTGTTGAGTGGGTAAACAAAGCAATTGGATATTGGGGTAGCTACGGACCACTTGAAATATGGATTGTCGGCACTGGTAAAGATGAAGTAATAGCTTTAGATGAAAAATGGTGCGAAGTTCGATCAACAAAAGATCCAAATTGGAATAAAGAATGGGATTGCGCTAATGGAGATCCTTATGGAAGTGGTGATGGTTGGTCACCTTTTTATAGGTATATAAATGATGGAGGAGCTGCAGTTAGTTCATATATTAGCGATCATCTAGGATATTATTTTAACGCTCTCATTATGTCATCTAAGTATCCAGGTCCTGAAGAAGAAGATTATAAACCAGTAATATTGCATGAATATTTTCATGTTTATCAGCATGGAAATTTATCGATACCCGAATTACCGGACACAGATGGTGACTGGAGAACAAGTAACAGAAATGTATATTTTAACGGTGGAGAAGTACAGGTGCCTTTTTTGATGGAGGGTGGAGCAGAATATATGGCACAGTATTGGTACTCCAAAGAGACTGGTGTAGACGCAGGGTACTTGAAACGAGTAATGGAATATAAAGCAGAAGCAATTAAGCCTTACTTCAATACCGGTAAAAGCTTAAGAGAGTTAGGTTATGATGAAGAATTTAATTCCTATGACATTCTTACATGGTTTGTTGCTTATTTGGTTCATAACACAAGTGAAGAAACTTTTAGAGTTAACTTTTGGACACAAATTGAAGATCTTGGTTTTGAAGAAGCTTTTAAAACTAATTTTGGGAAATCAGCTGACGATATGATTGCTGAGTTTGATACATGGGTTGCACAGCCAATTGATGTTCTTTTGGAGATAATTCCTTAACGAAATTTATCGAAAAAACCTTTTCGCCAGACATATCCAATCACAACTGTGAGTAAAATACCTGCAAAAAAAGGTGGTATTCGGGACAGTAGTAAAACAAATGCTATAAGAACTAAGGCATAATCCACATATGTCCAAAATTTACTAGTCATTTTTGGAATTAAATTGAAGTATCTAAGAATTGAAACTGCAATAATTCCAGTTAATAAATAATACATTTCTTTAATTATAGGTATTAATAAACTAAATTAAACAATGTCAAAAACTGCAATCATTACTGGTGCAAATAAAGGAATAGGCTTAGCTGTTGCTAAGAGTTTAATTTCTAAAAATTATGAGGTTATTTTAGCTTGTAGAGATATTTCGAAAGGAAAAATGGCTCAAGAGTTTCTTGGCAGCAGTGCAAAATTTTTAGAATTAGATTTATCAAGACCTTCAAGTATCTCACAATTTGTAAACCAGATTAATTCGGACTACTCGGAGATAGATGTTTTATACAATAATGCTGGATTAATTTATAGAGATTTTGAATTAACTGAAGAAGGTTATGAGTCAATGCTTGCGGTAAATTATTTTGGGGCATACAGGTTAGCTTTAATGTTGTTAGAAAATTTACACCGAAGGTCTGGAAGGATTGTTCAAGTTACAAGTCTTTCAATGTATTTGGCAAGAACATTTAAACTAGACAAATTACATTCTAAAGAATTATTCTCTCCAAGCAATAGGTATAACCTCACAAACCTTCTTCGATCAATGTTTGCACTTGAGCTAGAAAATAAGCTTAAAAAAACATCTATTTCTGTTGCGGCTGCTCATCCCGGGGTCACAAAATCTAGAAAATCTCGACCATATGAGGTAAAGAAAATAAAAAAGTCTTTTTATACTTATTTTTCCACGAATATAAAAACTGGTATTGCACCAATTATCAGAGCAATTGAAGATGAAAATATTACAGCAGAACTTGTCTATGCTCCAAAAATATTAGGCATTTATGGGAAACCATCACTCATGAAATACAATAAATTAGTTTACAATCAAGAGTTAAGAGATAGGCTTTGGTCCTACACAGCAAATGAGCTTAATTTAGATATATGATAATAATTCAAACCACAATAGATGAAGACAAGAAAGCCAAAGATTTAATTAGTCTACTTCTTGAAACAAACAAGATTGCATGTGGAACTTTTCATGAAATACAATCTTCCTACACATGGAAAGAAGAATTAATAGAAGAGTCTGAACTAGAGATATCTTTATATACTAAGGAGTCACTTATGCGTGAAGTTATAAATATCGTAAAGCAAAGACACCCATACGATCTTCCAAAAATTGCTGTTATCGAGCCGGTTTATACTCTACCTGAATATGAAGAATGGGTTAAAAATAGTACTACTTAAGGGACTCAAGATATCCAAATATCGAATAGTTATCTAAATTAATTTCTCGTACATTATGTTTATCTAAAGCCGCAACAATTTGTGCCCTATGCTCTGTAGCATGAAAAATCATCATAGATAATAAAACTGAAGCCTTTTGCGATCTAGTTCCTTTTGAGGTTTCATATGTAACCTCCCTATCCTCTTTATAAGCTTGCTCAATTAAACCATTATCAATTCCCTCAAGCTCAGAAAGTAGATTGTCAATTAAACCTGGGCTATCTATATCAAATTCAATTTTTGAAAATGGTTTTTCTTCCAATCTTTGGCCATAAAGATATGAAGCTGCAGTGATATGAACCATTATTGTTCTCACTGTCCATTCTTTATCAACAACATAGTAATCAAGTACGTCTGGACCTAGCTTTTTAACTTCTTTAAAAATCTCTTGATTAGCCCAAGCCATATGTTTTGCTAAAAGTTCAACAGATATCATTTTTCCTCCAAATTTTCTATTCTTTTTTTTAATTCCCTCACTTCTACAGAAAGCACTTCAATAGCATCTACATTTTTTGCAGATCGTATATACCTATCGTTTTGCCACTTTATTCCCCACTTAGTTAAACCAATACTAAAAATAGCAATAGGCAACACTACAAACAATCCAGCAAGTTCACCACTCAGTGCCACAGCTAACAACATGACACCAAACAAAAGGTACATAAAAGACATAACAACTTTTTCTATGGTCCGGGTAGTTTTTCTTTCGGTACTTTCTGTTGTACTCATAGTTAAAGAATACTTTATGATTTAAAATAGTTCTATGAAGATAATTGTTGTTTGTACAGGAAACTCATGTCGTTCTCAAATGGCAGAAGGCTTAATCAAAAATAGATTTCCGGATTTTGAAGTATTTTCAGCAGGAACCCATCCTGAATCAAATGTTAATCCTTACGCTGTAAAAGTTATGCAAGAAAAAGGAATTGATA
Organism: uncultured Candidatus Actinomarina sp.; assembly: GCA_902610815.1. Taxonomy (GTDB): domain Bacteria; phylum Actinomycetota; class Acidimicrobiia; order Actinomarinales; family Actinomarinaceae; genus Actinomarina. The sequence goes on from CACLXG010000002.1 coordinate 15,258, forward strand.
TAAGCAGTCATTATCCAAAATTAGTAGATGATCTCATTGATACTGAATTTGATTATGCTTTAACAGTTTGTGATTCAGCAAATGAATTATGTCCAGTTTTTCCTAATGCAAAAAATAGAATACACAAATCTTTTGTTGACCCAAAGAGAGATCATTATGATTCAGAAGAACATGCTGTAGAGATATATACAGAGACGATGAACTTAATTGATGAATGGATTGATGAATTAGAAACCCAATGGGGGTAGCCTTTATCTAAATATCTCTCTTAAATATTCTTTATTAGGGGGAGTAAATATTGTTTTAATAGTATTCTCAAATAATTTATGAAATAAAGGAAGTTGATTTTTCACTTCATTAGCAGTACTAATAGTGAACTCATTATGCGGTAGGTCATATATATCACCATATCCCCATTCAGTTATTATTCCCCAAAATGCAAACTCTATAGAGGTAATTCTATTGAAATCATCAATATTCCCAGAGTTTTTGATTTCTTCATAACTTGAGATGTCATAAATATTTTTTTCAATCGCTTCATTCATAGCCAGGATGATTTCAGAGTTTGGATTTTCCCAATCCCACTCTGTAAATTCTAAAGCAAAAGCAACTCCTGTAACTGTGTGTAGTAAGTGTTCAACAACTTCTCCAATTTGATCATCGGCACTTGCATCAGGGTATTCCCAAATAAAGTCTGTATGATTATCTTCATAACCTTTTCCAGGGCAACAGTCTACACCTGGAGGATCAGAATCTAATCTATAGCGTTCGGGACCTTCATATCCGATTTTTTGGAAAACAGACTCATTCTTAACTGTTTGCAGGTAACTATTTCTTATATCTTGATCAATGTATTCACCTTCTTGGAGCATGAGGTAATATACTTCACTAACTTTATATATAAACTCATCTCCGACTTCCGGAAGGATAAACATTCGTAGACCTGCAACATCAATATATCTGTGATAATCAAGAAAAGAATCATCTTCAACTATTTCTCCTATAGATATAGTAGGCTCCAAAGCCTCTTCCTCTTTAACTTCAGCCTCTTCCTCTTTAACTTCAGCCTCTTCCTCTCTATCATCATTTTCATTAATTTTTACTTCGCATTCATCAATTAAAATATTAAATTCATTGAAAAAAGCTTCGTCATATCCGCCATCAAATTTTATTTGTATTTCTGAAACTGTTATCTCAGGAGAAGGAAGGTTGCCGAGGCCTTTGCTTTCTAAACATTCGTAAATTTCAAATATAGGATAATCTAAAGGCCAGTCTAGGGTTTCAAACTTATCATTACTAACTTCTTCACTTGAGGAAGAATTAGAGCTTTCTCCATCAGATCCACAGGAAATTAGAAAGATTGTTAATAAAATAAGTACTTTTTTCAAACTAAAAATATTACTTTTCATTGAATTGCTCTTTTCTGTAAAAGTTGAAAAAACAAAGAGTAGCAAAAGAACATAAGATATGCCATATCATATGTGCTTGTATCCAAGAATCAGGATTACAAGATGGGTCTTCTGGAACTCCTGTAAGCCATATTGTATAGGCAGAATAAAAAGAGAGAAAACCAATCCAAAACCAAGGACTGTAGGATCTTTCTACCGTAACATTTTTCTCTATATTTGGTGTGAATGCTGGAAGAAAATAAAAAAGTACATGCCAGTTATCTAACGGGTTTTGAATTACATCAATTAATCTATTACCAAATAATTCTTGGACAATCAAAACTACAAATCCAGCTGATAAACGACCATAAAAATTTGGAAAACGAACCAACACTTCAGTTGATAGCCATAATCCAATACTTACTTCAAAAATATCTAGACCAATACCAAGACCTGAACCAAAGTTCCAATAAGCAATTGCAAAATAAATTAATATAGATAAGTAGATATAATAAAAAGTTTTTTGAGTAAAATTTGAAAGCCTTTTTAGGTTATAAATCCATAAAATTAGTATGTACGTCACCATACTTACATTATCTAACCATGCTCCAAACTTAGTGTGAGTTCCGTGCATAGCCATTGAACCAGGACCTAGGAAAGTTGAAGCTGATGCATACAACAAAGCAAGGCTAGAAGAAGAAAACATTATTATCCCTTTAGGTGTTGTTGCATCTTTGCTTAATTTATAGAACATATAAAGGCCAGTAACAACAAAGCCTAAATTTCCCAATGTATTTACAGGCTCTCTAAAAAATCCTCCACTTACCCTTTCACACCATCTTGAAATTTCACCTATTGCCTGTTCATTTGCAGCTGAGGGACCCCACCCATTTGATCCAAATAAAATAAAAAGAAGTGCAGTGAAGATTACAGAATATAGAGCATAAGCAAAGTAATTGGGAGTTAAATTATTTTTTTGCTGCATTGAGTGCAGATTCCATATCCTCAATCAAATCTTCAATATTTTCCAATCCGACTGAGATTCTAATTAAGTCAATAGGAGCACTTGCTTCGGTGTCTTGAGCTTTATCATGAGTCATTAAATAAGGGAGCTCAATAAGTGTCTCAACTCCACCAAGGCTGACAGCAAGTTTGTATAAATCTAGCGATTGCCAAAATTTTTTTTGGTTAATATTCTCTTCCAAATAAAAACTCATCATTCCACCAAAATAATCCATTTGTTTGACTGCAATTTCATGATTCTCAAAACTACTTAACCCGGGGTATCTAATTTCTTTTATATGCTCAGAACTATCAAGATATTCTGCTAGTTTATGAGCATTTTCAGAATGAAGTTTTATTCTTGGTCCAAGTGTATATAGGCCTCTTTGTGCTAGGTAAGCATCAAAAGGAGACATAATTGCACCTCCTTGTCTCTGATAAAGCATCAAGGTTTCATGCAACTCAGGATCTTTGCACAATACAGCTCCCCCAAGCGTGTCGCTATGCCCACCAATATATTTTGTGGTAGAGTGCATAATAATATCTACACCATGTTCAAAAGGCCTTGTTACGAAGGGGGTTGAAAAAGTACTATCTGCAACTAATAAAGCCTCATATTGATGAACTAGGTCTGAGATTTTTTGCAAATCATATAGTTTCATTGATGGGTTTGATGGTGATTCTATCCAAACGAGTTTAGTTTTTTCATTTAACAAATCATTTACAGCATCATAATCTGCAAAATCACAGAAATTTACTTCCACTCCACGATCTCTTATAATTTTAGAAAAGTAATTTGTAGTTCCACCATACACGTCTTTTGTTATTACAACATTGTCACCCGCTTTAGCCAGTTCAGCGATTATGCTTACTGCAGACATGCCTGAAGCCATTGCGAAAGCATGCTGCTCTTCATAGTTTTCAATACCTTCAAGAGAAGCTAATGTTCTTTCAAACAACTCTCTAGTTGGATTGTTGATTCTTCCATAAAAGTAATCTGACTCACCTGGAACTTCATTTTTGTAGGTTGTAGAGAGATGAAGAGGAGGCATCACGTCTCCACTTATTGGTTCAAAACGTTTGTTAGTGTGTAGGGCTTTAGTATTCATCCCATACTTTTTAGATTTCCCCATACATCGAGTTTAAATGATTTGATTACACATTGGCTAAATAATTTTGCTAATTTAAATTTATGATTAAAAAAATATATATTGCAGGTCCACTTTTTAATAAACATGAACAGATGTATCTAGAAGATATTGCAAAAGTATTAGAGGGAAATGGTTATGATTGTTTTTTGCCACATAGAGACCAAACGGGCATAGACGAATCTGAACTTAAAGGAACGGATATGTCTCAAGAAACAAAAGATAGAATCTTTAAGAATGACCTTGATGCACTTGAGGATGCTGATCTAACTGTCGCTTTGATAACTGGGCAAGACATAGATTCAGGCACTTCAGCAGAAATTGGCCACACTTATGCAAAGCAAAAGCCTGTAATTGCAATTAATGCTAATGAGAGAAGATATAGAAATCTATTTGTCGAGGGCATGTTGACTGTAACTGTAAATAATATAGATGAAATAATTCCTGAAATTGAAAAATTAGGCTGAAACTAAAAGATTTTTAAATCCCCTGATTCCAAAAGCACCAGTTCTTGAAGGCTCTTCTATTAAGCTGAACTGTTTTTCAAGTATATGGTTGAAGGACACTCCTAGCTCTAATCTTGCCAAATGGGTACCAATACAGAAATGTATACCCCCACCCCAACTACTGTGATCTTTCATTTCACGCTTGAAGTTTATCTGATCAGGATTTTCGAATACTCTGGGATCTCTATTTGCAGAACCAAGCAGTATTGCAACTTTCGACCCTTTACTGATATTGTGTCCACCAATCTCTACATCTTCTAGTGCATATCTCTGAAAAAACTGTAATGGACTATCGTATCTAATTAATTCTTCTACAATGTCATTTATGTCTTCAGCTTCTTTTTTTATTTCATCAAAAGATTGATCTAGTGTAAGTAGTGCATGAAGTCCGTTTCCAAGTGTGTTAACAGTTGCTTCATGACCTGCGTTTAGAAGTAAAATAACAGTACAAATAATTTGATCATCAGTGAGATAATTATTGTCTTCAGAAACCTGTGACAACCTTGTTATCATGTCATCTTCTGGATGCTTTCTTCTTTTATCAAGTAAGTTTTGCGTATACTCAATAAATTGTTTTGCTGCCTCCTCTGCGTTATTAGCATTTTCTGCAGTAACTTCAAAGTCGTACATTTTTACAATTTTATGTGACCAATCCAGAAATTTTAAATGATCACTTTCAGGCACTCCTAAAAGCTTTCCAATAATGCTTACTGAATAGGGCTGTGCATAATCTTTTAACATATCGAATTCTGTACCTTTATTTTTTTCAAATAAATCGTTGGATTTTTCTTCCATGTAGGGGACTAATTGTTGAACTGATCTCGGTAAAAAAGCTTTTGCTACTAAACCACGAAGCTCTTTATGAAGCTGACCTTCAAGATTTAATAATGAAAATTCTTCAGATTTCCAGAAATTGTCATAAGTTGCATATTTATCAGACCTTTTATACCCAACAAATGTAAGTGGAATGTCTGTTTCTGATAATTCCTCCTCAAAACCTTCAATATGATTAAAAGTTGTACCGAATGTTTTAGTAGATTGAATAGTTCTAACATCTTCATAACGAGTAAAAAAATAAAGACCATTTATTTCGTCCCAAAAAACAGAAGTGTCTTCTCTAAATTGTCCCATTATTTTATATGGATTTTTAATAAATTCCATATCTTCTGTCGGCAGGTGCAACTTTGGAATGCTCATAAAATAATTATATTGGCATAGTTATTGAGTTGAAACCAAAATTAAAACAATATAAAAAATTAAAGATGAAACTCTTTTATGTATTGTGTAAAATATTTATAATTAGTTTCAATGTTTAAAAGGTAACCATTGTTAAAAAAACCTATTTAAAAAAAAAGAGGTTTTGTGTCTGTAGTAAAAATAGAAAATCTTACTGTCCAATATCTTGGTGAAGAAACAAATGCATTGGATGGGGTCTCTCTTGAAATTCAAAAAGGAGAATTTGTTGCTTTGTTAGGTGCACATGGTGCCGGTAAAACAACACTATGTCTTTCACTAAATGGTATTGTGCCAAACATGATTAGTGCAGATATGTATGGGGCAATAGAAGTATTGGGTGAAGTACCTCCCAAGATTCCCGTAAGGCAACTTGCAACTAAAGTTGGTAGCATTTTTGACAATCCAGAATTTCAAATGAGTCAGCTTACAGTTTTTGAAGAAGTGGCCTTAGGACTCCAAAATTTAGGAGTGGAAAAAACTACAATAGAAAAGAACATATCAGAATCGTTAAAACTTGTCGGCCTAGAGGGGTTTGAGGATAGGTCTCCATTCGAAATATCTGGAGGACAACAACAAAGGTTAGCAATGGCTTCCGCTTTAGCAATGAAGCCGGAAATTTTAATACTAGACGAACCAACATCTAATCTTGATCCAATTGGAAAAGAAGAAGTTTTCTCTGTTACAAGAAGCCTGAATCAAGAAGAAGGATTAACTGTAATAATTGCTGAACATGAAGTAGAAGTTATTGCAGAATTTGCCGATACATTAGTCCTCCTAGACGAGGGAAGGATAAACGAAGTAGGAACTCCACAGGATATATTTCCAAGATTTGTTGATCACCAAGAGGATATTGGTGTAAGGGTTCCTCAAGTTACGGATCTAGCTTCAAGAAAAACTCAAAATTTTAATTCAATTCCTGTTACCTTAGATGAGTCAGTTGAGATGTATAAAAAATGACAAAAATAAAAGTATCTAATTTGCAACACAAATATCCAAATGGTGTTATTGCTGTAAGTAATGTAAATGTTGAAATTGAACAAGGTGAACAAGTGTCCGTTGTAGGTCAAAACGGATCTGGAAAAACCACATTAGTTAAACATTGGAACGGCTTGTTAAAACCCACTCAAGGAAATGTTTTTGTTGGAGAACTAGATACTTTAGATCATTCTGTAAATATTCTTGCAAGAAAAGTAGGTTATGTATTTCAAAATCCAAACCATCAAATTTTTGCAGCTTCTGTAAGAGATGAGTTAGAATTTGGTTTAATCAATATTGGATTAGATGAGGAGGAAGTAAACAGCAGGACTAACCGTATTGCTGAAGAATTTGGATTAGTAGAATATTTAGAGACAAATCCTTACAGGTTAGGATTTTCATTAAGAAAAACGGTTGGAATGGCATCAATAATAGCTATGGAGCCAGATGTTGTTGTTCTTGATGAACCAACAACGGGTCAAGATTATCTTGGAATAAAGGCAATTAGAACAGCAATAAAAAAATTAAAAGATCAAGGCAAAACAGTAATAGTGGTTTCTCATGATATGCCACTTGTTGCAGAAGACACAGACAGGGTTTTAGTAATGTGTGATACAGAATTAATTTTTGATGGAACACCATCCAAGCTATTTGCAAGTAAAGAGATATTATCCAAAACAAATCTCCTACCACCACAAATTACTAGTTTTACACAAAAAGTTGGTTTAAATATTGAAGGCGAAAGCGTGCTATCTGTTGAAGAAGCTGAAAAAGTCCTTTAACCATCTCTTTTAATGAGTTACAACATATTTTGTAAATTTTAATAAAATAACATGCACGCCATATATTTTGTTTATAGAATAAAATTAACAATGTTCGTTGGGATCATTGTTAAAAAACCCAATCAATGCTGATAATTAATTTATTAGCATTGTAATTTCTTTCGAGGGGGAGATTAGATGAACGAACAAGCCACTCAAGGCGAAAAACTAAGTAGCTCTACTGGCGGTGGAGTTCCATTAACATATGTTATTGCATTAGTACCTGTTGCTTCTGTTTTGAATGTTATTGGTGGAACTGTCGCTGGAGCTTTAAAGCTACCTATATTCTTGGACATGATTGGAACAGCAGTTGTTGCTATGACAATAGGTCCTTGGTGGGGAGCATTAGTTGGAGTGATTACAAACCTAACAATGGGCTTTTTAACAGGTCCAGTTTCTATTCCATTCGCGGCATGCAACGTAGTTGGTGCTTTGGTATGGGGTTATGGAACAAGATGGGGCTTTGCTAACGATAAACTAAGATTCTTTGGTTTGTCTGTAGCATCAGCAGTATTTGTATCACTAATGGCAGCACCAATTGTTATATTTGTTTTTGGTGGAGCCACAGGACATGCTTCAGATGTTTTAACAGCTGGATTATTAGCAGCTGGAAATGACATGTGGGCAGCAGTGTTTTCAAGTAACATTATTGTTTCTTCAGCTGATAAAATTCTTTCGTCATTCTTGGCGTTAGCAATTATAGGAGCATTACCTACAAACTTGCAGGTAACAGGTCCAATAATGAAGGCTGAAAATATGGGCACAGCAGTCTTAATTACAGCAGGTACAGTAGTAGGTGTAATTCTTACTGTTGTATCAATGAACTTGTAGATAGGAGGATAGTATGAGAGAAGTAACATCAAAAGATGGTCTTGGTGCTGGTATTATCGGCCTGGGTATAATGTATGCAATTTATCCATGGGCATCTTCTGAAATGGCAGGAGACGCAGCCTTTGGTATGTTGTCAGGGTTATGCTTGGTTGCAAGTTTACTCACAGTACTTTGTGGGCTAGCTGTCTTAAGAGCAAAATAAGTCCAAAAGTAAATGGACGCTGTTCAAAAAATTGAACAAGTTAAACATTTACCTATAAAATTTGGAGAAGTCGCCCGGTACGTAATCGTGCCGGGCGATCCCAATAGGGTCCCTGTTATAGCTGAGTCTCTTGAAAATGTAACAAATCAGGGACAAAATAGAGAATTTAACGCATACAAAGGTACACATAAGGGTATTGAAGTATCTGTTGTTTCAACTGGGGTCGGTTGTCCATCTACAGCGATTGCTGTAGAAGAGTTATCACACATTGGTGCTGAAGTATTTATTAGGATTGGCACATCTGGATCCGTTGACAAATCAGCAAAAAAAGGAGATATTTTTATTGCTACAGCAGCTGTTAGGGACGATGGTACATCAAAACAGTACATACCTATAGAGTTTCCGGCTATAGCATCACACAATGTTGTTAGTAATTTAATTAAAGCTTCCGAAAATTTAAATATTGATTCAAAAGTCGGAATATGTCAGTCAAAAGACTCTTTTTTTGGAGAAACGGAACCTGAAAGGATGCCTGTTGCACCTTACTTAGATTTTAAATGGAAATCTTGGCAAAAAGGAAGTGTAGGTGCTTCAGAAATGGAAGCTGCAACACTATTTACAATATCACAAATTAAAAGAATAGAAGCAGGAGCAATTTTAGCAATAGAGACATCCGATAAAGACACTATAAAGAAGATGACAGAAATAGTTTTAGAGAGTATAACTTATATGGAAAGGGAAAAAAATGTCAGCTAATGATGAAAAAACCAAAGCAGGATTACTAGATGTAGATCTTCAATACCATGTTCAACTTAAAACTGGGGATGTGTCAGATTTTGTAATATTACCTGGTGATCCAGGAAGGGTCGAGTTCATAGCTGAGCACTTTGACTCAGCTACATTAGTAGCGGATAATAGAGAATACAAAACCATGACAGGTGTATATAAAGGTCGTTCTGTTTCTGTTACATCAACCGGAATTGGTTGCCCATCTACAGCGATAGCTGTAGAAGAATTAGCAAACGTAGGTGCAAAAACATTTGTTAGACTTGGAACTTCAGGAGCTATGCAAGAATATACAAGAGTAGGAGAAAAAGTTATTGCAACAGGTGCTGTTAGATACGAAGGTACATCAGTGCAATACATGCCTATAGAGTTTCCAGCTGTGGCTTCGCACGATATGGTTTCTGCACTAATACAATCAGCAAAAGAAGCCGAATTAAATCACCATATTGGGATTGTGCAGTCAAAAGATTCATTCTACGGACAACACAATCCGGAAGGAATGCCTATCGCCTCAGAATTGCTTCAAAAATGGGATGCATGGGTTAAAGGAGGTGTTCTTTGCTCAGAAATGGAAGCAGCAACATTATTTGTTGTTGGTTCTTATAGAAAATTAAGAACAGGAGCAGTGTTATTAGTTGCTGGAGACCAAGCAAAACAAGAATCTTTAACGAAAGAAGAATACAAAGCAAATATGACAGAATCAATTAATATGATACTTGAATCAAGTTTACAAATTGAGGAAGGTTCATAATGGCAAGAGTACCAGTTGGAGCATACGTTCCAGGCGATTCTTTCTTTCACAAAGCTCATCCGTTTGTAAAGTTTTACTGGGTTGGCTCATTTGTAATATTTTGTTTTTTTAACAAAAATCCCTATGTGAATTATTCGCTAACTTTAATCGGTTTAGTATTCGTTGTTCTTACAAAAACTTTTCCAAGTTATGTAAGAGCTATGGTTATTTTCTTTCCTGCGGCATTTGCAATGATATTTCTTCAATCGATTGTCCCTCCAGCAGTATTCGATAATCCAGAATTATTAGCAGAAATTGGTCCCTTTTCTCTTTATACTGAATCAATTATTTACGGGATGCTATTTAGTAGTCGTATTTTATGTATATGTACATGGTCTATATTAATGTTGATGACTTTACACCCAGGAGAGTTATCTTCAGCGCTACAAAAAGCTCGCGTACCTTATACAGTAAATTTCATGATAACAACAACCTTGCAACTCATTCCTATTCTTCAAAGAGAATTTGGAATTATTTTATCCGCACAAAAATCAAGGGCCATGGAAGCTCAGGGATTTAAGGCTTTGTTACCATCAATAATTCCAGTTTTTGCAGGGGCTATAGATCGAGTTTCTCAGCTATCTATGAGTCTGGAAACAAGAGCTTTTGGTGCTAACAAAGAAAGAACACTATTGAGATATAAAGAGTTTACGACAAAAGAAACAGTATTGTCTATTCTTTCTCTAGCACCAATTGTTCTTGTATTTTATGGAAGGGCAAACTTTAATGCATTTGTGCCATTAGAAGGGTTTTCTTTATCTCCTTTTGCTGGTTCTTTCATTGTAATTTTTTGTGGCACAGCTTTTTTATCTATAATTTTCGGTGCAACTTTCGCCATAAGACTTCTTGGTAAGAAGTAGTAAACTAATTGACTCAAACAAGCTCTGAATATATAAAAGAAAACTTTGTCTTTAATTACACAATGTTTATTTTAGACAGCATTGGTTTTGGTTCTGCTTTTGCATTACTCATACCATTGAGTTACACACCTGACGTAGCCTACGAAATATCAGGAGTATGGTTTGCTGCTCCGTCCGTAATAATAATATTTTATTTTTTAAATATTTTTGGACAATTTATTTCTTCATCAAATAGAAAAAAAGAAGAAGATTCGAAACTTGATGTAATTAAATGGGGAATTTTAGAAAGATTAGGATTTGTTCTGATTTACCTTTCAATAAATTATTTTCTAGATTCTTCATTTATACTTGCAATTTTTCTTATTACTTATGGAATTTTTGTATATAGCTCTGGGGCAATCCTTCCTGCTTATTTTGATTTAGTTTCTAGAGTGCTATATAAACATAGGGCAATATTTTTTGCAGCAAACCTTACTACAGGATCATTAGCTGGTTTTTTAGTTTCTAGATATGTTGATTTTAGAATCCAAGAAAAAGGTTTAGTTGGAGGCTTTTCAGACGGTTTATTGGTAGTTATTGCTATAACTTCATTATCGTTAATTCCTCTAATTTTGATTAGAGAGCCAAAAGGGATTAGTCAAAATAAGAAAAAATTGAATGTAGTAATAATTAAAAATAAATTAAGAGATTGGTATGAGATATATAAAAACAGTACAGATGTAAAAGCTATTGCATTATCAAATATTGTTAGTGTAGTTCCTGAATCTATTACTCCGTTTTTTACAATATGGCTAATTAGTTATTACCAAGTAGATGCAACAAAAATTGGGATATGGGTTACTTTATTATTAATAAGTCAAAGTTTAGGAAGTTTTATAGTCCCAATTCTTGCTTCAAGACTAGGATTCAAAACTACATATATTTTTGGATTATTTTTTCATTTTATAGCAAGTATGCTATTTATATTAAATCCTTTGATATTCCAAAATTTAATATTTATTTTTGCTGGATTGGGTTCTGGAACGTTTGTAACATCACAAAGCAATATTTCAGTAGAGATTGGAAAAGTTGGAGACGCAGGTAACACAAATGCAATGCTGACTGCTTTTAGATTACCGGGCCTTATCTTAGGCCCGTTTATATTTGCTTATTTTGTAAATTTAGGGAATATAATTTTTTTCTTATTTGTATCTTTAATATCATCACTACTTGGTATTTCTATAATGCAATATAGAATGAAAAATAAAATATTTCCGCAAGTTAGATTCTGGAGTAAAGACTCTTAATTTCTACCTTTATATAAAAAAGCAAGACCAGCAATCAGAAGAATTACAGAAAGGTATAAATAAACACCGAATACTGATCCAACTGCTGCAATTGTCACTAACCCAAATCCAGTTCTTTGATCATTGTTATAAGAGGGTAGGTAATAAAAAATTTTGTTTAAGATATGATTTTTATCTTTTATCCTTTTTTCATCGATCCAAAATACAATGAAAATAATCACAAATGTTGCTAATAAAATAAGCTGTTCTCTTAAGGGTAAAACAACCATTATATTGAATATGAAGATTGAGTACCAGGTCTAGTCACAGAATCAGAGGCTTTTTCAACACCAATTTTTATTGCATCTTCTGTCGTATATCCTGATGCAATTCCGTATGAAAAGGCTCCAACAAAAGCATCTCCAGCACCTGTAGTATCAATAGCATTAACTTTTGGAGCTTTAATTTTTTTCACAGAACCTTCTTTACTAACATAAGCAGCTCCTTCTTCGCCGAGTGTAACAATTAAGTTTGATTTTATAGAATTAGAGTACTTAATTAAATTTGAATCATCAAATGCATTTAATCCTGAAATAGTCTCAAATTCTACCTCATTTGGAATAAACCAATCTGTAGAATCCAAAAGTATTTGTGATGGGATTTTCGCTGGTGCTGGATTTAAAATTGTTGTGATGCTATTGGTTTTTGCATATTGAAAAACTTTTTCTGTTACTTCAAGTGGAATTTCAAACTGACCAATTATAGCCTTTAAATCTTCTATTTTTTTTATAGCTTCTATGGCTTCATCACCATTAATTAAATCATTTGCACCAGACACAACAATAATTCTGTTTTGTCCTGAGCTATCAACCCATATTGGAGCAACCCCACTTGATCCAAGCACTCTTTGAATGAAGTCAACATTAACGCCGCTTTTCTTAAAATTTTCTATAGTCATATCTGCATATACATCGTCGCCTAAGCAAGTTATCATATATGTTTCAGCACCCATAAGTCCTGCCATAACGGCTTGATTTGCTCCCTTACCACCAAAACCCATTTTGTATTCATTTCCAAAAACAGTCTCACCGTCAGATGGAGTGCTATCTACATAAGCAATTTGATCAATATTAGAGCTGCCTACTATACAGATTTTTGAAGCCATGAAAGAATTATAAAAATATTTTATTATTTTATCTACTATGATTTGATTTATGGGCATTAATTGGGAATCTAAAGTTTTGAGTTCGGTAGGGAATGTAATTGATAATGCTCAACATATATCAGTAAGTGAAAAATATATAGAAACGGTTGCTGATTGGCTAGCTTACGAAGAGTTTGGACTTCCTAAAAACAATAAAACAAATAAAGATCCCGATAATTTTATTCGAACGACAATGCTTATTAATACATTAAACTTTGCGTTTACTGATTTTGATACTTCGATTAAGTATGCAATAGAACGAGATGGACAGACACTTTCAGACAGTGAAGCCATGTTTGCTCAAGTACATGAAGCAATTGATTCTGGAATTAATCTACTTAATGGTGAAGTATTAGAAAAATTAACAATTGAAGAACTAGAAAAAATTTTTAAAGGAAATATTGAAATGCCAATGCTTAAAGAACGAGTAGAAATACTAAATGTTGTAGGCACAAAACTTGTAGATAGCTATGAAGGGGATTGGTTGAATTTTATTAAAAACGGCCCACGAAAACTTTATTCAAATGGTGAGGGGCTAATTGAAAGATTAGTTTTAGAATTTCCCCGATTTAATGATTCTTCGATTTATTTAGATAAAGAGGTAAATTTCTATAAATTAGCACAATTAGCATTTTGGGGTATTCATGGAGAACTTGCTCACTCGGATTATTTTAGAATAGAAGACATGGAATCTATGACAGCATTTGCAGACTACATTGTACCGGTTGCCCTTATTGTTATGAAAATTACTCGATATTCAGATGAGTTAGAAGAAAAAATTATGAATGGAAAAATGATAGAAAGAGATTCAACTGAAGAAATTGAGATACGTGCAGCTTCGATATATGCAACAGCAAAGCTCACTGAGAGTGTGAACAGGAGAAGAAAAGACCTCGAAAGTTTAATAATACCCCAACTTGATTACCGACTTTGGAAGCATTACCACGCAACACACTTTCCTCATCATTTAACTTATACAACAATGTATTAAAGTATTAAATATGATAAAAAGAAAATTTTTTATAGACACCGATACTGCTTCTGATGATGCAGTCGCACTACTCATGGCTTTAGAGACACCAGATGTCGAGGTATTAGGTGTGAGTATTGTATCAGGAAATATGCCAGTAGAACAAGGAAGTATCAATGCTCGATACACTATTGAGCTATGTAAAAAAGATACACCCGTATATGTGGGCTATGACAAACCAATGTTAAAAAAAAGAGAGCATGCAGACTGGTTCCATGGTCCTGATGGAATGGGTAATATGAATTACCCTGATCCAAAGTCTACAGAAAATAAATCCGACTATAAAGAAGTGTTAGATAGATTAATTAACCAATATCCAAATGAAATTACCCTAGTTACACTTGGCCCTTTAACAAATCTGGGACAATTTATATTGGAGTACCCCGAGTCGTATCAAAAAATAAAAGATATATATATTATGGGAGGCGCTTCAACTACTGTCGGAAATGTCACTCCAGCTGCTGAATACAATATTTGGTGTGACCCAGAAGCAGCAGATATTGTTTTTCAATCAGGTCACCCAGACATAACCATGATTGGTTGGGAGCTGTGTCGTGGTGGAGCAAACTTAACAGAGAGTGAAATGGATTTTGTATATAGTTTTAAGACAGCAAAAGGAGATTTCGCAATTGATTGTAACAAGCATGCCCTAGATTCGAGCCAAAATTGGCTTGGGGATCCGGGCTTAGGTTTACCTGACCCTGTTGCAATGTCAGTCGCTTTAAATAAAAAGGTAGTTCTTAAAGCAGGTAGGCATAATGTAAAAATTGTACTGGATGGCCCAGCAAGAGGAATGACTATAGTTGATGAACTAAATGTTGGTGAGAGCGAACCTCATATAGATGAAAATTGGTCACACACAACTAAAAATATTAATGTTATTTGGGAAATTGATAATCAGGAGTGGAAAGAAACTCTATATAAAACTCTAAAAAACTAATCTTCTCCCCAGGTGTTTTCCAAATACCCTTTTCTTCCACTTGCTTGAGCATACATTTGGTAACGCATACTTTGTTTTTTATAGAAATCTTGATGGTATTCCTCGGCAATATAAAATGTTGGTGCTTCTGTAATTGCAGTGACAATTGGTTTATCAAATTTTCCAGAATTTCCTAACTCAATCTTTGATTCTTCAGCTAGTTTTTTTTGTCTTTCTCCAACTGTAAATATTTCTGTTCTGTACTGAGTTCCAACATCGGCAAATTGATAATTTAATGCTGTAGGGTCAATATTTCTCCAAAAAACTTCTAATAATTCTTGATAGGTGACTATTTCAGGATCATAAAGTATTTCAACAACTTCTGCATGACCTGTTGTTCCAGTAGTCACTTCTTCATATGTTGGATTTTCTACACTTCCACCCATATAACCCGATGTAGCCTCAATTACACCATCCAAGTCTTCAAAAGGTGGCTCCATGCACCAAAAACACCCTCCGGCAAAATAAGCTTTTTCGTAACCTTCACTCATTTCTGTCTCCACTGTAGATATAGAACATGATACCAATATTAATAACAAGGAGATTTTTAAATAACTCATAAAAGAATGTTATTGCTTAAATACTTAAAACCTAAATTAAAAAATAGTTTTAAAAATTTAAGTTAGATATATAATTAAATTAATCCTTCGACCAACAAGGCGGAGAGAGAAATATGAAAATAACAGTACCTAAAATATTAGATTTAAAATCTGAACGTCAGATAACAATGATGACAGCTTATGACTTTCCTACATCAAAGGCTGTTTCAGAAGCACAGATAGACATAATACTCGTGGGTGATTCATTAGCCCAAGTTGTATTAGGCCACGATGATACCTTGTCTGTAACTATGGACGAAATGCTCCACCATGTTCAAGCTGTTACTCGTGCAAAACCAAACTGTCTAGTCGTAGCAGACATGCCTTACATGAGCTATCACAACACAAAAGAAGAAGCAGTCAAAAATGCAGCAAGGTTTATTCAAGAAGGCAAAGCGGACGCAGTCAAGCTTGAAGGAGGCTTTAAAAGAAAAGATATTATAGAGGCAATAATTAGTGCAGAAATACCAGTAATGGGACATTTAGGCTTAACTCCCCAATCAAAAAATATGATGGGTGGATATAAAGTTCAAGGTAAAACATTAGAGTTGGCAACAGAACTGTTAGAGGAGGCTGTACTACTAGAAACACTGGGGTGTTTTTCAATGGTTCTTGAAGGAGTTCCCTCAGTTGTTGCAGAAGTACTTACAGAAAAAGTATCTATACCAATAATAGGCATAGGTGCTGGCGCCAATGTTGATGGGCAGGTTTTAGTATTCCATGATCTTATAGGAATGAAGTCTAAAGAATATATTGACGCTAAGTTTGTAAAAAGATATGCAAATCAACACGAAGAAGTTGTAAAAGCTCTAGAAAATTTTAAAAAAGAGGTAGAAAATAAAGTATTTCCAACCGAACACCATTCATATGAAGCTGGCAAAATTACTGAAAATGATGTTAAAGAGTGGAAAAAAGAAATTAAAAAAATTCTGTCATAGTACATATCTAGTATTAAATTAATAGGTACCTGCTTCGAAAGAAGCCACGTATAAGTGTCCATAGGAGAAAAATGAATAAATATGACTTAGTCTCAATATTGAGGCCAACAGCAGACGATTCAGTCGTCGAATCAATACACAAATCCATAACAGATGTAATTTCTAGTGGTGGGGGTAGTGTTTCAGAACAAGGCATATGGCAAAAAAGAAAACTTGCCTATGAGATAGATACTTTTAAAGAAGGAATCTATACAATCACAACTTTTGAAGGCCCTTCAGAAGTTCCTGCAGAACTCGATAGAGTGCTAAAAATATCTGATGATGTCATTAGACACAAAGTCTTAAAGATGGAAAGCTAGAGGTAGATAAAAATGGTAGATAATACAGTAACAATAGTTGGAAACTTAACTGCTGATCCAGAAATCAGAGTGACTGATGGTGGAGCAACATTGGCGGAAATAAGGATTGCACAAAATAAAAACAAAAGAAATGCTGATGGCTCTTGGGAACCTGGAGATCCAATGTTTTTTCAAGGAACTGTTTGGAATGACATGGCAGAGAATGCTGCAGCTTCTCTTCAAAAAGGTATGAGAGTAATTGTTGTAGGTAAATTGAACTACAGATCTTGGGAAACACAAGATGGGCAAAACAGATCAGTAGTCGATATTTCAATTGATGAAATTGCACCAAGCTTAAGATGGGCCAAAGCAAGTGTCGAAAGAGCATCCGGTAGTATGCCATCTAGCCAAGAGCCTGTAGCTAGAGAAAATTATGAGGAAGACGAAGCACCGTTTTAAGGAGATTTGAAAATGGCAAATACAAAAAGAAATACTGGTAGAAGGTCTTCAAAATACGAAGCTCCTAAACCAAGAAGAATTACAAAAAAACAGATTGAAAATGCAACATACAAAGATGTAAAACTCTTAGAAAAGTTTATTTCTGATCGTGGAAAGATTAGATCAAGCTTAATTACTGGTATCACAAAACAAGAACAAGCAAAAGTAGCTAGATTAATAAAAGTTGCAAGAGAGTTAGCACTTCTACCTTACGTAACAACAAGTTCATACAAGCAAAGTTACAACAGAAGATGAAGTTAATCCTTAATTCAGATGTTCAGTCTTTAGGAAAAAAAGGTGATGTTATTGATGTTACAAAAGGCTATGCAAGAAACTATCTCCTCCCTAAAAAATTAGCAATAGTTGCAACAGCAAGTAATTTAGAGTTTGCTAAAAAGCTTCAAGAAAAAAGACAAGAACAAGCTCAAATAAACTCTGAGCTCGCAGACTCAATCAAGCTAGCACTCGCTGATGCACATATAGTTATTTCTCAAACTTCTACCGATGAAGGAACTTTATATGCTGCGATTAGTAACGAGCAGATAACTGAAGCAGTTCAAACATTTTCAGGCTTTAAACTTGAAGAAGACCAAATTAATGTTGAGAACCAAGTAAAAGAAATCGGCTTACACACTGTGAAAGTAGTTCTAGGTCCTGATACAAGCTTCGATATTACATTAGAGATTGTTCCAGATACAAAATAATGGTTGGTCCCGAAGCACTTTCATCCAAAGGCAACCAATCTTTAGGTAAAGTGCCTCCACACAGTTTAGAAGCAGAGGAAGCTCTTTTAGGTAGTGCGTTGCTCTCAAGAGATGCAGTAACAAGACTCATGGAAGAGGTAAAGCCAACAGATTTCTATAGCCCTTCTAATCAAAGTGTTTATGAAGCAATGAAAGGATTGTTTGATACAGGTAACCCGATTGACACTGTTACTGTATCAGAACTTATTTTTAAAGATACAAAAAACGCATCTGTAAATGCTTCTTATATTGCAAGACTTGTTGAAAATGTTCCTAGTTCTGCAAATTTTGAGAGATACATAGAGATTGTTTTAGAACACTCACACAGAAGAAAACTTTTAAAAGCTAGTGGAAGAATTGAGTTATTAGCTATGGCTATGGATAAAGAAATTCATAGTGTTTTGGATGAAGCAGAACAAACAATTTTTACTGCTTCTGATGATGCAATTGGTGATGGCCTAGTTGGAGTAAATGATGTTCTTGAATCTGCAATTGAAAGAATTGAAGAAATTGAAAATAGAGGGACTGGGTTATCAGGACTTCCAACTTATTTTTCAGATTTAGATTATTACCTCTCAGGCTTACAAGAAGGAAACTTAGCAGTTCTTGCTTCAAGGCCAAGCATGGGTAAATCTTCTTTAGCTTTAAATATTGCAACTAATGCAGCGAAAGACGGAAAGGTAGCTGCATTTTTTTCGCTTGAAATGACAAAAGAAGAGTTGGTTCAAAGAGTATTGTTTTCTGAAGCAAAAGTTACTTCTGGAGATGCTAGAAAAGGTCAACTGGGACCAGAAAAATGGTCAAGAGTTGTAGAAGCAGCTTCAAAAGTCAATAACTTGCCACTGTATTTTGATGATGCCCCAGTTATTACAGTTACAGATATACGTGCAAAATCAAGAAGACTAAAGTCTTCTAAAGGTCTAGACCTAATACTTGTTGACTATCTACAACTAATGCAAAGTTCTTCTGGCGATAATAGACAGCAAGAAATTGCTGAAATAAGTAGAAACTTAAAAAACCTAGCTAGAGAACTAAAAGTTCCAATATTTGCACTTTCACAGTTAAACAGAGCAGCAGAGGCCAGGGAAGATAAAAGACCTCGTTTAGGTGACTTAAGAGAGTCTGGAGCAATTGAGCAGGATGCTGACATAGTTATGATGCTTTACAGAGATGATTATTACAATCCAGGTACTGAAACACCGGGCGTTGCAGAAGTTAATATTGTTAAAAACAGATCTGGACAAACTGGAAAAGTAGATCTTTTCTTTAGTAAAGAATTTACACAATTTAGTAATTATTCCAAACAAGACCAATAATAAGTTTGAATAAAAAACTCAGGGCCTATCTCCTCATTAGTTTATTAGCAATTTCCTGGGGTTCTATTCCTTTAATAATTAGAACATCTGATGTTAGTTCTTTGTCCCTAGTAGGTATAAGAACTTTTCTAGGGGCTATATTTCTTTTAATCTTTGTTTTACAAAGAAGGCAAATTACAAAAGATTTACTTTATTCTGGAACTTTCTTAGGTCCTTTACTTGCTATACATTGGTCAACGATGTTCAAATCTATAGAGTTGAATACGGTAGCGATAGGAATAGGCTTAGTGTTTTCATATCCTATATTTATTTTGATAATTGAATTTCTCCGAGGAAGAAATATCAAATTATTTCAAGTGATACTTATCTTTACGGGCTTCTTTGGTTTATATCTTCTTTTAGATTTTTCCACAATCTCATCTGCTATAGGCGTAGTTTATGGACTAGTGAGTTCATTTTCTCTGGCGATTTTAATAATTTATGGATCTTCAAAGTCACTCCAATTTGGAGGACTTAATGTGGCATTTGTTCAAGTATTTTATGCTGCAATAATTTTATCTCCATTTACGTATGAAGGATTTTCTTGGATGCTGGATAATTTATTAGTCAGCATGTTCCTCGGATTTTTTCTAACTGGTGTCGGATTAACAACTTATTGGTATGTAATTAAATTTATACCACCTGTATCTATTGGAACAATAACTTATCTAGAACCCGTAACTGGAGTAATTATTGGTGCAATGATTTTAAATGAATCATTAAGAATATCTCAGTATATTGGTTTTGCTATTGTTTTACTTACAGGAATAACTCAAGTTATTATCGATACTAAAAATCAAGTTCAATCATCTTAAAATTAGAATTATCTAAAAATGAACTTAGTTCAAATTTCAGACCCGAAATTTTAAAATAATTTTTTAGATATTTAGACTGGACAAAGATTGGAAAAGAAATTTTTCTAAAATTTTCCCGATTTAAATGAGCGATAATTTTATTATCTTCCAATTCTTTTAATGCACTCGATACTTTTTCAATATTGATTACAACTTCATTATTTTTGAGAAGTTCAAGCACTTTTGAGGAGAAAGGGTTTTTACCCTTAATTTCATAGGTTGAAATTAGTGAATATTCTGCTTTTAGGTTAACTAAATTTTCATGATTTAATGACAAAAATTTTTCACTATTTTTAATTGATAACTTATTGTCCTCTAACAATAAAAAATTATATTCCATATTTTGAACATTAATTGATTAATAAAATTAAAACTTAATGAGTCTGAACTAAATATTTGCTCAAAAAAAATTCACAAAGTGAGCGAAAGTTCATAATATAGTTTTATATTGAAAACTTATGGTGTAATACTTGCAGCAGGTGATAGCACTCGCTTTGGTGAGGAAGTAAACAAACTTTTTTATAGAGTAAATGGCAAAGAGCTGGTCCTTTATCCTGTAGAAACTTTTTTAGAAAATAATGAAATTGATGATGTATTATTAGTTTCGTCTGAGTCAAACAAATCAGTATTCGAAAAGCTTTTATCCGGACATCAAAGTATTTCAATTATTCATGGTGGAGATTCAAGACAAGAAAGTGAGCACTTTGCACTTCAGCATTTACAAAATAAAGCTACAGATAATTGTTTAATTGTGATCCATGACGCCGCTCGATCTTTTATGTCGTCAGAACTATTAACAAATTTGATTAATGCAGCAAAAGAACATGGATCTGCAGCTCCTTATCTAGACAACAGTTATTTTTACGATACAGAAAATAATGAAATTGTTAAAAATAGAAGAATTGTAGATATTCAGACACCTCAAGTTTATAAATTTAAAGAATTGTTTGATTGTTATTCATTTTTATCAAAAAATAATTTTACTGGTATGGTTGACACAACAGAAAGCATGTTTAAATTTAACAAATTCGAAACCCACGTAATTAGAGGTGAGGAAAGTAACTTAAAAATTACTTATAAAAGTGATTTAGAAATTATTGAGAAAGCTTTTATTTAAAATGAACCAACTAGATAAATTTAAAACTTATATAGAGGATCGTAGCGAAAATGTAAAAGTAGGGCTTGTTGGAGCAGGCCAAATGGGACAAGGGATAGTAGCCCAGATATCAAAAATGTACGGGGTAGATCTTGTATGTATTATTGATAGAAATCAAAATCAACTAGAGATTGCTTCTAACAGATATAAAAAACACAAAGAAAACCAGATTTTGTGTTCTGATAGTATTGCTGCTTTAGATAATGTTGAACTGGACATTGTAATTGAAGCAACAGGAACACCCGCAGCTGGGGCAATTGTTGCTAAAAATGTTTTAAATCGAGGTATTAATTTAATTTTATTAAATGTGGAAACAGAAGCAACTATAGGCTTAGCTTTAAGAAAAGAAGCAGAAAAAAACGATGCCATAGTGACAGTTGCTGATGGAGATGAACCCGTAGCTGCCCTTGACTTATACAACTTTGCTACAGAACTTTCTTTTGAAGTTATATCAATTGGAAAAGGTAAAAATAACCCATTTAATAAATTTGCTACTCCCAGTTCATTAACAAAAGAAGCCTCTTTAAAACAAATGAATCCAAAAATGTTAACCAGTTTTGTTGATGGTACCAAAACGATGGTTGAGATGACTGCACTTGCTAATTTTCTCGATTTCAAAATAGATGTTGATGGAATGCATGGAATAGAAGCAACATATGAAAATATAAATCAGTATTACATACCAAAAGAAGATGGAGGCTTATTGGATGAATCGCAAGTTGTTGATTTTGCTTTTGGAATTGCTCCAGGTGTTTTTGCTGTAATTTATTCTCAGGATGATTATGTAAATTATGAAATGGAGTATTTAAAAATGGGTAAAGGTCCATATTGGACTTTAGCCAGACCTTACCATTTAACAAGTCTTGAAATACCAAGAACAATAAGACATATTATGCTGGAAAAATATTCTAAGTTGAGTGCAAAAAGTTGGAATGTTGAAGTTGTAGCTTATGCTAAACAAGACATTGAACCAGGCACAAACCTTGGTTCTATTGGAGGAGATTATATATATGGAAAAGCCCAGAAGATATCATCATCAAAGGGCCTTCTACCAATAGGTATTGCAGAAGACAATATTACCAATAAAGCAATCGCAAAAGGAAACCCAATAGCAATAGGAGAAGTGAATGCACAAGATAATGAACTATGTGAATACTGGGAATATCAAAATCAAATATTAGATAGTGATTAATTTTACAAAGAGTTATCATGAAGTTTGATACTGATGAAAAATAATAAACAAAGAATTGGTGCTCAGGAACTTGATTTTGAGTTAGTCACCCTTTACAAATCAAAAAACAACAAATCTGCTACCACAGCTCTTCATTTTGATACTGAAGAAACAAATCAATTTTGTGATTTCACTGAAGCTGTTTTAGAAATCATATCAGAGAGCGGTATTAAGCACGGCTCTGTAACACTTTTCACTCCTCACACAACTACCGCAGTCGTTATAAATGAATCCGAAACAGGATACATCAATGACTTTAAGAAAAAGATTGAAGAACTTGTACCATCTGACTCCTACTATGAACACGATGATTGGGATCTAAGAACAGAAAATATGCAAGAGGATGAGAATGTTAATGGTAGATCGCATGTAAGAGGTACAATAATCGGCTCTAGTGGCGTCACTTTACCAATAATTAATTCTGAACTAATTATTGGAAGATGGCAAAGACTATTCTTTGTTGAGTTAGACTGTGCTCGCTCTAGAAGACTTTTTGTCCAAACACATGATTTAAATTAACCCTTAACTTCTAAGAAATAATCAGGTTCCTCATCTATTCTCCATTTGATATTACATCCCATGCTTGGATATTGTGGAGAGATGGTTTCATTGGTATTTAGATAAGCATCTACTGCTTGAGCTAAACTTTCCCCAGTTACGGGCTTATCATTGCCAGGTCTAGAAAAATCAAACTGTCCTCTGTAAATAAGCTCTGAATCACTATTAAAAAGAAAAAAATCTGGAGTGCATTGAGCTGTAAAACTTTTTGCAACTGTTTGATCTTTATCAACTACATAAGGAAATTGATATCCCAACTCTGCTGCATACTCTTTCATTTTTTCAATACTATCTTCTGCATATTTTTCTTGAGAGCTATCGTTTGAATTTATTCCAATAACACCAATATTTTTATTCATTAAATCATTCGTAAAATCTACTAATCCTTTATTTATATGTTTTACAAAAGGACAGTGATTACAGATAAACATCACCAAAAGACCCTTATTTTCAGAAAAATTACTATTTTTATAATATTTATCATCAATTCCTTTCAGATTAAATTCAGGTAATTTAGTACCTAAAGGCAACATAGTTGATTTCACATCCATTTTTCCTCACTTTTTGTTAAATATTTTACAATTATAGAAAGTAATAGAGATAATGAGACACAAGTGTGTTAGTTGATTTGTCTAAATTATTTTTTTGCTATTTTTTTTACAATAAAAGACTCTATTCTTCTATTGTCCAGCTCTGTTACTGTCACTTCCAAACCATCAACAATTATTTTTTCGCCTTCTGCAGGAAGTTGTTCAGAATGGCTTAAAAACAATCCACCAACTGTAGCAATATCTTTATCACTCTCTTCTAAACCAAAAAATTCTTCAAAATCATCAATATCTGTTTTACCGTCAACTCTCCATTGACCAGGACCTATCCTTCTAATTCCAAGGAATCTTTGGTCATGTTCATCGGGTAAATCGCCGACGAATTCTGAAAGTACGTCTTTAATTGTTATGACACCCTCTATTCCACCATTTTCATCAATTACACAGGCAAAACTAGCTTTGTTTTCTCTTAATATATTTAGTGCTGACAATACTGTTGTGTACTCAGGTAGGTATATAACATCTTTTACCAGATTCTCTACTTCCACTGAATCAGAACTTGCCTTTAAGTTAAAAAGATCTTTTACATATACGATTCCGAATGTGTCATCTAATGATTCAGATTTAGAAACTGGCATTCTAGATATTCTTTTTTCATCAACTAATTTTTTTATATCGCTTATTTCAACTGGCAAAGATAAAAACAATACATCAACTCTCGGTGTCATAATTTCTTTTATTGGACGGTCTGAAAAATCTAGCAGTGAATCAATTATTTCTCTTTCTGCAGGCAGTATTTGTCCCTCCATTTCACCCAAAGCAGTCAGTGCTTGAATATCAGCTTCAGTTATTTCTCCATCACCATCCATATCTCCATCTCTAGATGTTCTATCAATAGATTTTGTAATCAAGCTTGTAAAGGGAGCAAAGGTTCTTGAAAGGAAATCTATTATAAAAGCAGTTCTTGATAGAAATTTAATTGGGTTTCTAGAGGCAATAGTTTTTGGGGTAATCTCTCCTGCAATTAAAACAAGAAGAGTAATTACTATTGTTGATAATGCCGATCCAGCAGTTTCATCACCATCTAAATAATTAACAAACAGAATTGTAGACAAAGAAGCCATCAATATGTTGACAAAGTTGTTAGCAACAAGAATTCCACCAATTGTTTGCTCTAAGTCATCTTTAGCTTTTTTAATTTTATTATTTCTTTTAGAATCTGATAATTGATGAATTTTTTCTCTAGGAACATAGGTTATCGCTGTTTCTGATCCTGAAAGAAGAGCAGAAAAAAACAAGCAAATTGCTATAAGTGCGATTATTAGGTTAGTACTCAATATGTATTATTGATTTTAGAATATTATTCAATTAAGTAAAAAGGTTTTTTAATTTACTTTTTTCAAGAGGTTTAAGCAAGTAGTCATCTGCCCCTACTCGTTTTGCTTGAAAACTATCTGCTTCACGGTCAATTAAAAGCACAATAGTTGAATCAATAACTTTTTCACTTCTTTTTAGCTCTCTTACAATAGAAGGCCCACCATTATTGTTTACTTGCATGTCTACAAAAATATAATCATATGAAATATTCACATCATTTGCATCTTCCAAATAAGTAAAATTACACTCAAAATCTATTAATTTTACGAGTGAATCTTTTACCCATGTATTGTCGGTTATTAAGCAAATTTTCACAGTTTTAAAAGACTACTATCCTATATATTTAAGTATATAAAATGTTAAAACTATTACCTATATTATTTCTAGCTGTGATAAATACTGCAAATGTCAATATATTTGAGATTGAAGGTATTTTTTCTAGTGGCCATATAAATGCTCTTGAAAGATATGTTGATGAGAATAGTGAGAAAGAAAAGAACCTTTTTGTTGTTCAGTACAATGCTTCAGATGTAAATGTAAATTCAATAGATGAATTACAAGTAATTTTAAACAACATGGATGCTCCAAAAGCAATTTGGGTTGGACCAAACAAAAGAGAAGTTGACTTGAGTGTCTTACGCAATTTCGATTTTGTAGGCTTATCTCCTGGAACAATTATTACAAATAATAAAGGCCCAGGTTTATTTGAAACTATTTGTGAGACAAATACTTGTACCAACAATGATGTTTTAGTTACAGCTGAGGAAGGTATTTATAAGGATTATTTAATCGTTGGTTCTATAGGTGCATTTGTGGAAAACTTAGGCAGTCAAGAGATACCGTCAAGAATTAGGAAAATATCTTTGAGTTTTGATTTAAGCTCTGAGGAAATCAATCAAATTAGATTTATTAAGCCTTCGCTTTTTGAAAGATTTTACATTGCTATATCAAATCCTGTATTTACCTATTTATTTTTTGCACTTGGTTTTGCATTAATAGGCCTAGAACTCTTTGCAATAGGCCCTGGCTTAATGGCATTTAATGGCGCATTGTTAATAGCTTTTTCTTCAATGACATTTCATGAGTACAACTTAAATTACATTGGTTTACTAATTTTCTTAGCCTCATTCTTGATGTTTATTAAAGTCCTGTCTAGAGGTTTTTTTGGACCACTAGGACTTGCTGCTTTGATTGTTATGCACGGATCGTCATTAATTATGTTTTCTGATTATTTACTCCAAATTAATCACTTTCTATTATTTGGCTCCTCGTCAATAATTGCTTTTTTCTACTTTGTTGCAATACCTACCGTAATTAGATCCCGACTAACTACTGATACAAGTGCTATGTCATCATTGGTAAATTCCCAAGTTACCTTACTGGAATTAATTAACAACAATCAAGCACTAGTTAGATTGAACGGAAAAAAAATTGTTGTAGATAGGGCTGAAAGCAATTCTTATACTTTAAAAAATGAGTACAAAGTTGTCGAAGAGGATGGAAAACTCATAATTTAAAGGTTTACTTCGCGAAAAAAATCTTTTTACAGACAGATTTCAGCGTTTACTGTTTACATATGCTTCAAATAAAAGTTTCAACTTGGCAGTACGATGCTCTTTGCAGACAACACAGTAGCAACTTATTCTTCCCACCTGCAACTTTTGAAAAAAAAGAAGATCGTGAAAAAAGAGAAGCCAAAGCAAAAGCTGTTTGTAGTGGGTGCCCGGTAAAATTTGAGTGTCTAGAAGAAGCAAATGAAATTTCCGAACCTTTTGGGGTTTGGGGAGGCCTTAATGAGGTGGAAAGAAAAAGAGAAGCAATCTACACCTAATTTATTTTTGCTCTTAAACCATTAGAGTCTATTTTTTGTGTTACTAACTCTTTATCTAAAAATTCTAAATATGGAATGGCATATTTTCTAGTAAGAGATGATTGTTCTTTAAAATCTGTTACTGAAAATTTATCTGGTAAAGAATTGATAATTTTGGTTAGTTGATTTTTATGGTCTTCCGAAATAACTATGTTTTTTGTAACTCTAAATAGACAACCATTCATAAATAAAGATTTAATTGCTTCTGTATCGTATTTCCTTAAGTCCACTTCATTAACATTTAGATTATTACCCAATTGGGATTTAAGTTCCGCAAGAAGTTGGCTATCTATATCTAATATCTTATTTTCAACAATTTGATCCTTCTGAATTTTTATGGATTTGAAGTCAACATTAAGTTTTTTTAATTCTTTTTCCTCTATATAAAAATTTTTATAAAAATAACTACCAACACCATACTTATTGATTTCGATAATATTTGATTTAATATTTTCCTCTAATGTTTTTAAATTATTTTTTCTAATAAAGAATTTTCCAATTCTTTTAAACTCCTCGCTGTTACTGGTTAATAGATTTTCAGGAATTAAAGTAAATATTTCTTCTAAATTTACATTATCTTTCATCCGAAAATCTCTGATTAATTTTTTTATTAAATAACTATTATTCGTTGAGTGAACAACACTTCCTCCGATGAACATTTTTTTAGACAGGTTGTGTACTAAAACTTTTTGTAAGCTCAGGACAGGAATGCTTTTTTCTAATTGCACAAGCAAGAATATTTTGTTGTCGATTTTAATGGTTCTACATTTCTTAATAATCTGAGTGTGTGTGCCAACATAAATTCTTAAAGTTCCTCTTTCCAAAAATAAAGCCGAATCTGTATTTGGTCTTATAAGCATATAAGTAGTTTTTTCAATTAATTGATTAGCCAACAAACTTCCTTTTCCTGGATCACTTTTATTATTTTTTAAAGATATTGCAATTCTTGAAGATGAGGTAATTAAAGTATTCAATTTTTGACCCACTGACTCTACTTCTCTTATATCTAATTGAGTTTGTTGATCATCTACAAACACCTTGTCAAAACTCATATTTTTACTTGCTGTTCCAGTAATTACTTTTCCTATCCCCTCGATAGAAAATACTCTATCAACCCACAAAGAAGGAGGATTTATATTTGATTCAGATTTGTTAAAAAATTCATAAATAATTTTTTGTACTGATTTTTTATCACTATTTATTGAACTAAACTCAATCAACGAGTAATTAATCTCTTTGAAGTCAATTAATTTATTTATCAATTCATTTTTGACATACACGATATCTTTTTTATCTGTTTTAGTTAGGAAAAAGAGTAGATTATTAATTCCTAGATTTATTAGTGACAAAAAATGCTCTTCTGACTGTTGAGACCAACCCTGCGTTGAGTCAACACAAAACAAAACTCCATCAACGTTCGAGAAACCACTAATTGTATTTTTAAAATAATCGGAGTGACCCGGCACATCAACAATTGAAAATCTTTTTTCTTTATAATCAAAATATGTATAGCCAAGGTTAATAGTAAGGCCTCTTTGTTTTTCCTCTTTTAAGCGGTCAG
This sequence comes from uncultured Candidatus Actinomarina sp., assembly GCA_902610815.1. Classification (GTDB taxonomy): domain Bacteria; phylum Actinomycetota; class Acidimicrobiia; order Actinomarinales; family Actinomarinaceae; genus Actinomarina. The sequence continues at coordinate 43,907 of CACLXG010000002.1, forward strand.
TTTCCTGTCCAGTTAAGAAATTAACTAATGTGGACTTACCATGATCAACATGGCCAGCTGTCGCTAATACGGTCATAATGAATTAAGAAATTTAGCAATTTCATCATCTTGATTTTCAAATACACTCCTCAAATCAATATTTATTTTTCCATCAACAACTCTTGGGATGATTGGATATTCGTTACTAATTAGTTTCATCAAAACTTTTTCTGATTTATCAACATCTAGAACCATTACAGGTGAACTTAGAGTTAAGTTCGGCAGTGTTCCACCTCCAATCAGGCTTTCACCGTTGATTATTTTGTGTTTAATATTGCTATTTTCAGTTATTTTTTCAAATCTACTTTCTAGCTCCGAATATGTCTTTTTTAACAAGTTCCAAAATGGAATATTTTCTTCATTTTTTTGAATGTATAATTCCGTAGTTTTTTGAAGTTCATGTAAAACAATATCGGAGCACCTGTATGTTCTGAAGATACTAAAGGTCTTTATTGATTCAATTAATTCGTTATTTCCTGCAATAATTCCAGACTGCACAGAGCCAAATAGCTTATCTCCAGAGAACATCACAATATCAACGCCATCTTTTATAGATTGTTGAACTCTAGGCTCTTTTTCAAATATGGATAGGTTGTGTTTTGATAGAAATGAATTTTCAATTACTAAACCACTACCTAGATCATGAAGTAATAATGTGTCATATTTGTTTTTTAAATCAGCTAGTTCACTAATACTCACTTCTTCAGTAAATCCGCTAATTGAAAAATTACTTCTATGAACTTTTAACACTACAGATTTGGGATGTTCTTTTAACGCCTTTTCATAGTCACTTAAACGAGTTTTATTTGTTGTTCCAACCTCAATTAAATTCATTCCGGTTTCAGATATTATGTCTGGAAGCCTGTATGAACCTCCAATTTCAATAATTTCACCTCTAGACACTATGACAGCATCTTTGTTATGTATTCTTGCAAGGCATAGCAAAGATAGATAAAGGGAGGAAGCGTTGTTATTTACAAAAGCCACATTTTCAGCATTAAGTAAAACCTTCATAGATTCTGTTAAATATTCATTACGCTTACCTCTTGAAGCAGTTGTTAAGTCATATTCAATATTTGTATACATTGCTGAGAAAGATATATTTACTGGAGATCTACCTAAATTTGTATGAAGTACAGTACCAGTTGCATTTATAATTTCTCTTTGTTTTTTCAAACTAAGTTTGTTGATTAATATTTCAAACTCTTTTTTCGCATCTTCAGGATTTTTATTTGCAGAAAGTATATTTTTTGCAAATTCGACTTTTATATCTCTTGGGAGGTTGGAATTTGTTGATTCAACTAGTTTATTTACGGAAATATTTTCCATTATTTAGAAAGTTCTTCAAAAACTTTTGCTAAACGCCCAGTACAGGTTTCATCAACTATTGGAGGTAGTTTATTAGCTATGACAGAAATGAGTTTTTCAATTTCTGTTTTAGTTGGTGTATTTTTCTCTTGAAGAATTAAAGGCGTACCATCATCAGCAATATCATTTGTATCTTCACTAATAGGAATTTTCCCCAGTACTTGAATCGAGAATTGTTCTGCTAGTGCATCTCCTCCGCCTTTGCCAAATATATTAAATTTATCACCATTACTTGTTTCAAAGTACGACATATTTTCAATTACACCTAAAAGAGGTATAAAACTTCTCTTTGCCATATCGGCAACCCTAGTTGCAACTTTTTGTGCCATAAGCTGGGGAGTTGTGACAACGATGAGTTCAGCTTGAGGAAGCAATCTGCTCAATGCCATTTGAATATCACCAGTACCAGGTGGCAAATCAATAATTAAGTAATCAAGATCTCCCCAGTCGACGTTTGTTAGAAACTGTTCCAATGCTTTACTTAACATTAATCCACGCCACATAAGCGCAGTATCTTCATCGCTAGTAATTAACCCTGTTGAAATGACTTTTAAATTATCATAATCATATGGAATCATAAGTTTTTCATCATTTGCTTCAATTCTTCCCTTAATTCCTAGAAGTCGAGGAATAGAAAATCCCCAAATATCAGCATCCAGAAGGCCAGTTTTGAATCCTTTTTTTGACAAGCCAAGTGCAATATTTGTTGATAAAGTGGATTTTCCGACACCACCTTTTCCACTACCTATTGCAATAACTCTTGTTCTTGGGTCAACTTTTGTTGGTTGAGCATTTTCTCTTGCTTTTTTTCTTGCTTTTTCCATAACTGCAGTTCTATCTTTTTGATCCATAGCAACAACATTAATTTCAACTGTTTCAACATTTTCAAGTAAAGTTAGTTTTCTGGTGATTTCTTTTTCAATTTGATTTCGCATTGGACAATCTGCAATTGTAAGGGCAAGGTCTATTTTGACAGTTAACCCTTTATGATCAACTGCTTTAACCATTCCAAGCTCTACAATATTTGCCCCTAATTCAGGATCAAACACTGTAGATAGGTGTTTGATCAATATATCACTTTGTGTCATATTGATATTCTAAGTACATTTGTGAAAGATGTAATTATTAATTTATTGAATATAAATTTTCTTGTTATAATTAGCTTATGGATATACAAATTAAATCATCAAGAGCAGTGCTGGCAACTGACAGTGCTGTAAATAAGCTTGTAGAACTTAAATCTGAGGAGACAGCAGAAGATAGCTTTCTAAGAATGGGTGTAAAACCTGGGGGTTGTTCTGGCTACTCTTACGAAATGTTCTTCGATACGGATAAATTTGATGGTGACGTAATTGAAGAGTACGATGGGGTCAATATTGTTGTTGATGGACAGAGCCTAGAGCATATTAAAGGTGCAACTCTAGATTACAAAGAAGGATTAATGGAAACAGGTTTCTCGATTGATAATCCCAATGTATCCAGAACGTGTGGTTGCGGTAATAGCTTTAGTTAAATTTATAACCGACTGAGTGTACTGTTTTAATCCAATCATTTCTTTGGTCACCAAGTTTCGCTCTTAATCTTCTAACATGAACATCAACTGTTCTTGCTCCACCGAAATAATCGTAACCCCAAACTTTTTCTAAAAGCTGTTCTCTTGACCAGACATTTTCTTGGTTAACAACAAAAAACTTTAATAATTCGTACTCCATAAATGTCAGGTCAAGTAATACATCACCTGCTTTGGCTTCATATGTTTTTAAATTAATACTGAGATCTTTGAATTCAAGTATTTCTGACTCACCGTCGCCGACTAGTGCATGTACTCTTGCACCAACCTCTTCTAATTTGCTGCTACTAGAGATTAATTCAATTTGTGGGTTTTGAATCAGATCAATAGTTTGTTGAAAATCTATATCGTTAACAATGATTAAAGTAGGAAAAGGTCTATTTGAAGATTCAAAATCTGATAAGTTCTTTTTAGTTTCACCATATTTAGATAGCGATGTTATAACTAATTGTATTTGCTTTGGGTTTTGTATATTTTTAATGACGAGTTTTTTCACCCCAGAAGACTCTAATAAATCTTCAAAGTTCTTATGTTCTTTATCTATGTTTATGTATGTATCTATCATCTCGAAACAATTATTTAATAATTCTGTAACAACATTGCTTGAAATATATATTACATTATTTTCATGAAGATAAAAGCAGAATATATATGGATTGACGGTCTAACTCCAACCGCAAAATTAAGGAGTAAAACAAAAATAATAGAACAAGGGACAGAGCCACCAATTTGGGGCTTTGATGGTTCAAGTACACAACAAGCCACAGGTGACCAATCTGATTGCGTATTAAAGCCAGTCGCTCAATTTCCAGACCCGATTAGAGGTGGAGATAACATATTAGTAATGTGTGAAGTTATGAATGTAGATATGACCCCTCACGCATCCAATACAAGAGCTGCATTGGTTGAATCAGCTTCAAATTTTAGTGAGTTTGAACCATGGTTTGGTATGGAACAAGAGTATACATTTTACGAGCAGTCATATGACTCTCTCAAGTATGGACAACCTCTTGGTTTTCCACCATCAGGTTATCCGGCTCCTCAAGGAGGTTACTACTGTGGAGTCGGTGCTGACGAAGTTTATGGACGCGCAATTTCAGAAGCACACGCAACAGCTTGTATAGAAGCAGGTTTAGGGATTTCTGGAACAAATGCAGAAGTTATGCCTGGTCAATGGGAATTTCAAATTGGTCCAGTCGGAGCACCCGATATAGGTGATCATATTTGGGTAGCCAGATGGCTTCTTTATCGAATTGCTGAAGACTGGAATATATCAGCAACTTTAAATCCAAAACCAGTTAAAGGTGACTGGAATGGTGCTGGTATGCATACCAACTTTTCAACAAAACAAATGAGAGAAGATGGAGGCTATGAAGCCATTGTTGCAGGATGTGAAGCCCTGGGTAAAAATGCTGATTTGCACGTTAAAAATTATGGTGCAAATATTGAAGATAGACTTACTGGAGACCATGAAACTCAGAGTTTTGATACTTTTTCTTATGGAGTCAGTGACAGAGGAGCTTCAATAAGAATTCCATGGCAAGTAGAGGTAGATAAAAAAGGTTATCTCGAAGACAGAAGGCCTAATGCTAACGGCGATCCTTATGTCATAGCAATGTTAATGATTGATACTGTTTGTTCAGCAGCTTCTAGCTAGAAGTTGCTGAAGCAACGACTTCTTCAATCTTTTTAATAAACTGATCTAAATTTCTATTAAATGAATCTAGAGCTGAAGCTCTTTGTTCTCCTGTATCAGAAGATTCAAGACCAGCGAGCAACTCTACAGTATCTTTAGAAATTAATTCTACGAGAGTTTTAAGTTCTTCATGGCTTGTTACTAGATTCGCAAACTCACTTGGTGGCCCAGGTTCAGAAACTGTTATTACAAATTGTTCTGCAGTGGCAATAAATGCTCTAAACTCATCTTTAGCTTCTTGGTAAGTAACAGATTTATTATCCCAGTTCTCATTTGCTTCTAAAACATCTTTGCCAAGTTCTGTTGCTTGAATTTTTTCTGCAGTTAATTCTTCAAGATAAGCAACATAATTATCAGGAAGTGTAGTAGTTGTAGTAGTCGTTGAAGTGTCTTCAACACTTGTTTCTTCTGCAACTGTTTCAACTGGAGCTTCTTCAGCAACTATCTCAAGATTGTTATTTGTTGTGACTCTATTTATGAAAGTATAAGTTGTAGCAATCATACCAATTAATACAAGTGGAAGTACTATTCGCCCTGGTTTTGGATCTGGATTAAAGGTTTCCATAGCTATATTGTATCAAACTTATTTAATATATCGTTATTAATGAGACTCCAATCCCCACTTTTCTCTTTTGTTAGAGTTAAAAAACCAGGACCTGTGAATATAGATTCAACTCCGTTGATTTCAATTAATTGTTTTGCAACACCACTTAACTCTTGACTCTCTTTGTTAATGTATATAGCAATTTCATAGTCGTGTTCGACTAATATTTTTTTAGCATTGGGATTAGGTGTATCTATTAAATCCATATTTAAATAATATTTTAATATAAATACAGTTAATATGTTTGTATGCAATCCGATGTTGGTAAATTGACCAAAAACAGTATATCTATAAATCGAAGTCAGATTATTTCTGTTTTAGGGCTATATTGTTTTGTTCTTGGTACATCTCTATTAGGGTTCTCAGTTTATTTGTTTTTAGAGTCATCAGGAATAGTCAATGAAGTGCTTATAAGCTGGAGTGGGCAAGGGCTGTTCTGGTCATTCATTACACTTTTTGTTTCTATTTTTATTTTGTTTGTTCCTGTTGAATTTTTTAATGAGTATTTTATAGAAAACAGATCTTTTAAAAATTTACTGACAAATGTAGTTTCAGTAATATTTGTTTCATTATTTTTTCTAGTCTTATTCCAGATTTTACTTAGGAATCAGAATGTATTTGTAAATGAGTATCTTGTGATCGCTAGAGCTGTTTCATTTTCAGGATTCATCGCAATTCCATTAGTGTTGTTTTTATTTCACAATTTTGGAAAAAATTTGAGTTTAATAAATAATTACTCATATAGCTTGGTACTTATAATCTGGATTATTTCTACTCAAATATTTTTATAATCTACATTTTTTTTACAGGAGTCATTCCTAAACACCACATTACATTTTGGCTTGTTGTCAAAAATAAATTTGTGATATATATTTTTGAAGATAGACGGTCAGAGTTATCGATTTCTAATATTTTTTCACTTTCATAAAATTGATTAAACAAATTTGAGATTTCATACAAATAGTTTGCTAGATGATGAGGCTCATTTAATAAAGCTGATTGTTCTATAAAGTAACTAAACAAATACAATTTTGAAAGGAGTTTTTTATCAACATCATTAAGAGTTAAATTATTCAGTTCATTGTTGTTATTTTCAATGTTGTCCAAAAGCTTTTTTGCTCTGACTTGTGAATACTGTGCATAGATACCCGTTTTTCCATTTACATTGGTAAATTTTTCTAGATCAAATTTGTAGTCTGTCTTTCTATTGGTAATTAAATCACTATAGGTTAAAACGGAATTTGTTAACTGTGAAATTATAGAATCATCTAGCGCATTATTAATTTCTTTTATATATTTATAAGTTTCTTCAAACAACTCACTAAGTGGTTTTGTGCCACCGTCCCTAGTTTTATAAGGATTTCCATCTCGATCATTTAAAGTTCCATAAGAAATATGTTCATGTTCTAAATTATTAAATTCAAAAAACTTAATTGAACTAAACAATTGTTCAAAGTGAAGTGATTGGCGATTGTCAACAATATAAAAAGTTTTATCGTAACCTATATTTTTTTGCCTAAATAATATAGTTGCTAGATCTGTAGTGATATATAGGTATGATCCATCTGATTTTGTAATCAATATTTTTGGATCTGTATCTTCCTCGCTTATTAAAGCTCCGTCATCATAAACAATTTTTTCATTTTTTAACAATTCGTCGATCATTTTTGGAATTAAATTATTTACATCACTTTCACCCAGCCAGTAATCAAAACTGTGATTAAGTATTGCAAAATTTTCTTTTAAGCTATTTACAGATAGTTCCTTAATAGATTCCCACGTTTTTAGTAGTTGTTGATCATTATTATTTAAAAGTTTATTTATTTCTTGGGCGCGAGTTTTGAAATCTTTGTTTTGTCTATATTCCTCACTTGATTTTGGATAGATTATTTCTAACTGACTTGAGTCTAAGCTTTGTGGTTCTATGGCTTCTTTCTCTAAGTAAGTAATAATTTGAGCTATTGGCATACCCCAGTCTCCTAGATGTATATCGCTCACCACCTCATTGCCTATAAATGAATGAATATTGTATAAACTCCTTCCAATATTTAGTGTTCGCATATGTCCTACATGTAATGGTTTACCAATATTTGGACCACCGTAATCAAAAATAATTTTACTTTTATTTTTATTTTCAAAATCGCTTTGTGTATTAGTTATATTTTTCATGAGATAAATATGATTAAGGTTTAAATTCAGAAACCCTATGTCATTTTTCACTACAGGTAGAAAAATGTTTGATGAATTGATTGTTTTGATTACATTTTCTTGTAGTTCATGAAAGTAATCAGATTTATTGTGTTTCACTAAATTATTAATTTGTAAATCATATCCACCAATTTTTGACAGGCTAAACTGTATTTTTTCGTCTAACTCATATTTTTTAAATTCCCCTGCGAGAGAATTAATTAAATTATTGATAACATTATTCATATAGCTTTTTCTTATCTTTATTTTACTGTTTATCTACGAAAGAATACTTGTCTCAAGAAGTAAAGAACAAACAAGGTGTTGTCAATTAAATATCTTTTGTAAAGTCTTTTTGGGTCTTGAACTAATCTTAGTACCCATTCAAGTCCCAAATTAGCAATCCACTCAGGAGCTTTCTTTTTTGTTCCTGCTACCCATTCAAAAACTGCTCCTATCCCAACAAAGTTAACTGAGGAATCTATTTCATTACAAAGCTTATCTATGAACATCTCTTGTTTAGGGAATCCTAGAGAAACCCAAACTATATCCGCATTAATACTTTCTATTTCATCTTTATATCTTTGAACTAAATCATCAGCATTCATGAATTCTGGACAAAGATAACCAACAATTTTTATATCAGGAAATTTTTGAGTTAATTTGTCAATCATTAATTGTGTTACAGCTTCATTATTACCAAAGAAATAATGTCTTTTACCAATATTTAATCCATTTTCAATTGTTTGTAAAAAGACTTTGTAACCATCAACTCTTGAAAATTTTTGTTTAGTTAAAAATGAAAGTGCTTTGGCAACAGGGAAACCATCGGGTGTTCTAATTGTAAAGTTGTTGATTAAGTTTCTAATCTTAACATCACGAACACTTCTCACTAGTGTATTTGTATTACAAATTGCTACTCGACTTTTTGTTGAAGTATTAAGCAATTTTGAGACTTGATTTATATTTGTCTCATTTATATTTGTCTGAAGCACCTTCGTAGTTTTCATTCTTGCAACTATTATATAAGTATTAAATTTAGAGTATAAGAAAAACTTGCGCCTGTGGCTCAACTGGATAGAGCATCTGACTTCGGATCAGAGGGTTGGGGGTTCGAGTCCCTCCAGGCGTGCAAAAAGTTTATTTATTTGCTTAACTCTCTCATAATATGAATATTGTTCAACATTTTTATATATTACATCTTTGTTATTACTTGCTTCTTTAAGTCTTTGAATAAATTCTAAAGTGTCACCTTCCTTAAAAAAATATATTAAGTCTGAGTATGGCAAAGCTCTATGAGCCTCAAAGTCAATTGCCATCACATTCAAACCAGACCTAATATATTCAAAATACTTAACAGGAGATGTGTGAAATTTAGAATGTTTATCATTTGAAGAGTTAATTAAAATACCTACGGAATGAGAAGATAACAATTTCATTAATTTATCTTGCGGTATATAGTCTAAAATTTCCACATTTGATATATTGTATCTATGGACATCCTCTCTTAACTTGTCACCTAATTTTTTAGGGCCGCCTATAATCCTGAGCTTATATTCTCGAAGCTCTTCATTGCTAAATGCATCTATCAAAAAGTTTAAATTTCTATCTTCATTAAACCTTGAGAACCTACCTACAAAAATAACTTCTTTATCATTTTTTGAACTATTCAAATCTTCAAAATCACTTTCATCATACGCTGAAGGATAAACAATCATATTTTCTATTTGTGTATCACTTAGTTCAAAGCTTTCAAGTAAAAGAGTATTTTGGAATACATAACCGGAGTTTTTTTTATTTTTAAGTAATTTAAAAATAATATTTGTAGATTTCGAATATTTATGACATTCAAAAATTATTGTTAGATTTTTTCTCGAAAAAAAATAAAATATCCAATTCGATCTTGTATAAAATAAAGTATCTTTTAAATTTTTATTGCTTAATAAATACTTTATGAAAATAAAAAGTGACCATATGAAATGACTTAATATAAATGAAAACTTATTTAAAAAATTAATTTTTCCAAATGGTAAAAAATAAGCTGTCCTTACTATATTTATTTTTTCTTTTATATTGTAAAAATCTAAAATTTCATTGTTATCTGGTTTAATTTTTTCTCTTCCAGGAAAAATTAAAGAAACATCATATCCAGATTTCTTAAAATAGGAAACAGTTTTCATGCTGACTATAGTGTTTGCACTAAACATTGGAAAGTTTTGAAATGTTATATAATGCAAAGGCTTATTCATTATGCTTCTTTGACAAATATATTTTTAATTCTTAACAAATTTATAAGAATTAAAAATATTAAAAAATTCGGTACATAAAGTGCTGAATCACTTTTTAAAAAATTAATTATGAAAAACAGCAGTAGTATATTTCCATAGAAGTCATTTTTATTTTTCACAACATAAACAAAGATTAAAAACAATACAACCAAAAGTCCGATAGTGCCAAAAAATATAAAATATGTTATTAGTGAGGAATGAGGTAAGACTAACCCTTCTTGATATTTAGTCTCATGTCCTAAATAATATTCAGTAAGTTGATTTGGCCCATAACCAAAAAGAAATTCAGATAGATTTGGATTGTATTTTGCAATAAAAATGCCCCATTTTTCTGATCTATTTACATAATACGAAACTGAACTAACAAGCGATATAGCACTTGGAACATTATCAATTTTATTACCAAAGGTATAGGAATTTAATAAATATTTAAGGGACGAAGAGAAGTTAGTATTATCAGCAGGAAGAGAGAGCAAAAGAGCATAGTTTGCTTGTTCAATAGCTGATTCATTATATTCATTTAATTGAAAATCATAACTTATTGATGAAGCTTTAACCGCTTCAAACATGACTGATCCACTCAAAAGCTGAAAAGAATTATTAGCTATTAAAAATAAATATCCGACTATTAACAAAATTATTAAGAGAAAATAAATAAGATTTCTTGTCTTTTTACTTTGTACATTTTTATAAATTAAAATAACCAAAATCAATAGCATTAGGCTAATAATGGCAGCTGCGTTATTTGCACGGTATAGTCCATAAAAATTTATTAGAAGAAGAAAAAAATGATAGATTTTAAACTTAAACTGATTAATTAAATATGTTACAAGGCAAAATAATATTGCAAATGCAAAAAACTCTCCGATTGACTCTGCACTTGGATACAATCCCCGCCAGGCATTTCCATCAACACTTTGCATAGTATTCATCCCTGATTTGTTGTGTCCTAATATATAAAAACTTAAAAAATTTATCGGTAGATTGATAGCACCAATTAAACCAGTAATTACTATTAAAGAAGAGGCTATTAAAAAATTATTACTTAACAAATTTAAATCAAGACTGTCTTTTGATAAATCAACTATATATTTAACTCCAATTAATAAAAGATAGAAAACAATTGCCCAAAACAATAATGAGATATTTGTTTGTGATGTGTTAGCAAAACCTTTGATTTTATCTACATCAAAATTCTTATCTAAGTTTTCAGAATTAAGAAACCAAACTATAAAAAACAATAAATATGTAATTGATAATTTGATACTTACTTTGTTATTAAACAACCCAAGAATTCCTATAAAGCTAAAGACCAAAATAAAAAAGTTTATATTTAATGAGGCAAAGGATCCATAAATGAAAAACATAAACGGGAAATAATTTATTAAATTTGTAATTCTTGTTTCAAGTAATTTATCAATAAAATAAAATAAATATATTAAAATCAAAATAAAACTATATAAATAATAGTTATCAAATATTATAGAATTATCAAAATCTCTATAGAATGGCCAGGGAAAGTAATCTCTTCCAATTGTAGAATAGTAACTTCTTTCACCAATTAGATGTAGATAAACCAAAAGCACTCCAAGTAAAATCGATACCTTGTTTAATTTTGTAAAACTATGTCTGTTTTTTGGAATTAAAGATAAAAAAGTTAACCAAATTATTGATTGAACTATTAAATCAACGTGGGTGTTAGTAGCTACCCTCACAACTAATTTGATTGGACTATATTTTTCCCATCCATCTTCAATTTTTTGTTCTCGTCTGTAGTCAATCCAAAAATTTTTACCAGCACATTCGATACTTCCACTAGGCTCGTTTCTGATTGAAATATCATAGTTGAGATTATAAGAATTTAATACTTCAAAGAAAGAATATTCGCACTGTAAATTATGGTAAAAGTATACCCAACTTTCTAAAGATTCTCTTGAATCCAATTGATAAGGTTCAGTTTCTGAGATATTAAAAGCTCCAAAAAGTATTAAGACAAGGAATACAAGGATAATTAATTTATAAATATTTTTTCTAATTTTTAAGGAGTTCAACTTTTAGAAACCCTGGTAATTATAAATTTGTAAACTACTGGAACTATCAACAAAAACAAAAACAAAAATTTTTCACCATCAAAAAAATCTGAAACATTGTTCGTCCAACCACCTTTAGCATAATATGCGCATTCCAGCCAAGAATTTAAATTTACAACATTACCTTCTTGGTCAAATAAAGCTATTGTTTCAAAATTTTTGTCTGGAGTAAAAACAAAATTTGGCGAGTTTTCTATTTCTTCAAAATTAGGAATGTTTTCTGATTCACCACAAATTTTTTCTATTCTTTTTTTCATACGAGATTTAATTATATTCACAATTAGTCGATTAGTTATTAGTTTTAAATAGTTTAAAATATAAGTTATGAATGGTGATCCAGGATACTTTGGTCCACAATCCATGATGTGGAAAGTAAATAAAGAGATAACAGTCTTGTTCGGAGGTGCCCGAGCGTTATTAATGCATGCAGCACACCCATTAATCGCTGCAGGAGCTAGACAAACATCTTTTTACCAGAGAGACCCCTGGAAGAGATTAATTCGAACTCTTTCATTGCAAAATTCTGTAACATTTGGTACTAAAGAAGAAGCTAATGAGAGTGCACATAGAATAAATAAACTGCATGAAGTCATAAAGGGCAAAGACAATGTAACTGGTGGCTACTATGATGCTCTAGATCAGGAGCAACTTTTGTGGGTACACGCGTGTTTACAAATTTCATCAATTTACTTTTATGAAAAAACAGTTGGAAAATTAACTGAAGAGGAAAAAAATATATACCATGAAGAAAACTCGATTGCTGCTGAAATGGTATTAGTGGACAAAGAGCAAATACCAAAAACACACAATGAACTAAAAAAATGGGTAATCGAAAAATCAAGAGAGAAAGATTATTTAGTCCAAACTGACGTAGCAATGGATGTATATGACATAATCGGAGGTGGCCCTGTTCCTAAACATATTAAACCAATCTGGCCATTCATAGCTTTTACTGCGTTTAATACACTACCTAAAGAGTTTCAAGATATCTATGGAATTAAAAGATCGAAAGTAAAAACATTCTTGGTAAATTTTAATTTATTTTTATTAAAATTTACAAGACCCCTCCTTCCTCCATTTTTCCGTCTCATTGCTCCCGCAAGGTGGGCAAAACAAAGGATTAACAGATCACCCAACTTACGATTTAGTGACAAAGCTAATTACTAGGCAATATAATAAACAATATGAATGACGAGCAAAAATGGTCTGATATAACAAATGATATAGCAAATGTTTCCAAGAAAATTAAATCACGTATTGATGAGGAAGAGCTTGTAGAAGATTTAAAGGACACTTTTAAAAACACAATAGAAAATACTTCGCAACTTATTAATAATATAATTCAGACAGTTGAATCTACCGTAACAGACGAAGAAATAAAAAAAGAGACTAAAGAGATTGTGAGTAATATAAATGTTGAACTTAAAAATTTACTTTTTGAAACTAAGAATAAATTTGCAGAAGTTTTTGAATCAGACTCCCTATCTGAGGAAGAGTAAAGTTAATATTCCTTATAGTAAATTGAGGTGTTTATAATATCTTTGTTACTAATTAACTGGGTCGGTAGCTCAATCGGCAGAGCAGGAGCCTTTTAAGCTCAAGGTCGTGGGTTCGATTCCCACCCGACCCACTTACACCCCGCTAATTTTTGATTTAAAAATTGAAAATGGCGTTAATAAGATTATTTTTATATCTAAAAAAATGTTCCAATTTTCAATATATTCAAGATCATATTTATACCAAATTTTAAAATCATCTGTATTTCTCTCATTGATTTGAAGCAAACCTGTTATTCCGGGCATAACATTTAACCTTCTAATATAATGCTCGTCATAATGTTGATTATCCTCCGGGAATAGAGGTCTGGGTCCTACAACTGACATTTCTCCTCGAAATACATTAATCAGTTGTGGGATTTCATCAATACTGTATTTTCTTAAAAAAGCTCCGCCTTTAAATATCCTTGGATCATTTTCAATTTTAAATAATGGGCCACTATGAGTATTTAAATCTTCAAGTTCGTTTCTTTCTAAATGAGAGTCTTTTTTCATAGTTCTAAACTTATACATTCCAAAGTTTTTTCCATGAAGTCCAACCCTGGTTTGTTTTATTAATGGAGGATTACCATCTTTTAAAATAATGTAAATAAACGTCAAAGCCCCAATAGGAATATAAATTAAGGAAAAGAAAATTAAACAAAAAAAGTCTAGGAGTCTTTTGGCTATATAATTTGAACCATACTGAATATCATTGTTTAAGTAAAAAATACTCTTGTTTGAAATCCTTTTGAATCTATATATCACACTTGAATTAAATTTAAAATTTGTATCAGAGATAATCATTACTTTTTTGTTTAGATTTATTAGGAATTTAGTGAACTCATCTGGAATCATATTTATGCCTGAAAAGTCGAAAACAATAATATTAATTTCATTTTTCTTATTCAAACTTTCTATTGTTCGCTTGTAAAAATCAAAATCATCAATATTGCTAGTAAAGTTAGCAACTCCATTTCTTAATGACATGATTCTAAGCTCCCTAAAAACGGAATCATCCTTCAAGTTAAAGCAAATAAAGTTTTCTTTGGTAGGATTTCTTCCTAAAACTGTTGAGATAAATTCACTATTACGAAAAATTACAAGTATAAAAGGAATAATAAAAGTTAAAATTATAGTGTGTAGTCTTGATACTTCATCAAACCTAAGTAACTGTAAAAAACTTAAGAAGCTTGAAGTCCAAATTAAGTATATGGGCACAAATTCATCAAAAATGGTTTTGTTTGTAGTAAATGAGAGATCGTTTACATATGAATAAAATTTTGAAAGATACAAAATTACAAGAAAAGCAAAAACAAAGAAAGCCAAATAAATATCTATTTTAATAAATTCATTGGTAATAAATGGATAGAATCTATCTCTATCTTCAAACAAATTTTCCTTAATTTTAACAAAACCTTCTGTATATCCACCTATAAGAAAGTTGTCAAAGTACCAAATTGTTACAAATGTTATTATTGTTTGAAGGCTTAAGAACCTTAAAAAATATTTTATTAAATTATTTAATTTCATTATTCGTCATAATATTAATTAAAAAAAATTCTATATGAACAAATTTCTTTCTTATATTAGAATAACGTAATAATTACGGGGGCGTGGTGAAGTCTGGAGTTCACGCCTGCCTGTCACGCAGGAGGTCGCGGGTTCGAATCCCGTCGTCCCCGCTGAAGGCCAGATAGCTCAGTCGGTAGAGCACTTGTCTGAAAAACAAGGGGTCGGCAGTTCGATTCTGCCTCTGGCCACAAGTAAATTTCTTAATTTATTTAAATACTCCGACAAAACTCCGACAAAATTGGGATTAAAAAGTTCAATTACTCAAAAGCTTTTTTTTGTTTTGTAAGTCTCTCTTTTTATTCTTTGGGTTGTAAGTGTTCTTCTATTTTTTTTAAAAGATCACCATTTTGTTCCAGACCATACAAGACTGAACCATACCAATAATAAAAGAGTCCAATAAAACCTCCGAATACTACACCTCCAAATATGGAAGTAGTCATTGAACTTAAAGTTTCTTCCCAAAGAAAATACCACATAGATACAAAACCTATTCCACCTAATAGCCAAGCAAGGCTTTTATATAAATTGCTACCATAATTTTTCATATTCCTCCTTTTCATTAATATTCTAATAAAAATACTCCGACAAAACTCCGACAAAAACTCTCAAAATTTAATTGCTAGTATACAAATCAAATTATAAAAAAAATATAAGTTTAAAATATTTTTAGATGGAAGAATCAATTAATTTACCAGAATTCCTATTTCCTTTTAAAACAAATAATCTAATACGTATTGGTGAATCTTCTGACGGCTCCTACCTTGTTGATGGCAATTCAGTAAAAAGCACAGATATACTTTTATCAATAGGAGTAGGTACAATATTTGAGTTTGAAAAAAAGTTTCTAGAAATAAACCGAGTTCCTATATTGGCTTTTGATGGTTCAGCTGGTTTAAAACCTCAATTAAAAAAAATTAAGTGGAGAATCCGTCAAATAATTTATTTAAGGAATTTAAGCTACATAAAGGAATCAGTGCAACATTTTTTGGCCCCTCTAAGGTTTTATTTATTTTTTAAAAATTCTAGAAATTATAATTTAAATAAAAACTATAGAAGATTTATAAAAAAGTATGTAGGAAGTGAAAATTCATACATTTCAATTAAAGAAATATTAAATAAGTATATCTTTCCAGAAAATTTTAAAAATATATTTTTCCAAATTGATATTGAAGGTGGAGAGTATAAAATATTAGATGAAATAATTGAGGTTCAAGACTATATCTCAGGCCTTACAATTGAATTTCACGATATAACAAAACACCTTGCAGAGATTGAAAAATTCATATCAGAGTTTAATTTAACTCTTGTTCATACGCATATAAACAATATTGGAGGTATATCCAATGACAAATATCCTAATGTAATTGAATTATCTTTTGCACACTTTGATTCGAATGTTAAGGTTGATAAGTTGCCACATGTACTCGATAAGCCAAACTCAAACGAATTTTTTAAATACTCAATCAAAAGATTGACTTAATTTATTTTGTTACTTTAATTTTACGATTTTACGCATTGTCTTTCGATAACACGATATTAAGTATGTTAAATACGAATATAAATTCTAACGGAAGAATTTATAATTAACTAATTTAAAAAATGTTACCCACCATCTGAAGTGAAAGGATCGAAACATTGATTCTGCCTATTACCACTAATTAAACTATAAAAAAACTGAGTTGAAAGATACTTGTTAATGATAAAATTTATTATGAATACAAGCTCTTTTTTTTCAGATTTAAAATTTACATCTATTAAAAAAAATAAGTATTTCTATTTTTTAATAATTTTTTACACTTTGTCGCTTTTTTATATGAAAGAAATAATTTTTCTTTCATATAACACTTCAGATAGTCCAGATTTTATGTTTTACTTTACTTTTCTAGAATTCAATTTTGGTGCGTTTAATCAACCCCAAAGTGAACAGGGATTTATTTTTTATGATCTACATTCTTATTATTTCTATTTAAGAAATTTTAGTTTTACACCAGAAAGCTTTTTCATTTATATGTCTAAAAGTGTTCAGGAAATGAATTTTATATTATTTTTAATTGGATCGTTAGGTATTTATCAATTACTTAAAATCTTTGAATACAATAAAATACAGATATTAACATCCGTAATTCTTATTAATTTTTTACCTATCAGTATTGCTCAAAGAATGGTTTTAAAGCCGGAAATTTTTGCTTATGCATTAATACCTTGGATAGTTTATGCATTAGAAAAATTCATAATTACAAAAAAGATAAAATATTTATTTATATCAATACCTTTTTTTGTTTCACTGGTCACTCAAAAAGGTTCTATTTTTGCTATGTTGTCAATATTTATTTTCATATTTTACTTTCCAAGAATTTATGCTCATATAAGCAAAAAAAATATGATATTCTTTTTTTTATTATTATCAATAACTCTTTCAACTTTAATAATGACAGTTGCCGAAAACAGTAATTTAAATAATAGAGGATTTTTTGATTTACAA
Organism: uncultured Candidatus Actinomarina sp.; assembly: GCA_902610815.1. GTDB lineage: Bacteria > Actinomycetota > Acidimicrobiia > Actinomarinales > Actinomarinaceae > Actinomarina. The sequence goes on from CACLXG010000002.1 coordinate 61,341, forward strand.
AGCGGTTCACAAACAGATGAAAAATATAACAATAAGGCAAATGTTGATTTAATTTATAAATTTAATCCAGAAAAGATGTTTTTTTATCCATATAAACATCTGCATAATCAATCAGCAATTCATATTACTTTACTCGATTCTTTTGGTGACTATTTCGACCTGTATTGGGAGAATGATGCTTCTAATTTTTATAAATTGAGGCATGATTTATTTGTTTTTGAAAAATCTGATAATTTAAAATTACCTAAAGTAAATCTTGAAAAAAAAGAAATTAGCATATTTGTTCAAGATGAAAAACCAAATTACTATATAAGAAAAACAACTTCAGCGATAGTTGCATTAGTATTTTTTTCCTTTTTCTTTACATTTTTTCAAAAGTCTGACAAAAATAAAAAAAAGTTTTTTTTAATGCCATTTATTGGGTACATAACTCTCTTGATCCATGTGACTACAGGTTTCCCAGAAAACAATTTTGATCCAAAAATAGGTGATACGTTAAAACCTTTATATTATTCATTCTTTATTATTATTGCTTTTTCATTCACAATATCAGAATTAGTTAAAAACAAACTAAGGAGCATACTAGCCCTTTTATTGTTAGTTCCAGTTTTTCTATATATTTTCGGTTTTCCAAGACTTTCTGAAAATATTACATCATCAGACATACAACAAGTAAATTTATTTTCTGAATTTTGTAATGTAAATAATTTTATTTTTAATCTTGATATGAAAGACGATTGTAAAGTAGTTGAATTACAAAAAATAAATAATAAAAATTATAAAAATTATGAAAATTTTACTAGAAAACCCAATTTTCATTTAGTTAATTTTTTATTAATAGTAACGAATCTAATTGGTGTAAGTTATTTACAAATTCATGAATTTAAATTCTCTTTTTTAAAAACTATAAAGAAAAGAATATAAATTATAAATATTGGCAAATAATTTGTAGAGTCACTGAAAATAAAATTTATCGACAATATAAAAATAAAAAATAACCTACCATTATTCCAAAAATTATTCGTTAAATATTTAACCATGACTAACAAAAATAAGAGTATCCCTAATAAGCCAAAAAATAAAAGTATAGAAGTTAAAAATAGATTTTGATTTAAAATTCTTTGAATATTGGACTCTACGTAAAGTTGATTAAAATTTAATGGACCACTACCTAAAATGAGTTCCAAAAAAGATGGATTATATATTTCAAAAAAATATTTTATTAAATTAAATTTGTTTTGAGCAACAGATAAGAAACTTGAAAAATTTATTAACATAGAAAAAATAATTACTAAAGGCAAGTAGTCAATAGCTTCAAGTGACCTACTAATTAACAACTTATATAAGAAAATAATAATGAATAAAAATATAATTCTTTCATCAATTTTAAATAAATTAAAGAAATCGAAATAAATAATATTGTTTGTAATTTGTGTGTTAAAAAAATTAGTGACGAAGCTAATAAAATTAACTCTCCAGCCAAAAATGTTTAAAAATATTATTACTGAAATTACTGTAGAAAAGCTTTTCATAAATTTTTTGTATGAAAAAAAATTAATATTTTCTAAAACAAACTTGTAAGCACCAAGTATAAATAAAATAAAAAAAGTTGAATAAAAAAATATTGAGTAAAAATCATATGATGTGCTTGAAAATCCTGGATAAATATTTTTAGATAGAATATATGTATTTCGTGCATTTAAAGTCCAAAGACAATTTATTAACATATAAATCTTAAAAAATTTGTAATAATTTCTATTAAAACTCAAAGATTCAATACCTAAATAAACAATAGGTATTGAAAGAATGTTTAAATTAGAATTAGAAACTATACCTGAAAAAAGCAATAAGTATGGAAGTAAATTAATCAAGTGATGCTTTTTACTTTTATAAACTTCAATTAATAAAATTGAAATTAAAAATAAAAAAATAGAAATTAAAACATAAGTTCTGAATTTAAAAGGGTCTAGAAAATAAAAGTTTGTTACATAGAACTTGCGATCAGAAAAAATCAAAAACGTAAATAGCAAACTTAAATAAGAAATCTTTATGTAGCTTGGTTTTAGTTTTAAATTTTTTATTGGTTTCTTGTTTCTTAGTAAAAAAACAAGAAAAAGTACATAGAATGATGAGCTCATTAAAAAATTTGTACCTACAAAAACTGTTTTACCATCTTTGATTTGTGACACTCTACCGAAACATAGTATTGAAGAATAATCATCATTTACGAATTGAAAATTGGAAATTTCTCTATTATTGTAAATAAATTCAAATAACGAAATCTTGCATGGATTAATTTCATAAAATGTGTAGTCTTCTGTTTTACTTGGAGGTTTCATATCATCAAAATAATTTGCATTAAACCATGGTGTAAGAACAAATAAAACTATTAAAACAAAATTTTTTGTTTTATTAAATTTCATATTTTAAACGTAAAAGATATTTTCTTTTCAAAACTGTCACAACTATTAAAACTAATAACAAATATTGAGAAAAATATTCAACATTCATACTTTCACTCCTGTTCCAGCCACCTAGCACATAGTGTTCACATTCTTCGTATGAATTAACCATTACTTCTCTATTAAATTTATCAGTTAATTTTACAGATTTAAAGCTTGGGTCATTTTCAAATATAAAATTACCATTTGTATCAAAACTTATAAAGCTTTCTTCTGTTGATTTAACTCCGCACAATTCTTTTACAGAAAACATATATATGAGTATATTTAAGTATTATTAATAAACCTGCCAAAACTATATAACACGAAAATATTTATACAGAATAAGTTAAAGTTCTTTGGGTTAGCTCATATCTGAAAAACAATTGAGTGATATCATAAATGTTAACAACAGGAATATATTTATAAAAATTTTATTTAGAATCAAGTTTGAAAGAAATTAATTTAAGTGCAGAATAATACAAGATTAAATACGTCAAAATTTTTTTTAATGGCAGTTTTTTCTTTATTATTGTTTTTTCAAATAAGCTATTTTTATTTATTTATTTTTATAATATTTTTTACAAAAATATATAAGTTTATTGATGATCAAAAATCCTTTTTTTTAATTAATACAATTATTTTTTATTTACTTAGGATGGTATTTTCTTTATCAAATAATTTTGATAGATTTTGGGATCAATTATCTTTATATAATTTTTCATACTCAAATATTCGGTTCTATGATTTACAACAAAACCTAGTTTCTATGAAATGCATACGTGGAAATGTTGATGGGTATTACTATAAGTTTTCTTCAACTAGCTATGTTTCTTGTCCATTCTCAGCAAAGTACGGACCTCTTTCTACAAAAATTCCATTTTTTGGAGATATATGGATTGCAACTATTATCTTATCATTTTGTGCAATCATTACTTATTTGTATGTTTATAAGCTTGTTTTAGATAGATCTGAAAATTATTTTTTTATTACTGCTTTATTTCTATCACCATCCTCAAATTTTTTGGTTGAAAGAATGAACATTGATATTTTCATTTATCTAGTTGGATTTTTATGTTTAATAAATTATAAAGAGTATCCAAAAGCTAATACTTTCGTATTGTTTGTTATGGCTTTATACAAGCTGCATCCATTTGGTTTTCTTTTAGGACTAACTTTTTATTTTGCTATTAAAATGGAAAAAAAATATTTTCAAATAAATCTCTGTGCAGTAGTGTTATTTTTTGTTACATATTTTGTTGACGCAATTGTAAATAGAAATTTTTTGGCAACAGAGTTGAGACCTGCAGACATAAGAACAACTTTTGGATTATTGGCTGACTCATTAATTCTGAATAAATATTTAAATCTTGACACTCCACTTTTATATATGGGTTTATGCATGTTGATCATTTTATTCTCACTTTACTTTAGAAGAATGCACAATGAACTATTTTTTGATTTAGATGATAAATATAGTTTAATTTTTTACTCTTTTTCTTTTCTAATTTTAATTAATTTTATATACGCAAACTACGATTACAGAATAGCACTTTTTATGCCTGTCTCTTATCTCATATATATAAAAAATAAAACAAACATGAATCTTTTGCATTACTTTATATTTTTAATGCCTATAGGGCTAGAAGTAACTAGCTTGGATGACAGATTTATATTGATTGATAATACTCTTTCTGTTGTTGGTAGGCTCTCAATCTATATGTTGATAGGCTTTCTTGTAGCAAATATAATAAAAAATATTCAAGATATTTCTTTAACAAATATCTACAAGTTTGTTACTAAGAGTATTTAATTACCGATTGGCAACAACTTTACTTTAATAAAAAATCATTAACAAATTATTGGTGACAATTTAAATAAATTATCCAACTTTATGTCTATACAGTTTCAGGATTAGCTACTTATCTTATACATAAGGTTAAATTCTGTTAATAGATGTATATTTTAAAAATACTTTAAATTTAAGAAAATTTAGTAATTACCATTAAATTACATGTTGAATTATCTTTTCTGTTTAGATCAAAATTATAATAAACAACTTTTAACAACTCTTAATTCATTAAATGTAAATTCAACATCAAATTTCAATATTTATATTATTCATAATGACCCAGAGTCTTTGTATAGTGATATTGAAGAAAATAATATAAAATTTAATAAAATTAACAAATTTCAAGTATTCAAATATACTTCAAACGATTTTGCTTTTCCAAATCTTGAAAACAATCATATATCTGAAGCAACATATTATAGGTTCTTTATTGAGGATTATATTAATGAAGATGTTGATTATTTAGTGTATCTTGATTGTGACATATTATGCCTCAACAATCCTAGTGATGTATTGGCTGAGACAATTAGAAAATTAGAGAAGTCAAGCTACATGATTGCTGCATCAACTGAGTATATTCATACTGAAGACACTTCTGAATTATTTAATAGGCTAGACCTAAGCAGTACCAGCTACTTTAATGCTGGCGTAGTAGTAATCAACTATCAGATGTGGAAAAGTGAAAATTTAAAACAAAAATTATTACGCACTATGGAGCAAATTCATGAAAAGGTAAATTTTTGGGACCAAGATATATTAAATCATGTTTTTGATGGAAACTACCTAACAATTTCTAACAACTTAAATTTCTTTGCGCCTGTAAGTAAGCAAAATATAAACAGCAGCTTAAGGTCAGTAATATTTTTACATTTTGCTGGAAGCACTAAACCATGGAGCATTCAAGGAGCACTCCTGAGCATTTCAAGCATATTCCATGATAACTATTCTTTTATATTTCCTAACAATTATTTAATTGTTACTAATTATAAAAAGAGAGCACTTTTTGATTTAATAAAAAATTTATTTAATCTAAAAATATTTAAATTAGAAAGTCCGATTGATTTTATAAAACAGACTCTCAGATCTCTTAAAGCATGAATTTAAATTTTAAAATATATATAGTTCATTATAAAAAATTAATAGATAGAAAAAAAATAATTGAAAACTCATTAATTAGTTACGGTATGTCATATTATTTTGAGTCGAATTACGACAGAGCAAATCTCGATCCAAAAGATAAGAAAAAATTTTCAGCGAATATTGAAGACTCATATAAAGCAAATTTTTTATCACACATCAAATGTTATGATTTACTTCGCACATCTGGTGAAGACTATGCACTAATTCTTGAGGATGATTCAGTTCCTGGTAAATTGTTTTATGAAAATATAGAAAATTATTTAAAGAAACTTCCAAAAGATTTTGGACTATTTTTTGTAAGTGAAGGAAAAAATAAATTTAAAATACCACGATATTTAAGAAGGCCTTTTAAAAAAGTTTATAAAAAAGACAGTCAACCTGTCTCGTGGGGAGGGGCCGGTGCATCTAGAAATGCAGATGCTTATTTTATATCCAAGAAATATGCACAAATACTGTTTGATGAATTTAATAGTGAAAATTTTTTTGCGGAAACAACTATTGATTGGTGGATGAATGATGTAATAAGGAAATATGAAATACCTGTTTATTGGGCCCAACCTTCTCTTATCGAAACTAACAAATACGAGACTTCATTTTAAGTTAAAAAAGAATATTGATCATTTCTTAATTTAATTATTGTAAATCTAGTGTTTTGTAGATTTGTAAAAAAAATATAAAAATAAATGGGAAGATTTTTAATGAAGAAAATTCTAATATTATACTCATTATTTTTTAAGTACTTTTACAAATGTATGATAAACCATATTGAATAATGTAAAATTATAAAAGGTCAAAAGGTTACCCTCTCTCCAAAAAGGGTTTGGCAGTTCGACTCTGCCAATGACCACAAATGTTTAAACTAAATAAAGTTATAAAAGCTAGAAAAAGATTAAATCTTATTACAACAATATTATTTAAATTGTTTCAAATAAATCTTAGATATAAAGAAAATAGAGAAGATTACGGTTTAGAAATATTTGAATATTTTTATCTGCCTTGGAAATCAGATGAGAATTTTAATAAAAATTATGAACTTATTAAAGAATATACTTTAAATCCAAAATCACGATTATTTACTTTGCATGATTTATCAAAAAGATATTTGCAAGAAAATTCTTCATTTATAGAGGTAGGATCATGGAAAGGTGGAGCTTCAGGTTTAGTTGCACTTCGAAACAGGCATAAGAAAATAGATTACTATGTTTGTGATACTTTTAGTGGGGTAGCTAATTCATCAGAAAACGATTCTTTTTTTAAAAACGACGAATACAACGATGCAGGCATTGATGATGTAAAAGAAATTGAAAGCATAACTGGTCAAAAATTAAATATTATTAAAGGAGTGTTTCCAAATTCTATGGAAAATATTACTTTAAATAAGCCAATTTCATTTGCGCACATAGATGTTGATACATACGTTTCAGCAAAAGAAAGTTTAGATTACTTATTACTAAATTCAATTAAAGGTGCATTAATAGTTCTTGATGATTATGGAGGATGGTTTACAGATGGAGTTACAAAATTAGGAAATGAAATAAAATCAAATGAAGATTTAGTTGTCATCCCAAATCATTTAGGTCAATTAATCATCTATAAGTTATGACCAAACCTGTGTTGAAAGATTAACTTTGCTTAAGCTAAAGTTTTTTTGTCTAGACAAATCAATCATTGTTCTAATTACTATGAAAATTATTACAAATTATTTCTTTATTAAAAACAACATAAGGGTTATATAATTAAATTCTCATGAAAAAAGTAGTAATTACTGGCGGCTTAGGTTACATAGGGATGGAGCTTTGTAAGGTATATTCAGGTGTAAGTAGGAATTATGAAATTAAAGTAATTGACACTATTTTTTCATCATCTAGGGTTAATCAATTAAGAAATTGGGGGATAGATTTTAAACAAGGTGATACGACAAACCAAGATTTTTTTAAACAAGAGATTAAAGATGCAGATTTAATATATCATTTAGCAGATATTACTGAAGTAGGGATTACAAAGGGTGATGTAAATTCAGAAAGAGATAAAAAAGTTTTAGATGTTGCAATTAATGGAACAAAAAATGTTTTAAAATATAGTAAAGCAGAAGCGAAGATTGTTTTTACATCTACACATACAGTTTTTGAGGGTATAAAAGAACAAATTTTAGAACTTGATGAAAGCTTTACTCCATCGCCTGAATTAGCATACTCAAAAGGCAAAATTACATCAGAAAATAATATTATCAATTCTGGAAAAAACTTCACAATCTTGAGATTAGGAACTGTATATGGACTTTCACATTATGACTCAATGAGGGTAAATAGTGTAGTTAACCTCTTTTCAAAAATCTCCTCATCAGGAGGAACAATTAGCTTGTTTGCTAATGGTGTCCAGCTAAAGAGTTTTGTTTCCGTAGTTGATGTTGCAAGATGTCTAAATTTTGTTGGAGAAAATACAGAAACTAACAATGAAATTTATCATGTTGCAAATGAATCAATGACTATTAAAGAACTTGCACAAGTTTGTAAAAAATATAACAAAGATTTGATTTTGAAAAATACTAACGACGAAATTCCAAGCAAAGGAACTACTCTATCAAATAAAAAAATAAAGAAAGCTGGTTTTAGTTTCTTATATAACATCAACCATGCAATTGAAGAAATGCATGCAGCATGGATGAAAAAGGATCAAATCTTAGGAAACGAATTGTTGGAAAATGGTCAGGATGATTTCATTGATAGTCGTGGAGTAATTTCAAATTATTATTTTGAAGATAGTATAAATATGATTGGATATGTTGAATCAAAGAAAAATACTATGCGAGGTAATCATTATCATCCAATACAAACTCAAAAGTGCCTTTTAATAAAAGGTTCATATATAAGTGTTACAAAAAATTTAAAAGACCATAATTCTGTAGTTGAAACAAGATTAGTTAGAGAAGGTGAGCTTTCAACAATACCTCCCAATGTATCTCATACAATGATTTTTCTTGAAGACTCAGTACTATTAAATTTGGTAAACGGTGAAAGAGCTCATAAAAACTATGGGATAACTCACACAATTCCACATAAACTAGTGGATGAAAAACTTTTTAAAAATTTAATTGAAAGCTACAAAGTAGATTGCAGAGTTTGCGGGGGAGGTTTTACCCACTATCTATCATTAGGTCTTTCACCACTAGCAAATAATCTCAATGACCAAAAAAATGCTAAAAATGACTTATACCCTCTTGATCTAAATTTTTGTATAGAGTGTTCAAATTCACAACTAAGTGTTGTCGTTCCACCAGAAAAAATGTTTGATAATTACCTTTACCTATCTTCTACTTCAAAACAATTTAGAGATCATTTCATAAAATTTGCAAAGGAATTAAAAACTAATTTAAAGTTGAATAAAAATTCTGTTGTTATTGACATTGGAAGTAACGATGGTATATTTTTAGACCCTGTTCAAAAATTAGGTATTAAAGCTATTGGGGTAGAACCTGCAAAGAATGTTGCCAAAATTGCAAATTCAAACAAACTTACAACATTTCCTGAGTATTTTAATGAAAAAACTGTAGCGAAGATCGAAAAAAAATACGGAAAAGCCGATGTAGTAACTGCATTTAATGTTTTTGCTCATGGTGATGGGCTTAAAGAAATATTGGAAAATGTTGAAATTATGTTAAAAAATGAAGGGGAGTTTATTTTTGAAATTCAGTATCTATTAAGAACCCTAAAAGATTTAACCTTTGACAACATTTACCACGAACATGTAAATTATTGGTGTTTATTGTCAATTTTGAACTTTTTTAAGGACTCAAATATGAAAGTATACAAGGTAAAGGAAGTAGATACACATGGTGGATCATTAAGAGTTTATACTACCAAAAATAAAAATAAACGATTAGATAAGAGCGTAAATAAATATATAGAATTAGAAAAGAAAAATAAATTAGACAAAATTGAAACATATTATCAATTTGCAAAAAATGTAGAAAATATAAAATCAAGTTCATTAAAAAACATCAAAGAAATATTAGAAAATAATGAAAAAATTATTGGGTATGGAGCTCCTGCAAAAGCAACTACTGTTCTAAATTATTTTGGAATAAATGATTCATACTTTAAATACGTGCTTGAAGATAGTGAAATAAAACATAACAAATTTATCCCTGAAACAAATATACAAATTAAATCAAAAGAAGCAGTAAATGTCGATAATTATGAATATATTCTTGTTTTGGCTTGGAACTTTTTTGACGCAATTGTTAAAAATAATAAACATAAATTTCAAAAAAGTAAGTTTATTAAATTAAAGTGATTTGCTTCTTAATCTAAATTAAATTTCTTTAATATTTCTGAATAATTTTCTTTATAACTATCAAAGTCCTCAAATACTTTTTTATCAATATCATCAGGGACAGCTTTTTGCGATTTATAGTCGCTTTTCAAACTCTCTAGCTCAGAAAATTTGAATTCTTTATTTAGTATTGTGTATAAATGTTTCATTTCTAAATAAAATAATTTTGAATCAACGTCAAATATTGTATCCTGCCTATCAACCTCAATTGATTCTTTGTACACTTTCGTCCCTACGTCTATATTTTCATCTATTAAATGAGTTGTGACTCCTTGAGGAATATTATTAAATATTGCCCATTTTATTGTGTCCAGACCTCTGTTTTCAGGAAGCAGTCCTCGATGAAAATTAAAAATACCTCCTGGAAAACAATCAATTACTTTTTTAGATAGTATTCTCGCTCCAAGAATTATTCCGTAATCTGGATTTAAATTTTTATAAAAATTTATAGCCTCATCTGAATTATGCATTCCAACGAAAGTTTCCCAACCATATGCCTTGCCTACATCTGTCGGATTTAAGATCTCACTTTCAAAAACTTCTTTTCTATTTTTAGATTTTCTAAACTTTAATTCAATCCAGGGCTGACTTACAATATATATATTTTGAAATTTTGAATTTTTAATTATCTGCATACCTGTTAAAGATTTTCTATGTGGAAAATCATAAGTAAAAACTACTAATTTTTCATTATGCATATATTCAATATTATTTACTGTAAATAATTAAATGGAATATGTGATAAATAACTTTGGAAATTATGAAAATAAATAATTGCAAATGTTAACAGTGTTGTATCAAAAATTCATCAAAAGCAAATTTATAAAATTAAAGCAAGCGCAGAATTTATAATATTTTTAAACGTATATTCTTTAAGTAGAGAGAAATGAAAAAAATTACATATATTTTTGGTGATGGTCGAATAAATAAGCTTGCAAAAGAAAATGAATATGCAAAAGATTTTTATTATGGATACCATTTAATGAATCAAAATAGCAACTATAACACGCAAATTCTTGAGCTTCATACTGCTATTGAAAACAAAGATGAAGGGTCAAAAATATTATTATTATTAGATAAATTTCTAAACAAACTTACTTTTCTTCAATTTCATTTTCATGAAATTTTTAAAAAATATAATTATAGAGAAATTGTAAATAGTGATATTTTAATTTTTAGTACGGATAGGTTGGCAATAAGTTTCTTCCCAATTTTAATATTTAAAAAAAATTTAAAAAGCATTGTTATAACAATGGGTCTTTTAAAGGAACATCAAAAATTAAAAAGCTATCAAAAAATTCTTAGACCTTATATATTAAAAATATTTATAAAATCAGTTGATAAACTAATATTTTTAGGAATGCCTGAATATGAATCCGCAAAAGAAAAATATCCAAAATTTTCCAATAAATTTGAATTTATACCTTTTGCAATAGATTTTAAATTCTGGTCACACGAAGATTTAAACAAAAATAAATTTGCGGAATCAAATCAAATATTATTTGTAGGAAATGATGGAAATAGAAATTATGAATTCGTTAAAAAACTTCCTAAACATTTAACTAAATTCAAATTTAAATTTATTACAGAACAAATTTCAAGTAATGAAAATTTAAAAAATATTGAGTTAATAAATGGTAATTGGTCTAAGGCTGTAGTTAATGATATAAAAATGAGAGATTATTATAAAGAATCTTTTTTAACAATCTTACCGATAAAAAATACTATACAACCATCTGGACAAAGTGTTACCTTACAATCATTAGCGACAGGGACACCTGTATTAATTTCTAATTTCGATGGGTTTTGGGACCCTTCACTATTTTTAAACAATGAAAACATATTTTTAGTTGATAGTTTTGATATTGATATATGGACTAAAAAAATTGAAGAAATTTATAATGATCAAATCAAACTTAAGCAAATTTCAAAAAATGGAAAGAGTCTAGTAATGAATAACTATAATCTAGACAAATTTATAGAGAAGTTAAATAAATTAATAAAAGATATTAATTGAAATATTCTCTCACAACCTTGATTACATAATTTATTTCTTTTTTTTCCATTTTAGGAAAAACAGGAAGTGTAACTAATTTTTTGTATTCAGAAAAAGAATTTGGAAAATTTTCTTTATTCTGAGAATGCTTTTTATAGGCATTTTGCTTAATAGTTGGGAGTGGATAGTGTATACCAAGCTCGACACCAGAATTCTTGCAGTGTTCCATAAATTTTCTTCTATTTGGTACTTGAATTACAAATAGATGCCAGACATGTTTATTTCCGTTTAAAGTCTTTGGAAGTACAATTTTGTCTATGTCCTGCAAGGACTCTATATATTTATCTGCAACAGTGAATCTTTCTTCGTTCCACTCATATAGGTATTTAAGCTTTTCATTAAGCAATATAGCTTGAAGCGGTTGTAACCTAGTGTTACTTCCTTGTATCTCATGATAATATTTTTCTACACTTCCAAAGTTCCTAATTTTAATCATTTTTTTATAAGTACTATAAGAATTTGTGGTTACCATACCTCCATCACCCCAAGCTCCTAAATTTTTTCCAGGATAAAAACTATATGTAGCGCCTGATGAATTATCTCCAACATTTATATTTGATTGCATTGCACCGTGGGACTGAGCGGCGTCTTCCAGCAAATATAAATTATGTTCTTTGCAAAGTTTTTTTAGACTCGATGTATCACACATTTGGCCATAAAGATTAACTCCAATAATTGCTTTTGTTTTTTTTGTTATTTTGGACTTTATTTTTTTTAAATCAATTAAATAATATTCATCATTATCTACAAAAATTGGTTTTGCTCCTACATTTTCTACGGCAAATGATGTAGCGATATAAGTGTTAACTGGAACTATAACTTCATCTCCTACACCGATTTCTAAACCTCTTAGTACCAATTCAATTGCATCTGTACCATTAGCACAAGAAACAGCATATTTTTGTTTAGTAAATTTTGAAAAATTATTTTCAAATATCTTAGTATCTTCATTGAGAACAAAATTGTTTTTATCAACGGTTTTTTCAAATTTCTTAATAACTACCTTTTTTAAAGGAGCATGAATTCTTGTTAAATCGTTAAATGGAACAAACATTTGCTTAAATTATACACTTAAAACATTTAAGTAAGAATTTTATATTTGTAAAATACTTATAAACTGAAGGAAAAATACTGAAAATTTCACTTTTTACTCACATGAAGGAACCCGATAAGAGAATGGATCCTTGGAAAGAAGCTTTACTTTGCTATGAAGAGATATCTGAGGAAGTTGTAGTTGTAGGCGGTGACTTAAAAGAAGAATTCAAATGGAGTGAGTTAGGAAAGATGATCCAAGAAGGATATAATAAATGCACGGGTGATTGGGTTATACATCTCTCATTAGATATGTTTATTCATGAATCTGATATAAAAAAAATTTTAAATTGCTTAAAACATTCATATGATGTACCAGCTATTTCTCTACCTAAGTATAAATTTTTTGAACCTAGAAGATATGAAATTAAAAATTTTGAAACAGTAATCTTTAATAAAAAACATTTTAAAAATATAGTGTTTAATGGAGGAGGTGACTTAGCCCTCCCAACTATAGACAAAAAAGTTTTAGATCAATCAAATACAAGAATTATAAAATATCCAATATGGAATTATGACACAACATTTCGTACCCAAGAAGTTATTAGCAAAGATAGGGCAAGATTTGCAAGAGCATGGAATAGGGAGTTTGGTGATTTTGGCGATAGAGGGGGCCCAACAAACCAAGAAGCATTTACCGCTTGGTATAACATGGTTAAAATAAGATATCCACTTCATACAAGCACTGTAGATATTTCAAAACACCCAAAATTTATTCAGCAAAAATTATATGATTTAAGTCCAAAACAATTTGGATATGACCTGTTTGGGTTAAGAAATAATGTTTCATTTAATTTTTTAAACAAACTTAAGCAAAAAAAGATAAAGTATAAATACAACCTTGATAGTTTATAGATAAATATTTAATAATTTGTTTTCAAAATTAAACATAATCTAGATTTAAATTTAGATATTCTATCGTCCAGATATAAATTTAATTAATTATCAAGTAAAAAAATTAAAAAATTTAACTAATATCAAGAATGTTTTACTTTTAAAACTAATTTTGTATGATAGATATATTTTTTGAAAATAAAATTCATGATTGATATTAAATTTAAAGAAAAGATAAATTTATTTGTATTTTTATTTAGTCTTTATATCTCAACTGTATGGATAAATTTTTATTATCTTTCCTCAATGAATGTTGATTTCTTTTTTTACTACGATTACATCAATTATTTCATTGGTGGAGGTGGTGAGGATTTTAATTCTGGACATGGAAGTTTTTATTACTTTTTAATATCTATGATTTTTAAAAGCAATTTTGAATTTGTTACAAATTTAAATGTTATGACAATACTCAGCTACTCGGTGCAGAGTATAAATTTTATTTATTATATAACAGGGATAGTTGGTGTTTATAAATTATTTAAACTTTATAAGTTTGAAAATTCATTAATTTTACTTTCTCTTACAGTATTTAATTTTTTTCCGCAATCAATATATATGCGTGCAGTAATGAAGCCTGAAATTGTTGGATTTGCCGTTTTTCCTTGGATTTTGTATTATTTAGATTTATATAAAAGAGAAAAAAATATAACATATTTGTTTTATTCTATTCCATTTTTAATAATTATATTGACTTCTAAGCCAACAATCGCAGTAATGACAGTGGTTTATCTATTAATATTCTATGGTTTTTTAATTAAATTTATTAAGCCAAAAATATTAATTATTTTATTATTAGTTTTCTTAATCACTCTACTAACAGCATATGCAGAATCTTTTATAATTACATCTAACCATTTTTTTGAACGCGATTATGATGAAAAATATGATTTTATTGCACCGTTTAGTGTTATTTACAAAGTCAGTTTTAAAGAAATATTCTCAAAACCATTTTTTGATTATGAAATTCAATTAAACAAATATAGTACTCATGCAAATTCAGTTATAAATCTTACAATTTTGGACACATTTGGTGATTATTTCAATCAACTTTTTGACTTTAACGGTAATTATTTTTCAAGAAATAGAAAAGATTTTTTTACAACACAAGGCGAAAGTTTTATAAATAAATATAGAGTGATAAAATATTCAGGGCCTTATGGATTGGTTCTAGAAACAAATCTAAATTTAGCTAGGAAGACTGTATCTTCAATTCTTACAATTTTATTTTATTTAGTTCTCGCCTTTTTAACTTATAAAGACAATAAGAATAAAAATATATACTTAATGCCTTTTTTTGGAATTTTAGTTCTTTATATTATTTCTTTAGGCATACCTAGTCCTAATTTCAATCCTTTTCTTGGTGATACTTTTAAAGTTTTTTATTATAGTTTCTTAATTTCAATTACCTTCCTGTTCGTTACTGTAAAAGTATTAGAAAAACTAAAAATGTTTAAGATATTTTTCGTAGTATTTTGGATTGCAACAATATTTTTTGTTGCTGGACATCCTAAGAAAATTGACCAAAGTTTTTCAGAGTATTTGGTAGCCTCTAACCAGCATTCTAGTTTTTGTGAAGTAAACAATTTTTTATTATTTGAAAATGAGTTATTAGAAAAAATTCACAGATCTGGAAATTCAAACAAATTACGGACAGACTGTAATAAGCAAAGTATTTTAAGAGTAAAAAATGCTGATAATAATTACTTTGGTAGCAATGGACAGGAATGTGTAATCGACAATAAGATTAATATTGAATTAAGAGAAAAGTCTTATTGTATTGTTCCTATAGTGTCTTACTTGTCAGCCGATGATAACAATTCTAAAAGTAAAACATATCCGTATTATTCTATGCTCATTTCAATGTTGGCTATTTCCATACCGGTATTTCAATTAAGAATAATGGAAAAAATCAACAAATAATTGTTTGCATTAAGCAACGATTATAAAAATCCTATCTTTGAAAAAGAGTTTTATAATCGTACATTTTGTCTATTGCGTAATATATATCCTTACTAGCTTCCCATCCGGTATCTTTTTTTATTTTAGTTGGATTGCATATAATATTCATCGGTTCTCCAGCTCTTAATTCATTTGAATTAATATTTACAAAATTGTTATAGTCTAAATCAATTTTATTAAATATATATTTAGATATTTCTTCAATAGAAGCACTCTTTCCAGAACCAATTACATAAGTACCATAAAAGTTATTAATTGTTAATTCAAATATTGCTTCTGTAATGTCGCCTGCATAAGACCAATCTCTAGAAATTTTTAAACTTGGTAGTACAACTTGATGCTTTACACCATTATTTATTTCTATAACTTTTTCAATCAAATTCATTACTAAAAAATTAGAACTTCTAAATTCTGATTCATGATTAAACATAACACCTGAAATAATTGGCCACTCATAAGTTTTTAAAAGCTCTTCACACTTTCTATGAAGTTTAAGTTTAGATTTTGCATAAGATGAATTTGGTTCGAATTTTGAATTCTCATCAAATGGAATTTTTGAATCATAACCATACATCTCTGATGATGAAGAATGATAAATATTACAAAAATTTCTTAAGTTGATTAATGAATTTATAATGTTATCAAAACAAGATAGAGTTATATTTTCCATTTCACCAGGTCTGTCTATAAAGCTTTTCACTGAGCTAGGTCCCATTAAATTAAATAATAGCTTCGGAGAGACATCTTTTAAAAAATTGAACACTTCTTCATAGTTTAAAAAATCTATCTCTACGACTCTTATCCTGGAAAAATCTTCATTGTTACTTAAGTACTTCAATTTGTTAAAATCAAAATTTTCCCTACTTCTTGTGCATGCGAATATCTTTGCATTAGTTTCTCTGAGAAGTTTATCTATCAGGAAAATACCATCTTGTCCAGTAGCTCCAGTGATTACAATATTCAATTTATTCCCTAAACTATAAATTTACATTTGTGTTCAAACTAATCAACTTTAATAGTACCGATATTATCTAGAAATAAACTAAGCACATAAAGTTTCCATAACCTTGTGGAGTTAATTCTAGAATTAACTAAGTTCAATTTTTTAATATTTCTCAAATCTAATAGATTGTTTAGTGAAGAATTTAAAATAGTTTCAAAAATTTCATATCTGTTATTTGCAACAATAGATTTTATATCTATAGAAAATCCCATTTTTTTTCTATCCAAAAATTCATCATTAAAATTGTCTTTTAATAAATAATTTTTAATAATTTTCTTAGCTGTAAACTGCTCACCGCTTGAGAAACTTTTATGGCCTATGACATATTCTGCAAGACGATAATCAAGAAAGGGGGATCTTATTTCCAGTGAATTAAGCATAGATGACCTGTCAATTTTTTTAAGCATCATCTCATTTAGGAAAAATTTATAATCAACTAGCATCAAAGATTTCCAGCTCTTTTCCATTGATGTTAAATAAATTTCATTAAAGCTTAAATAGTTTTCGATATTTAAGATTTTCATCAATTTCTTATCTTCATAGAATGAGGCATATGCTTTTTTCCAATCTTTTGAGAACTTTAAAATATTATTTCCTGTTCCAAAAAATTTAGGATACGCACTAAACAATAGATCTACGATTTGGCTATTAAGATTTTTATTTTTATGAAAATTAGCATAATGTTGATAGCCAGAAAGTAATTCATCTCCACCATCGCCAGATAGAGCTACTTTATAGTTTTCAGAAATATTGTTAGAAAGAATATAAGTCGGTATCAAAGACGGGTCGTAAATAATATCGTCATATTTCAATATTGTTGACTTTATAGTTTCTAATTTTATATCTAGGCTAATTTCTCTATAAGTATGATTTGTGTCATATTTTTTTACTACTTGGTCTATATATTCACTTTCATTATATTTTTTTGAGTTTGTTATAACAGAGAAAGTATTTAATTGCTTTTTATTTTTACTGACAGCTTTTACAACTGCAGTTGAGTCCAGCCCGCCAGATAAGAAATTAGATACAGGTACGTCACTTTCAAGCCTTAAGTTCACACTGTCTTCAAAAAGTTCAATAAACTCTTCCTCAGAAAATTTTTTATCATCAATGTAGCTTTCAAGGTCCCAATATCTATTGTTAGTAATTTTAAAATCTTGATTTTCAAATGAGAATTTAAGATACTCACCGGGGTTAATGTTTTTTATATTCACAAAAAATGAATTAGGGGTAAGAGAAGATCCAAAATTTAAGTAATTTGAAATTTGTTTAGAGTCTAATTCGTAACTTTTAGATAAATTTTTTACAGATTGTAAATCGGAACTAAAATATACTCCATGAGAATTTTTTGAATAGTAAAGCGGCTTTTGTCCAGCTCTGTCCCTTATTAGGTAAAAACATTTTTTTGAAATATCATAAAAAAATATTGAAAACTGACCATTTATTTTTTTTATAAAATCTATTCCGATAGAAGATAATCCCATGAGTAATGTTTCTGTATCAGAATGTGATGAGTTAAATTTTATACCAGAATTTTCTAATTCTTTTCTTAATTCTCGATGATTATAAATTTCACCATTAAACATAATCAATGTATTAAATTTTTCTGAAAACATTGGTTGAGAAGCATTAGAGCTTAAGTCAATTATAGATAACCTATTAAAAACAAAATTATGAAATAAAGGGTTTGATAAGTATTGCTTATTATTAATTGTTTTTTTTTCATCTGGACCTCTACAAATTATTCTTTGATTACAAAGTTCAAGTTCATTTTTTGAAATTTCACTTTTTGTAATTGAACCTAGAAAGCCACACATACTATTAATGATTATATTGTTAAAAGTTAGACAATTAATAAATTTTTAAAACATTATTTTTAACGATTTAGTTTATTAATTTGATATGATAATTTAGTCAATAAATTTTTATAAAAATTAATGAAATTTAATTTGTCAAAATATCTGTAAAGTAAAAAGTAGTATTTATTTCCTAAATTTTTATCTGATTTATTTTGTATTTGATCAAATAGTTCATAGTAATCTTTATTCATTTTTTCTGCACTATATGGAAAAGTTAGGTTTTTTTTAAAAAATAACTCATAATCACTATGAACCTCATTTAATTTATTTTCCAGGTTATCTATGTGAAATTCAATGCCATAATCTCGTTGGTAATCAGGTATACCACCACTTTTAATATACATGACTGGCAATCCACACTGCGATGCTTCAATTTGGTGATTACCTGAGGGCTCATTTAAGGAACCTGTAATATATAAGTGATGTGATTTTATTTCAGCAGCTAGAGCTAATCCACTCATAGGTTTTTTGTAAACGGTGTTTTTAAAACTAAATCCTTTAGGCAAATTCCCTATGTAGCAAAAATTAAATTTTTTATTAAATTCTTCATTATCTAACAAGTTATCAATTTTAGCGTATACATCAAATCCTTTATTCCAATCGTTTCCCCAATGGTGAGTCAGAATTTTTAATTTTGACGATCCGTCCCAAGCTTCATAATCATTATTATTAAATATTTTTTTGTTTGAACCAGACATAATTACTTTTGAATTATTTTTTTTTAAACCAAGTTTCCAATACAAATCTCTTATCCAATAACTAACAAATACTGTGTAGTCAGAATTATTGCTCACATGTAACATCTTTTTATTAACTTTATTTGTATTTTTTCTTTCGTCACACTCGTTAATTCTATGAATAATTTTTACATTATTATTTATGTATTTTTTATATAATTTAGCCTCTAACAACGTAATTGAAGAACTAGATGATTCGACCCTAGGTTCTGTAAGTAAAATTATGTCTATATCTTTAACATTTAGATTGTGAACAACAGATACTTTTTTATTCTCTAAATAATCTTTTAAACTTTTTACAAATAAATTACCACCTCCCCAAGGACCGTCAATAAATTTTGAACCAATAGCAACTTTCATGCTTGCTCTAAAAAGTTAAAAATGTTGAAAGATATAAATAAAAGAATCTGTCTAAAAAGATTATGTAAGTTGGCAAATTTAAAACTCATTTACTTATAATAATATCAGTTAAACTATTCTTAATGAACATCCTTTATTTCCTTACTTATGGATATAATCTAAAGACTTGGTATGATTCTGGACAATTGACTCGCGAAATTAAACATTTTGAAAAATTACATGAAGAAGATGAAAATTTAAATTTTGTTATTTTTTCATATGGTGATGAAACTGATTCTAACTATGTTGATAAAGATTTCATAAAGGTTGTTCCTATATACAAATACAAAAAGATTTATAAATGGAAGTTTGTTAATTTTATAAATTCATTTTTTTACAAAAAATTTCTAAAAACAGTTCATTTAGAAAATTCAGAAATAATTATTCAAAATCAACTTTTAGGGTGTTGGATTCCAATACTAATTAGAAGAAAATTTAACATCCCACTTATTATAAGAACTGGATATGACATGTACGAGTTTTCAATATATGAAAACAAAAGCACAATCAAAAAATTGTTATTTAAATATCTTACATTTTTGGGCTTAAGATATTCTG
Source organism: uncultured Candidatus Actinomarina sp. (assembly GCA_902610815.1). Lineage (GTDB taxonomy): Bacteria > Actinomycetota > Acidimicrobiia > Actinomarinales > Actinomarinaceae > Actinomarina. Next base: position 81,663 of record CACLXG010000002.1, read on the forward strand.
ACATTTACACAGTGACTAGTAATTGTGATAAACAATTTTTAATTAAAAATTTTTCTAATAAATTTAGCTCAAAAATAAAAATCAGACCTAATTGGGTAAATATTCAAGATATAGCTCTTGATAAATTAAATTATACAAAAAACAGTAAGAAGATTGTTAGTGTTGGTCGAATTGAAAAGCAAAAAAATTATGAATTGATTATTAGAGCATTAGAAAAAACAGATTATGAATTAGACATCTATGGAGAAGGATCATTGAAACACAGCCTTTCACAGTTAGCTGAAAATCTCAATGTTAAAGTGAATTTTTTTGGAATTGTTAGTAATGAAGAGTTATACATAAAGCTAAAAGGATATAGATATTATATATCTAGCTCTATATATGAAGGAAATCCTAAAAGTGTTCTAGAAGCAATGTCTGCAGGATGCCTTGTAATCGCTTCGAATATTAAAAATCATTTAGAGTTCTTAACTGATCAAAATTCTATTCTTTTTGAAAACAATATTAAATTCCTACAAGATGTTTTACTCTCACTAGAAAAAAATGAAGAAAATAATGTGAAGTTAATAATTAATGCTCAAAAAACTATTAATGAGAAATACTTATTAAAAAAATTGGTTGAAAATGAGTTAAGGGACATAAAAAGTTTAATTACCTAAATTAATTGTAAAGTTTGAAATATTCTTGCAATATAATTGAGATAGAAGTGAAATATAGAATTAAACAATTAAGAAAAGTTCTTAGTGATGTTCTATATGTGTCAAAACAAACTGGGACTACTAATAAAAAAATCACCATATTATTAGCTATTATTGCATCTAACTTAACTGCAATTCTTGATATAGCGATAATACTTATATTGACCCTATTTTTTACTGGAGAGTTTGAAACTTTTAGAACTATTGAATTAGCAATCAACTTTCTGGATAGCAATATGTTTCTATTGCCTTTAGTAATTATTGTTAGATTCTCTTCTAAGCTTTTTCAAAATTACTTAATTAAAACTTTAGAAGTTACAGTTATGAAAAATCTTAAAGTGAATGTCATGACTCAAATTTTTAAAGAAAAAGACTTTTCAACTTCAGATGCATTTTTTTATACTAATCAAATTACAACACATGTATCATTTTTTTATTCTTCATTAACAAATTTTTTAAATTTTTTGCTTCAGGCCATTGTATATTTTTTATATCTATTATTTTCAAACCCAACAATGGTTTCTGCATTTGCGGTTGGTGTCTTGCTTTTAATTATTCCTATAAAGAAACTTTTAGTGAATTCAAAAAACTTTATGCATAAAGCTTATATATTTGAAAAAAAGTCGAATGAAGAAATTCAAAGAGTTATAGAAAATCTATACTTAATAAAAATACTGGACAAAGACAAAGATGAAATTAAAAAATTTTCAAACACATTAGATGAATTTGCAAATGGTGAGTTAAAAAAATATATCTACAATGTACTAAGTTCAGATTTTCCAAGTTTTATAACTATATTTACATTTTCAATTTTTATTTATTATTTTGGTGATTTTACTTTCATAACTTTAGATTATATTGCAATAACCTTAAGACTCTTTCAGTCACTAGGAGCAACTGCAGGTGCGTTTGGTAGAGTATTAAATTCTCAAATACACATTAAAGAATTGAAGTTCGTACTCGATGGTAAACAAGAAAATTTAATTCATGATTATAAATTTTCAACAAAATTAGGAAAGAATGATATTGTATTCAGTTCAGTAAATTTTAAATATAGAAATTCAAGTGAATGGATATTTCAAAATTTAGATTTAGAAATTTTGAACAACACTCATACAGTTATAACAGGCCAAAATGGTTCGGGAAAAAGCACTTTGCTTGGACTAATTTCCGGGATGTTAATTCATGAATCAGGATCAATAAGATTAGCTAAAAACAAACTAGGTTATATAGGACCAAATCCGTTAATTTTATCAACAACACTTAGAGAAAACCTTCTTTATGGTAACGACATCAATGTTGACGAAAAAACGATTTTAGAATTATGTGAAAAGTTTGAGTTAGATAAAAAAATCAGTTCAAATTTTCTTGATAAAGAAGTTTCAAACAAATCTCTTTCGTCTGGTCAAATGCAAAAAGTTGGATTTATAAGGGCAATATTAGCTAATTCACAAATATTGTTACTAGATGAAGCAACTTCTAACCTTGACAGGAATACAAAGCTACTAATTTTAGATATTTTAACTAGCAAAAATATTACTATAGTTAATTCGACTCACGATCCAACAAGTTTTCGTAAGGTTGATAGACATATACAAATAGATATTATTGAAAATAGAAGGAAAGTTTATGATGTATGACAAAAAAATATTCTTCAAATGTGTTAACTGTAGACATAATTTTAGAAAATTAATTTTGTTACCCTAATACTGATGAAGAAAATCTTAATGATTCATACAACCTATAGACTAACTGGTGGAGAAGATGTTGCTTTTAATAATGAAGTAAAAGTTCTAAAAAATAACTTTAATGTTGAAGTGATGAAATACTCTAACAAAAAGATTTCAAATATTTTTAAGCAATTTATTTATTTTTTAACAAACAACAATAGAGATTCACAAAAAAAGTTAGAAAAAAAATTGATTAAGTTTAAACCCGATATTGTTTATGTTCACAATACTTGGTTTAAAGCATCTTTAGGAATATTTAAAGAGTTAAACAATTCTGATATAGACTTTGTGATTAAACTTCATAATTACAGATTTGATTGTGGAAAAAGTTTTTTTAAATACACACACTTGAATGGCAGGAAAAGGTGTGATGGTTGTGGTTTTAATGACAAAGATAATTTATTTTTTAACAAATACTTTAAAGAGTCATATATAAAATCTCTTTTTTTGATAATTTATAGTAAAAAATATTACAAGTTACTTAAAAAATCAAAGATAGTTACTCTTTCAGAATTTCAAAAAAATTTTTTGGTTGAGTCAGGTTTTGAATCAAAATTAATTAATACATTACACAACCCAATAAGCATAGGTAAAATTTCAAAAAACTTTAACTATTATGAATTGAAACCAAAAAGTTATATAATTTATGCTGGTTTAATTTCTGAAGCAAAAGGATCAAAAACTTTAATAGAAACTTATAGCTTGCTTAAAAATTTTGAAAAAAAGTTAGTTTTAGTTGGTGAGGGTCCTCTATATTCAGAACTCAAGAAAAAATTTGAAAATAAAAATATAATATTTTTTGGTAAGTTAGATAATGAAGAGGTTATTAGTTTAATTCAGAATGCTTATTCTGTCGTAACAAATACAAATTTATATGAAGGACAGCCAACTCTACTATTCGAAGCTTCTAAAATGAAAATTAATTCGGTATATCCTAACAATGGAGGTATTAGCGAGTTTTTTCCGGACAACAATCCTTTTTGTTTTAAACCTAACTCAAGAGAAGATTTATATCACAAACTAATACTATTAAATGACAGTAAATTAGTGCAAAATCAGTCAATAAAAAATTATGAATTTATCGAAGAAGTCTACAGTTCAGAAAGTTATTTAAACAAATTCGAAAAAATTATAAATTAAATGAGTAACAAAATTAGTGTAATTATGAGCGTTTACAATGATCAAGATAATGTTTCGAATTCAATTAAAAGTATTTTAGGTCAAACTTACAAAGATTTTGAATTTTTGATCGTAGATGACTGTTCCACAGACAATACTTATGAGAAAGTAAAAAAATTTACTACCGATCCAAGAATTAAATTGTACAAAAATTCTAATAACATTGGGCTAACAAAATCTTTAAATTTTTTAATTGAAAAATCTAATGGTAAGTATATTTTCCGTCAGGATTCAGATGATGTTAGTTTATCGCAAAGATTTCAAGAACAATTAAATATTTTAGAAAGAGAAATATATCAAGTTTGCACTTCAAGAGCCATCAACATGCAAAATAATAAAACTATTCCTGGACTAAGTAGTTGGGTTCCAAAAAAAATATCCATAAAATATAAAAATCCATACATACATGGAACTCTAGCTATTCAAAAATCACTACTTAACTATGTTGGTAATTACGATGAAGATTATTTGTATGCTCAAGATTTCAAACTTTTTTTAGATTTAATTAAAAAAAATAAAAAAATATTTGAAATTAAAAAGCCACTATATAAATTAAATACTAAAAATAATATTTCAACAATGAAAAAAAACAAACAAAGATATTATTTTTTAAAGGCACTAAGCCAAACTAAATAAAAAATGATATTAATTTAAATATATGAAATTACATTTATGAAAAATAAATTATTAAAACATACTTTTGAAAAATATATTCATTTATCAGTTCTCATATTTGTAGTATTAAATTTAATCTTTACTCGATCTTTTGTGGGATTAGAAATTTTCGGCTTTAGGTTGGGAGAATATGTAGTACTAATAGGTTTTTTACATTTAACATTTTTATCAATTAAATTCTTAAAATATAAAAAAAGCAGCAAATACATTTTATTTTCATATATTTATTTTTATTTTTTACTCCAAGTTTTATTTACAGGAGCGGAGTTTTTAAATACTTATGTCTATAAAGCAGCATCATTTATAGGTATGATTTCTTTCTATTTTATAGGATTGAAATTTCCACAGAAATATTTATATTCCAATAGATTGTATAAAAGCTTATTTTTGTTGATACCAACTATCTATATGTTTGGTTCCAGCAAATATCCAAAATTTATTTCAGATTTTTTTAACCAATACTCAGATAAGTTTGAATATATAAAAGCTTCAGATGTCTTAATGGCTGTAGTTATAGTTGTATTTATTTACAATAACTCTGGAAAAGATAATCTTATATATATTGCAACATTTGTATTTATTCCACTATTCCTTCCTATACTTTTGTATTTAAGTAGAGGTTCCTTTGTTGCACTTTTAGTATTTTTAATTATGGAAATTTCTGCTTTAAGAAAGCAACTAATTATAAATAAAGTTAAGACGTTAATTTTTACATTTGTCGCAGTAATAATTTTTATAATTTCAACTCTTAATATTTATGGGAATTTAAGTTTTGAAAAAAACAATCCTTTAATGAATGAAGAGTTAAAAATTACACAGAATCAACTTCTTCAAGAGAATTTAGAAGATCTATTAAATAGAAGAAACTATATAGGAGTAATTTTTTCTTTATATTTTGATGATGGAGTTCTTAAATCTACAGATGGCACATTAAATTGGCGATTAGATATTTGGCAAGATCTATTAAAAGATCAAAATCAAAAAAATAAACTAATTTTTGGATATGGATATAACGAGATACTTCCAGTTATGGCAGATCCTTCAGAGCCTGGAAGGTGGGGAGGAGATGGATTAAATGAAAATATTCATAATTATTTCTTAAACATTTTCGCAAGGGGGGGAGTTGCTTTATTTCTTTTATTTATTTTTTTGCATGCGTCTTTTTTGACAAAGTGGAGAGAAAGAAATAAAAATTTAAGACTTTTAAATTTTATAGCCCCGCTACTTATAGCATCATTTTTTGATGTATCCATGGAGGGAGTTCAGTTTCCTTTTAATTATTATTTCTTTATTGGCACATTTCTAGCAAAAAAAAATTAGGCTATATTATCTAAATACCATTGATATGTTTTTTTGAGTCCGACTTCTAAAGGGGTTGAAGATTCCCAGCCAAGAGAATTGATTTTATCAAGATTGAGCAACTTTTTTGGGTTCCCATCCGGTTTTGATGGATCAAAAACAATATCTCCTTTGAACCCACTAATTTCCTTTAAAAGATATGCTAACTGTTTAATTGAAACTTCCTCACCACTACCAATGTTTAAAAGCTCATGCTCCCATTCTTTTTCTAGGAGAAATTCTATTGCATTTGCAAAATCTTCTACATACAAGAATTCTCTTAGAGGAGCCCCTGTTCCCCAGATGCTAATTTCAGAACTCTCATTTGATACTGCGTTGTAAAATCTAGAAATTAAACCAGGAATTACATGGCTGTTATTTAAGTCAAAATTATCATTTGGTCCGTATAAATTTGTTGGCATTAAGTTAATAATTTTGTGACCATATTGAATCTTTAGTGCATTACCCATTTCAATTGCAGTTAATTTTGCCATAGCATAGGGTGAGTTTGTAGGCTCAAGCTTTCCACTCATAAAACTTTCTTCAACTATTGGATTTGATGCATCAAGCGGGTAGATACAACTACTCCCTAAATTGATTAATTTTATATCTGGATAATTGATTATTGACTCTAAAACATTCAAATTAATTTTTAAATTTTCCAATATAAATTCTGTTCTAAAAGTATTGTTAGCCATAATTCCACCAACTTTTGCTGCAGCATTAATGACTATGTCTGGTTTTTCATGCACAATCTTGTTTGATGTTTCTGTAAGTGAAAACAAATTAGTGTCTTTACGTGTTGATGAGATAACTTTAGAAACAAAACTAGATTTTGATAATATCCTAGACAAGTTAGAGCCAACTAATCCATTAGATCCAAAAATTAAAATTTTAATTTTTTTTCCTTTTTTGATACCTCAGTACATAATAAATAAATTTTTTTATTAATAAAGGCAAAGAATTGATATTTTTTCAAAACTTAAAAATAAGGCTATTACAATCTTTCAGATTTAATATATAATTGTTTAGATGAAAGCACTTATAACTGGTATAACAGGTCAAGATGGTTCATATCTTGCTGAACTTCTTTTAGGAAAAGGTTATGAAGTTCATGGGACCGTAAGAAGGTCGTCTTCTATAAACACAAACAGAATAGATGGTTTGATTTCAGAAAATATTGAAGATAATAATTTATTCCTACATTATGCTGACCTTTTAGATCCTGCATCTTTAACTAATTTAATTACAATTGTTCAACCAGATGAAATATATAACCTTGGAGCACAATCTCATGTAGCTGTATCTTTTAAAAATCCTTTATATACTTCACAAACTAGCACTATTGGTCCTATTGCAATTTTAGAAGCAATAAAAAATTCAAAAAAAGATATAAAATTCTACCAAGCTTCAAGCTCAGAAATGTTTGGGGGAGAAGAGAGGACAAGTCTCAATGAGAATTCTCCTTTTTTACCTAAAAGTCCTTATGCTTCATCTAAAGTATTTGCTCATGAAACAAATAAATTATACAGAGAGTCATACGATATTTTTGGTGTTAACGGAATATTATTTAATCATGAATCTCCTAGAAGAGGAGAAACGTTTGTAACAAGAAAAATTACAAAAGCTTTAGGCCGTATCCATTTTGGAATACAAGAAAAATTAACACTTGGAAATTTAGAAGCTTCACGTGATTGGGGATTCGCTGGCGATTATGTTGAAGCAATGTGGATGATGATGCAACACGACACTCCTGATGATTGGGTTGTTGCTACAGGAAAGACCTACACAGTCGAAGAGTTTTTAATAACAGCATTTTCAATTCTTGACCTTGATTGGAAAGATTATGTAGTGACATCAGATAAATATTTTAGACCAAATGAAGTTGATTACTTACTTGGTAACCCTGATAAAATCAATAAAGCTTTAGGTTGGAAACCACAATTAGATTTTGAAGGCTTGGTTAAGTTGATGTTAGAAAACGATATTAATGAAGCCGAAAAAGAAAAAACTTTAATTAAAAATAATCTATTAAAACCAACTTGGGAATATCCAAAAATATAATTTTTACATTTAGATACTATTTTTAGTATTTGAATTTTATAATACAATTTATATGCGCATTAAAATAAACTCTACTGAATTTTACAATAGGCAAAAACTCGAACTTTATAGATTCTTAAAAAATGAAAAAAGGACTTTGCACATATCTTTAGAGGAAAATTATAAAAGTCTAAAGATTGACAATAATTCAGTTAATTCATTACTTGTAAATGAAAATAAGGATGTTTATAAACTGCTGTCTGAAATTGAAAATCAAAGCTACGGCCTTGTTGTAGTTACTGATATCTTTGAGATTAGTGATGATATTTATAAACTTTTAAAGACTGTAAGTCAGAAACTAGAAAGTAATGGGAAAGTTTTAATTTCTACTATAAACCCTAAATGGAAACTTATTTTGTATACTCTTGAATTTTTAAAGTTGAAAAATAAGTACAAAAAATCACAAACCAACTTAAAAAAAATAATCAGCTTATCAAGATCTGCGGGATTAGATTTTATATATTTTTATACAAAACAAATAATTCCTTTTAAATTATTTGGATTAGGTAATTTTTTTAATAAGTTATTTGAAGTTTTATTTTTTAAATTTAATTTAGGTATTAAAAGTTATGTTTTATTTTCAAAAATTGAAATTGAAGAAAAAATAATGACGAAATCAGTAATTATCCCGGCAAAAAATGAAGAGAAAAATTTAGAAATTCTATTTTCAAATTTTCCAAAATTGAAGAATTTATCAGAAGTTCTACTTATATCAGCAGAATCAAAAGATAAAACACTAGAAGTTAGTAAAGCAATTGCTATTAAATATAAAGACTTAAAAATAAATGTAATTGAGCAAAAATCAAATGGAAAAGCAAATGCCGTATTTGAAGCTTTAAAGCATACAAATGGAGATTTAATTGCCATTTTGGATTCTGATATATCAGTAGACCCAACAACATTACCAAGTTTTTTTGAGATAATTGAGAGAGGTCATGCAGATTTTGTTAACGGAACTCGCCTAATTTATCCAATTGAAAAAAAATCAATGAGACCTTTAAATAAAATTGGAAATATTTTTTTTAAATTGATTATTTCTATAGTTATAAAAAACACTTTATCAGATGCTCTTTGCGGCACTAAAGTTTTTAAAAAAACACACATAGAAAAAATATTTACCTGGAGAGAAAATTTAAATTTTCTTGATCCATTTGGAGACTTTGATTTAATTTTTAGTGCTGCTTATTCCGGAGAAAAAATATTAGAATATCCTGTTCATTACAAGGCTAGGATATATGGAAAAACTCAAATAAATAGATTTAGAGATGGTTTTAAATTAATAGTGTATTTTTTAAGATCTTTTCTTTTGTTTAATACATCAAAATAAAAGAAAGTAGTAATAAAAGTTTTCATATCTAAAATTTATGTTGCTATTTTCCATTAATCTTATAAATAAATGAAAATTTACATAAATAAATCCTACGAGAATTGGATTGTAGATAGATTCCGAAAAGAATGGTATAACTACAACAGTAATTTATCCGTTGAAAACTTTTTATTAAGTGATATTTTTTGGGTAATGTCACCGTGGGCTTTTAAAAATTACAAATTCAAATTTATTAAAAATAAAAAAGTTGTTTACACGATACATCACATTGAAGATGAGGAAAAGACAGAGTTTTTTAATAAAATAAAAAAAATTGACAAATACATTGATTGCTATCACGTTATTTCGAAAAAAACAATTCATGAATTAAGTATATTTACAGACAAAAAAATATTTTACACTCCATTTTGGATAGACTCAAAAAAATGGTTTTATATTGAAAATAAAGAAAAATTAAAAAAAAAGTTTGGATTAAATAACTCAACTTATTACGTTGGGTCGTTCCAAAGAGACTCTCTTGGGAAAAATCCAAATTTACCAAAATTAATTAAAGGACCTGATATTTTTTTAAAAAACGTGCTTGACCTCAAAAAAAATAACCCTAATTTAGAGGTGATTTTAACTGGGCGAAGAAGAGATTTTATAATCAATGAGTTAAATAAAGAAAACATACCTTTTAAATATTTTGAAATGGTTAATCAGCAAGAGTTAAATGAGTTATACAACTGTCTTGATCTATATATAGTAAGTTCAAGAATTGAAGGAGGACCTCAAGCAATACCAGAGTGTGCTCTTACTAGAACTCCAATTGTCTCCACCGATGTTGGAATGGCAAGTGAATTTATGAATCAAATTTCAATCTATGAACCAAATACATTCTTAGAAGCAAAATCAGATTTAAATTATTTAATAAAAAGTTCCCAAAAATTAAAAATACCACAAGGTTTTGATGAATTTTACAAAATGTTTAATAGTATTTGAAGATTAAATATTTAAATATATTTTTCTTATAAATTTAAATGATTAATTATTTTCTTTTGATGGTTTAAAAATTAAATTTATTATTATTTTTAGTGTATGAAATCAGCAATAGTGGCTCTTACAAGAGGCTATCCATCTAATAAGGATTTATATTCAGATTTAATAAAAAGAAATCTTTCTATTTATGAAAGAATTATAAAATTAACCGCTGATGAAATTGATTTAGTATTGTTTCATGAGGGGAATATCTCCTCTGAAGATCAAAAATATATAAGTTCAAATTATCCAAGTAAAATTATCTTTAAAGATGTGTCCAAGCACTTTCGAAACATCGACATAGACCTCGAAGGAGAAAATAAATTTAACTTAGGTTATAGACAAATGTGTAGATTCAATATGTTTCACATTTGGGATGAAGTATCAAATTATGATTATATTTTTAGAATTGATGAAGATGTTGAGATACTTGATTGTGACCCAAACCTGTTTAGCTACATGAAAAAAAAGGGTATCAAGTATATGACCGGAAGATTTACAAAGGAAACTCATAGGTTGACTAACGAAACTTTGCCTTACTACCTTTTAAGCAATAGTGATTTAAACGTAAAAAAAATATACAATCACAGAAACCCTTACACAAATTTGTACGCAAGCAGTGTTAAATTTTGGTTGAATAATGATGTACAAGAGATCTTAAAACTTATATCTTTAGCAGACGATCAGATCCGATATAGATGGGGTGACCATACAGTTCAGGGATTAATACTTAATCACAAAAAAGTTAAAATAAATCTTTTTCCAAAACTAGAATACAAACACCTATCTCATGAATTGATAATAAAAAATAACTTCATTAGAAATATTTTTATTAATTCCAAAATTAACCCTATTTATACAAATGATGGAATTTTTGGCAGGATAAAATCTAGATTAAGAGGAAAATTTAAATCAACTAATCAATTTGATTTTGAGAATCATTAGGTTGTTTCTTCAAGTTAAAAAAAACAAATATTTTTTTACTTTTTAATACTCACTATTGAAAATTAATTACGTTTTTTAATATATTTAAAGACTTAATAGCTTATCTTTTATTAATTTTTTCCAATAATCAAAATATATATATTTATTATTTTTTAATTTCATATAATTATTTTTGTAAAATTTGTTCAAAGACTCTTTGCTCAGATTATCTAGATCTCCCCAATCATCAAGAATTAAAATAGGGATATCAAACTTTTCAAAATTTAAAACTAAGTTATTTTTCTTAACAACAGGGATAGACCCCATCATTAAAGTTTCCCAAAACCTATGAGTGTCCAGCCCATTTCCTTCAGGGCATAAATTAAATTTATGTTCAGAGATCGTATCTAAATATTTAACGTGATTTGAGTATCTTAAAAAATTAATATTTTCATTTTTACTTATAATTTCAAGAATTTTTTTTCTCTCATTATTGGTGTTTGGGTTAAATCCACATAAAATTAATTTATTTTTAAATTCATGGGAACTTTTTTTTAAAGCCCTATCAAAATTTTTTAATTTCCCATTCATAAAATAACTTCTATTTTCTAGTCCTATTGGAATAGGAAAAATATTATTTGTTTTTGTAAAGTCAATATTTAAATTTTGTGAGAATACTAACAAATTTTCATTTTTAAAATGTTTTATATGTTTCTCTTCAAAAGAAAAATCTGAATTATGAAATATTAGAGAAATTTTTTTATCAATTTTATCCAAATATTTAGAAACAAATTGTTCTAGATAATCAGTTTTTACAAATATAATGTCTCCGTCTTTTATTTTTAAAATTTCAATGTTTTTTCTTTCATCATAAATATGATCACTTAGCTGTCTAAAAGTATCCCCGGATATATATGGGTAGCTTGATAAATTAACAAATTTTCTTAGTTTTGATAAATAGATATTTTTTAATTCTTGTTTAAATCTTTTAATCAATCTTTTTATTAATTTATTAAACATTAAAAACCTTTAGGTAAATATTTATCTAAATTTTTACTATGTATGTGCAAATTAGCTAGTTCAAAATTCTCCTTATTAAATCTTACAAAAGGTCTTTTTTTGAACTTAACACTTGCTGAACCTTTTAGTAAAAACCTTCCAACAAATGAATCTTCATGAATTATATTTTTAGAAAGTAGCGTTTTAGATGCTCCACTTAAATACTGACCATAAGTTCCTGAATCAAAAAGTATTTTGTTTTTATTATTAATATTAGGAATGCTTGGCAATATATTAAACAATTCTCTGTTTTCCATGTAAACAATATTTAAAAGCATCATCTCATTTAGCTTTTTAGAGTCATTAAATTTTTTTTCATATTTTTCCGGATTTTTCAAAATTTCATAAATTTTTTCACATATCAATTGATAATTTTCTATATTTTTTGTAAAGGAGTAGCTAAAAATTAAATCCAATTCAGTTATTGAAGTTATATTAAATTTTTCACAATCAAAGTAATTTTTTAATTGATTGTAAGATTTATAAATCATTACGTCTACATCAAAATGGATAAAGTTATCGTAACCAAAAAACTTTACAACATCTAACAGATAAAATATCCTAAGAAGAGAGGTTGTCCAAAGAGGATTTGTTTCGTCTCTAAAATAATTTATTTCTTTAACTTTTTTTGTTAGTTCGGATTCAATATTCTCAAAAGTTATATTTTTCACATTTGGTAAATGATTACCCTCATCAGAACATAAAACAATATTGGCTTCTGGATCAGTACTTTCAACACTGTTTATACTCACTTTTGCATAACTTGGCAATTTACCGGAGTAAATATAAATGTAATTCACAATTTAATAATAGTTATATGAAACAGAATTGGATTATATTTATATCGAGTTAGTGTTTCTCTCATATTTTGGCTTGCAATAAGAATCACCATCTTCATAGCTATTTATGAAAGTAAATCTTTAGTAATCTGATGAATGATTCAAAAATAATATTCAAACTCATTTTTGATTTTCCAATCTGTCTGTCAACAAACGTTATTGGATATTCGACAATTTTATAATTATCTTTATTGATTCTATGAATTATTTCGACAAGGAAAGAATAGCCATTAGACTCTATATTCTGAAAATCAATACTATTAATTAAATTTTTGGAATATATTCTAAACCCAGTAGTTAAGTCGTTAATATTTGAATTTGTAATATTTTTTGCAAACACATTTGCATACTTTGATAGAAATTTTCTATAAAGTCCCCAACCAATAATATTGCCTCCATTTACGTACCTGCTACCAATCACCATGTCGTAGCTTTTTGATAGTTCACACATAGGTAGCAAATCTTCAATTCTATGTGAAAAGTCAGAATCCATCTGTATTATATATTCATAATTTTTTTCAATTCCATATTTAAAACCATCAACAACAGAATTTCCATAGCCCCTGTTTTTTGTTCTTAAAATTGCAAATAAATTTTCCCCATAACTTTTGTGTTTTTCAACTATACGAAATGTTTTGTCTGGAGAATTATCATCAACTACTAGTATATGAAAATCATATTGAATAAGTTTGTTAACTAGGTTCTCAATATTGCCAGCTTCATTATACGTAGGAATTACTATCAAATAGTTATTAGACATTTTCTAACATTAAATATAAAAATATTGTAATTCAATGTAAAATGAAACAATTTTTAAGTATTAAGATCAAAATTTTAAAAAAACCCTTGTGGGCGCTACAGGATTTGAACCTGTGACTTCTTCCTTGTAAGGGAAGAACGATTAAATACTATTGAGTATCAGAGAGGATCAATTTAAACCATCAATAAACATAAGGCTTGTACTAGTCAGTACCAGAAGCTACCAGGTTTTGTCATATGTTTTGGAACAGAATGGGCGTCATTTGGGCGTCAATTATTCGATATTATAAATTTAAATCGGAAAGTTGACTATTCTGAATCTTCGTTAGGCACAACTCTTCCAGCATATAAATATACTGAATCTACAAAGGCTTTATCTCCCTGTGGTACAAATCCAGAATTGAGTAAGTCATTTAGATGTGATTTGTTGTAAGTTACACCAAAGATAATACCTGTAATAAATACCGCACCAGGCACGATAGCATTAGAAACTATGTTTATACCAAAAACTATTGCTGCCCATTTCCAATCACTTCTAAAAAGTGGTGGGAAAGGTCCCCAAAACACCATTGTCCAACTGAATCCTGTAGCCGATTGTTTTACTTCATTCGTGCTTTTGTTTAATAAACTTACTGGTTGTGCCATATTTATTTATACCAAAATTCAGATCTATTTGCATTATAAATATTTAAAAATAAACATAATGTAGTTGAATTATTAATCCTTCCCAAAAAGGCGTCATTTGGGCGTCAAACTTACTTATTTCTTACTGTATTACTGAAAAACCCTTGTGGGCGCTACAGGATTTGAACCTGTGACTTCTTCCTTGTAAGGAAAGAACGATTAAATACTAGAGATTATCAGAGAGTATCAAATTATAGCGTCAATGAACTTAAGCTCTTTCAAAAAGATATCAGAAGTTATCAGAGAATGTCTACAGTTTTAGAAAATTTAAGGACCTTGATAAGGTGGTGTGAACTCAAAACCTCCCCCTTGCCCAGAGCTTGTTACATAAAACTTTCCAGAACCAGGTTGATAATATCCAGACCAATTTCCTAACCAAGAAGCAGAGTTGTTTTCAGCCCAAAAATAAGCCTGAGTTTTACCACCACCAGTTTGATTAACAAGACCAACACAATTCTGAGCACATTGAAAACCAGTTGTCAATACTTGGCAATTACTTACATCTAATGTTGCGAAAATATATAGTTCATTATCTGGTGGAGCTGGAAAAGTTATCCCAACACAGCTTGCAGTTGTAGTAGTAGTTGTTGAAGTTGTTGTAGTTGTAGTTGTAGTTGTAGTTGTAGTTGTAGTAGTAGTTGTAGTAGTACTACTTGGAATAGTTGTAGTAGTACTACTTGGAATAGTTGTAGTTGTAGTTGTAGTTGTAGTAGTAGGTGCTGCAGGAGGTGTATAGTTTGATGGGTTATTGCTTATAAGACATTCGTTTCCAACGTCTGTTACTGGACGATAATAAGGGCTACTTTGACCAATAGTAACTGAACCCCAAGTAGTATTTTCATATAATGTAGTGAAATAATCTCTGACTTCTGTCCTGAAAGTTAAGACATCCCCAGAAGAATATCCTCTCATTAAGTATGTAAATCCTGTTCCGCCTCCACCCTGCGCCTCACTAACTAGTGAATTATTAATATAGGTTGCAAACTTTATCGTCGTATCTCCACCAACTTCAACATAGAAACACACATCTGTATCATTTACCCACCATATTCTTGTGTCTGCCAAATAAGGATCTTGCAACTGAATAGTAGTAGTTGTACTAGGAACGGTTGTTGTAGTTGTAGTTGAAGAAGTCACACATTCACCAAGTTCAATATCGTATTCAAGGCATGTTGGCGGAAGATAAGGAGCCTGAAACGTTCCGATATTATTTGCATAAAAAAGATTACTTTCAGGAATATAATATCCACTCCAATTGCTTAGATAGTTCTGGTAAGATATCCAAGCATACCTAACAGTCCCGTCGAAACCATAACCTTTATTTGCACCATAAACACCGCAATTACTTCTTCTGCATTCAAAACCTGTTGTCACAATACTGCAATCTTCAACACTTATTGTTGCATAGATATAAAGACCATTATCTGGAGGTTCTGTCAAGTTTATATCGCTACAATCCCCCTCAACTTCTGTATTTGGAAGAGTTACTCCAGGAGCCAGTGTAGAAGTAGTTGAACTTGAAGTAGTTGAACTTGAAGTAGTTGAACTTGAAGTAGTTGAACTTGATGTAGTTGAACTTGATGTAGTTGAACTTGAAGTAGTTGAACTTGAAGTAGTTGAACTTGATGTAGTTGAACTTGATGTAGTTGAACTTGAAGTAGTTGAACTTGAAGTAGTTGTAATTCCTATATTACTTAATACATTTCTAAGGAAACCAGGAATGGTAATAGAATTCATTAGTTGACTACTAAAATTAGTTCCATCGCTAGCTGTAATTTGTACTATGATTTCATCATTACTTGAATATTCAGAAATGTCGTACTCTATTGAATTAATCCCATACTCAACAATAAAGACATCTTCTTCTATAGAGTTATAAATTTTTACAGTATAGTTTTTGACTTCTTTGTTATCGGTAGCATTATTCCAAGAAATATATAAGATATCATCTTCAATTTCTAAATTAATTAGAGGTTCTCCTATCCAAAAAGGCGGTTGAAAATCAAGTGAGGCTATTAAGAAACTACTTAAGTTTTGATCTTCATCAACTGCATTTATTTTTACTGAAATAAATCCATCTACCTCTACATTCTCTAGGTTGAATTCATACTCATTTATAGTATCTAATAATTCAACGTAGTGAATCTGTTTGTTATCAGCAAAAATACGAAGAGAGTATTTATCTATCTTCTTATTATCTTCAGCTTCTCCCCAATTAATAATTAGTAAATTTTCATTAACATTTAAAGCTATATTTGTTTCATCAATCCAGATTGGAGGGATGGTATCTTTAGCTTCGACTACTTTTGTACAACATATAATTTCATTATCTTCATTGTCTACAACGTAGATTATGAAAGAATATTTCACACTGTCTGGTAAATCATTTAGAATAAATGAATTTTCAGTAGTTGTTATTTCTCCTGAAATATGTTCATTGTTAACTGAGTTATACGCTAATCTGTATTCTTTAATTCCTGAAACATCTGTAAACTCTGGCCAAGATATTTCTATAGAACTTGAAGTCTGCTCAACAATTGTTATAAATGGATCACCGATTGAAACTGGAGGTGATATATCCGGAACTACAAATTCAGATATTAATGCTTCACTTATATTTCCAAATTCATCAATAGCTGAAAATTTTAATAAGATTACGTCTAATTCATTATATTTTTCAAGTGAGTAATAGTATTCCTTGATTTCAGAGTTGAACCTGTAAGTTTCGGAATTTATTTCAAGAAGATACTCGCTTATTTCATTTTGATCAAGCGCTGTGGGAAAGTTAATTCTTAATATTTTGTCTGCATATGTAAATAATAATTCAGAGTCATTGTTCCAAACGGGAGCAGTTAAGTCTAATTTAAAGCTTTTTGTAATTGGATTAGACAAGTTTCCAAAAACGTTTTTTGCATTCATCTCTATTTTGTAATCACCATCTTCTAAATTTTGATATATATAACTGAATTGATTATTTGAAAAAGTATGATAATTTATTTCATTTTCAGGTCCTGTTTTTGTAATTGAAAGATTAAATCCATCTATTCCATTACAGTCATCAGCAAATGGCCAATGAATGTGGAGATCTCTTTCCTGGAATGAGGTATCGATCTTATCTTCTGTAAACCACGGGATTTGTAAACGTCCTTCATTTATTAAATCTGCAGCAGCCTTTATCTGAATTAATCCATAACCATAGTTTGGATCCCAACCTTTTTCTCCAAGATCTAAAACAGTACAAATAAGACCATCTTTTATTTCTTCAGTAGTTATATTTATGTCTATTTCTTTTAAAATTACAGCAGCAGCAGCAACTTGAGGAGATGAAAATGATGTACCAACAGCATTTCCAATTTGAGTTGCAACTATACCTGGTGCAACAAAATCTAGTGCCTGGCCACTATTAGAAAAACCGACTTTAGTAAGCTCTCTATCAAATCCAGTATCAGTTTTTCTAGCTTCATCTATTGCTCCAACTGCAAATACTGAAGGATGGCTTGCGGGATATCCTACTATATTGTTATACGAATTGCCTGATGAGGCGACAATGGTTACTCCTTTTGAAAGAGCATAATTTATTGCCCAATCAATGTATGGTTTACTACATGCAGGGTATGGTTCTGAACACCTAGTTCCGAGTGACATATTAATAACATCAGCACCATTATCTGCTGCATATAATATGCCATAAAATATTGCCGTCCAACTACAGAGGCCATTATCATAACAAACTTTAATAGGCATTATATTTACACCACTTGCAACACCCTCTCCAAATACCCCTCCTTTACAACCGGCAATTATTAATGCCACTTTTGTTCCATGTCCATTAGTGTCTCTCGCAGCTCCGTAACCAATTTCATTTGATATAGCGTTATACTCATTTACTAAATTTACACATTCCAAATCTGAGACTTTTGTGACACCACTATCTAAAACTGCAACAGTTAAGGCTTTATTCGATGAAAAGGAAAAATCTTGCACATTGTCTACAACATCAAGATGCCAAACATTTCGGGCGTTTCTTTCGAAAATTCTGTAAATTTCTACTTCTGAGTTTTCTTCAACAGGTGGTAAGTTACCTTCATATTCATTTGCAAATACACTCTCTGATGATGAAATTAATAATATAAAAATTAGAAAAAATAACTTCTTCATCATAATTTTATTTTACATTTTGATTTTAAATGTGGGGTTTTTAGTATTTTTAACAGGTTGATTTCTGAAAAACCCTTGTGGGCGCTACAGGATTTGAACCTGTGACTTCTTCCTTGTAAGGGAAGCGCTCTGCCGGACTGAGCTAAGCGCCCTATGATAAATTATATATTATATATTTAAATAGATAAAAATTAATTCTCTAGAAAGCTTTTAGAAAACCTTTTCTTATAAACTATGTAAAGCATGAAAAAAATTGTCATTACTGGTGGTCTTGGATATATCGGAATGGAATTATGTAAAATATATTCAGGACATTCAAGAAAAAAAGATGTAGTTGTAATAGATAATAAGTTTCACTCATCAAGGGTTGAACAACTTAAAAGATGGGGTATTAAATTTAGACAAATTGATGTTTTAGATTCAAATAATTTAAATAAAGAAATTCATAATGCTGATATTATTTATCATCTTGCAGGCATATCAGATGTCGCAACTGTTAAGGAAGATGTAAACCCTAATCATGAAAAGTTGGTCTATGAAGTAGGGGTTGAAGGAACAAAAAATATCATTAACCTATCACCGAAAGAAACAAAAATAGTTTTTCCCTCTACGCATGTAATCTTTGAAGGACTTAAAAAAGTTCATCATAATATCGATGAGGATCATCAACCAGTTCCTGTTCTACCGTATTCAAAAGGAAAACTTGATTCTGAAAATGATCTAATTAAGTCTAATAAAAATTATGTAATTCTTAGACTGGGATCGCTCTATGGAAAATCTTTTGATTCTACGCGCTTAAATATAATGCCCAATTTATTTGCAAAAATCTCATCATTTAATGGAAAAATTACCTTATATTCAGGTGGAAAACAACTTAAAAGTTTAGTTTCTATTATTGATGTTGTAAGGTGTATGGAGTTTGTAGGTGAAAACAAAAAAATAAATAAAGAAATATTTAATTGTGTAAATGAAAATTTATCTGTAAGTGATGTAGCAAAGGTATGTAAAAAAATAAACAAGAAAACAGAAGTCGTCATTACAGATGATCCGGTTCCAAACGAAGGTTATACGTTAACAAACAAAAAGATAAAAAGTAAAGGTTTTAAATTTTTAGATAGCGTAGAAGACTCCTTTAGAGAAATGATAAATTCTTGGAGTGATCAACCACAAATACAATCAAATGAAATTATAGAATTTGGTGCTGATGAATTTGTAGACGAAAGAGGAATTATCTCTAATTATTATATTGATGATTCAATCAATATGATTGGCTATGTAGAGTCTAGTAAAGGTTCAATTAGGGGTAATCACTACCATCCTGTACAGACACAGAAATGCCTATTGATTAAGGGAAAATATATAAGTATTACAAAAGATTTATTAGAGAAAAATTCTGTAGTTGAAACTAGATTAATTCAGGATGGGGATCTTTCAACAATACCTCCAAATGTTGCTCATACAATGGTATTTTTAGAAGATTCAGTTTTATTAAATTTAGTGAACGGCGAAAGAGAGCACCAAAACTATGATATGACCCACACTTTAAAATATGAATTAGTAAATAGACAATTAGGAGATCTTTTAGTTGAAAAAATAAAATCAAATTCTTTGAAAAAAATTGATGAAATACTTTCCGATAGTAAGTTCATAAAATTAAAGTAGTATTGTTGTGACTTCTAATCCTAGTGAAAAAGATATATTAGCTCTAGAGACAATCGCTGAATTAAAAAATTACAACGGATATACATTTAATCTAATTTATCAAAACATATCTGGAAAGAACATTTTAGATTTTGGTTCAGGGTACGGCGTTTTTTGCCAATATATGGCTAAAAAAGGGTATCAGGTGGATGGATATGAAATTAATAAAGATGCATTTCTTGAATCAAAAAAAAGGGGTGTAAACACCTACTCTGAACTAAATAATATTAATAAAAAATTTGATACTATAACGTCATCAAATGTTTTGGAACATATTGAGGATGACGTTAATGCAATTAATGAAATGCGATCATTACTAGTTGATGAAGGTATTTTAATACTTTATCTTCCTGCTTCAGAAATTGTATGGACAAAAATGGATGATGATGTAAATCACCATAGACGATATTCAAAAAAAGATTTGCATTCAAAACTTAAATCAGCAAATTTTGAAATATTGGAGTCCAGATATGTTGATTTTATAGGATGGTTTACATTAATTATTTTTAAAATTTTAAAAATTCAACCAAAATTTAACAAAAAACTAATAATTTTTTACGATAAGGTTTTCTTTAAATTTTTAAAATATCTTGATATTGTTTTTAAAAATTTAATTGGTAAAAATATTCTGGTGGTTGCTAAAAAAAATTAGTTTAGAATATTCTTTTTTTAAATATCATATAAATAACTTTAAAAACATGTCTGCCCTTAATCTTTTTTCCTTCTGCGAATGTTCTACCAGAATATGAAATAGGAACTTCATAATGTATTGTAGAATTTTGAATTGCAAGTGAAAGAATTTCAGCGTGTTGCTCCCATCCTTTTGATTTGATTTTATTTATGTCAACACTTTCTTTTTTGATACATAAATAACATGAATAAATATCTGTAAAGGTTGTATTATTTAATAAATTAAAAATTCCGGTAATTACTTTATTGCCTAATTTATGAAAAAAATTATATACTCTTATATAATCTGGTGATAAATTTCTGCTTCCAATTATTACTTCAGCGTTGAAATTTTCAATTACATAAAATATTTTTGAGTAATCATTTGGATCATATTCTAAATCTGCATCTTGAAAAAGGATATAATCACCAGTAGCAATCTTTAATCCTTCTTTTATAGCTGCACCTTTTCCTGAATTTTTTTTCAATTTAATAAAATGATTGTATAATTGGACATTTTTTGACAACAACTCAGCTGATCCATCTGTAGATCCATCATCAATTACTATGATCTCTAAAGAAATAGTTTCGTTATTCTGCTTATTTACTTTTTCAAGTATTTCAATAACAGTATCTTCTTCATTATAAAGTGGTATCAATATTGAAATCTTCATGTAGTTAATTCTAATTATTAAAATAAATTTATCATCCTTAAAAATTCATCAAACTTTCCAATTCAAAAACTTAGAACAGTCCCTCTTTTAGAGGAAATCCAGAAAGAAATTAATAATATATAAAAGTTTTAAAAAATTTAAAATTATTTATTTAAGCTAAAAATTAATTTTGTTAAGGAATAAGAAAAATAAAATATCGCAAAATTTACTACAAGTAAGTAACTTGTATCTAAATTGTAATATATATCAGAGAATGATAAAAACTTTTCAACTTTCTGAATATTTAAATTACCAAAAAACGATGAATTGTTTATAAAATCCCTCAAGTTAATTAGTTTAAAAATGTCCACAAAATATATATTTCTTAATGAAGCGCTTAAGATAGTTTCGTAATTAAAAAAGGCTTTTAATACTTCAATGTAATAATTTTCTGCAGTAAATCCGACTTTTGTTCCCCAAAGTGATAAACCAGGATTTAAAGTGAGATTTTCTGAGGAATAAAAAAATAAATAACCTATGTAAGTAAAAATAGTTGATATTTTAGCAAACAAAGCAAGACGTATATTAAATAAATATTTAGATGTTAATAAAATACAAATAGGAATTAATCCTATCAATAGCCTTTGTCCATATGCTACCTCCCTACCTTGCCAAATTAAAAGTGGAACTGAACTCGCTCCAAAATAAAAAAACAAAAGTAGCTTGTCAGTCGTTTTTAAGTTGTCTCTTAAGTATTTTGTAAAAAAGACAATAAAAGCCAAAAAAATAATAGGGGCTGAATAAACAATCCCCATGTTTGTTGAAAAAAATAGATTTGGCAATTTTAATAAACCAGATATAAGCTGCTCAATGTTTAGACTTGAAGCATACTCTCCACTTTCAATTCCATATGTATTCAAGAGCATAAAATTATCTTGATATAGTTTTCTGGACAAAATAATGTACAAAGTTGTGAATAAAGAAATTTTAAAAAAAGAAACTGAGATAGTTTTAAAATTATATATAAATTTATTTCTATAAATAAGTAAAAGAATAATTGAGTATAAAAATGTTGAGGGGCGAGTTATAGCAAGACAAAAATATACTAATAACAATTTTGTAATGTCATTATTATTAAATTTTTTCGATAATTCTTTCTCATAAATATAAATTAAAGAACTACAAAGAAAAAACTCTACTGCGTGAGCCATCAAAAAACGAGTTGAAACAAAGTGGATCAAAGTGCTAATTAGTCCACAAAAAATTAACAAGCCAGCATATTTATTATTGTATTTTTTTATTACTATTGAAATTATTTTTAAGCCAAGATATGTATATAAAAGTCCAGAAATGAAAAATCCTAGATATGCAAATGATTTAACAGGGTTTGTTCTCGTATTGTTAACTGATGTTT
Source organism: uncultured Candidatus Actinomarina sp. (assembly GCA_902610815.1). Classification (GTDB taxonomy): domain Bacteria; phylum Actinomycetota; class Acidimicrobiia; order Actinomarinales; family Actinomarinaceae; genus Actinomarina. The sequence continues at coordinate 104,590 of CACLXG010000002.1, forward strand.
CAATTAATTTATCTAGTTGGCTAAATAAATATACAAAAGGAGAGGCTAAATATCCCGCACCTGGAGGATGAGAGGGTGCATTTGTTTCAGGATGAAATATACTACTTTCGATTTTATAATCATTTTTGTAATCTAAGTCTTGATCAAATGCTATTGTTGCTGAATGAAGCCAATAAGACATATCGTCTGCTGGAATTCCCAAGCTAGAATTATTAAAAATCCATAAAGGCTTAAACAAGAGTGTAATTAGTAAAAATGTAAGAAGAAATAATTTATTTTTTTTTAAGCTTTTAAACATATTGTAAAAGCTCTATTTATATTTTTAACTACATCCAAGTGAGTTTCCACAGTTTAAGCACTTGTAACAAGAACCATTTCTGATTGTTATATGTCCACAGTCAGGACAAGCAGGTGCATCTCCCATCATATCGCCAAGTACTTCTTGTACAGTAGCAACTGAATTTTCAGCTTGCTCTACAGCGACAGGTTCTGTTTGTTGTACAGACGCTGTTGGCTGTGGTTTCTCCTCTACAGCGACAGGTTCTGTTTGTTTTTTATCTTTTGGTGGAACCTGAACAATATCTGTTCTATCCAAATATTCAAGACCAAGGGCCCTAAAAACATAGTCTATTATTGAATTACTCATTTTAATGTTTTCATGTCCTTCAACCATACCTCTTGGTTCAAACGTTTGGAAAGTAAACGTATCTACAAACTCTTCTAGAGGAACTCCATACTGAAGTCCTTTTGAAACGGCTATGGCAAAGCATCCAAGCACTCCTTTAAGAGTCGCTCCTTCTTTAGCGATATCAATAAAAACTTCTCCCAATGTTCCATCAGGATATTCACCGGTTCTCAAGTAAACCTTATGTCCAGCAACTCTAGCCTCTTGTGTCCAACCTTCTCTTCTTTCAGGCAGTAAGAATCTTGGTCTGTTGACTCCTGCATAAGCTCTTGTTGGACTGGTACCAGGTGCAAAGTTTCCCTGAACAAGCATTGCTTCTTCTTCAAGAATCTTATTTACTTCAGGATCACTTTCATCAGAATCTCCTTCATCTGAAGATGCTGAAAGTGGTTGTGATGCTTTAGACCCATCTCGATAAATAGCTATAGCTTTTACTCCAATTTTTGCAGATTCAAAATAACAATCTTCAATATCTTGAACAGTAGCCTCGTTTGGCATGTTCACTGTTTTAGAAATTGCTCCAGAAATGAATGGTTGAGCTGCAGCCATCATTCTCACATGGCCCATGTAATGAATAAATCTCTCACCATCTTTACCACACTTGTTAGCACAATCAAACACTTCAAGATGTTCTTCTTTAAGATGTGGAGCCCCTTCTATTTTCTGTGTTCCACAAATATCTAGATTTGCTTGAGCTATCTCATTTCTTGTAAACCCTAACTTCTCCAAGAGATTAAAGTCAAAAGATGTATACTCTTCTTCATCAATTCCAAGATTTTTCAAAGTATCTTCACCAAGTACAAAAACATTAAAGGCGTGTTGGATTTCAAAAGCTCCTGGAAGAGCATTTTCAATTTTTTCAATATCATTTTCTGAAAGGCCTTTGTCAATAAGCGATTCTCTATTTACATATGGAGAGTTTTCAAGAGACATGGAACCAATAACATACTGAATTATTTCATTTACTTTACTGTTTTCATATCCAAGAGATTGCAGTGCAGGACCTATAGACTGGTTAGCAATCTTCATATAACCACCACCAGCAAGTTTTTTAAACTTCATTAATGCAAAGTCTGGCTCAACTCCAGTGGTATCACAGTCCATTAAGAGACCGATAGTACCGGTTGGAGCCAATACTGTTGCCTGAGCGTTTCTATAACCATTCTTGGTTCCAAGCTCGACAGCTTCATCCCACGATAGTTGAGCTGCTTCAAGTAAGTCTGTAGGACACAATTCCTGGTTTATTGCAATTAAATCATGGCTTAAACCTTCATAATTGTTTGTATCATATGCTGCTTTTCTGTGATTATTCATAACTCTGAGCATATTTTCACTATTTTCTTCATATTTAGGGAATGGACCAACAATACCTGCCATTTCAGCAGAAGCTTTGTAAGCTTCTCCAGTAAGCATCGCTGTTAAAGCTCCAGCAATTGCTCTTCCAAGATCAGAGTCATAAGCAATACCTTTTCTCATTAATAATGATCCGAGGTTTGCATAACCAAGTCCTAAAGTTCTGTAATCGTAGGAACCTTGTGCAATTTCTTTTGAAGGGAACTGAGCCATCTCAACTGAAATTTCAAGAACAATTGTCCATATTCTTAGTGCATGCTTATATGAAGCAATATCAAAAACCTGTGTCTCGTCATCGTAAAATTTAACAAGGTTAAGGCTTGCTAAGTTACAAGCTGTATTGTCTAAGAATAAGTATTCTGAACAAGGATTTGATGCACGAATACGTCCACCTTCTGGGGAAGTGTGCCATTCATTTATGGTGGTGTCATATTGAACACCAGGATCTGCACATTTCCAAGCTGCATCTGCAATTTTATTCCAAAGCTCTCTTGCTTTAACACTTCTAATTACAGACCCATCTGTTCTTGCAATAAGGTCCCAGTCCCCATCTTCTTCAACAGCTTTAACAAAATCTGCTGGTACACGAACAGAGTTATTTGAGTTTTGACCAGATACAGTAGCGTATGCTTCACCATTAAAATCAGCGGGATATCCAGCTGCAATCAATGCTCTTGCCTTATCTTCTTCAATAGCTTTCCACTCAATGAAGTCTTCAATATCGGGGTGGTCAAGATCCAAAATGACCATTTTTGCAGCTCTTCTTGTTGTACCGCCAGATTTAATTGCGCCAGCAGCTCTATCACCAATTTTAAGGAATGACATAACACCAGAAGAAACTCCACCACCTGATAATTGCTCTCCTTCACCTCTGAGGTTAGAGAAGTTTGTTCCGGTACCTGATCCAAATTTAAATAGTCGTGCTTCTTTGACCCAGAGGTCCATTATTCCGCCTTCATTAACTAAATCATCATCAATAGATTGAATAAAACAAGCATGGGGTTGTGGTCGTGAATAAGAGTCTTCACCTTCAGTTAGTTTTCCTGTTTTTGGATCAACATACCAAAAACCTTGAGCTGGTCCTGTTAGATCATATTTATAATTTAAACCAGTGTTAAACCATTGGGGGCTGTTAGGAGCTGCCATTTGTGTTGCAAGCATATATTTAAGTTCATCTTCAAAAGCTTGTGCGTCATCTGAGGATGCAAAATAACCAGTTGTTTCACCCCAATGTCTCCAGGTTTCAGCTAATCGATCAAAAACTTGTCTTGAGGAGGATTCTGGACCAAGAACTGTGTCGCCATTTTCATCTTTTAATTCATTACCATCGGCATCTAGTTGAGGTACACCTGCTTTTCTAAAATATTTTGAAACCATGATGTCTGTTGCCACCTGTGACCATGTAGAAGGAATCTCTACATCATTCATTTCAAACACTACGGAGCCATCAGGATTAGTAATTTTTGAACTTCGCTTTTCCCATGATATGTTGTTGTATGGGTTACCCGGTGTTGTATATTTTCTGTCTATTTTTAGCCCTGATTTTTTTGCCACTTTTTCTCCTTTTATAACTAAATATTGTATGGGGAATACAAAATAACACTAAATGTAGTGTTTTATAACTATATTATAAAGTGCTTACAATATCAAGCTTTTCCAAGTAAAATTTTCGCGAGGATGTTTCAAATTCAATTACGTTATTTTCAATATATTCTATCTTTTGCAATTTTTGCAGGGGTTTTACTCTCAAGTAAACCATTAATCACAGCTTGCTTCGTTGGTCTTACTTTAATTTGGCTTACAGAAATGCTTATCAGTCAATTTGATATAAAATCAGATCAATACATCATAGTTCTAATTGTTTTATTATTATCTTTTTCTTCAGTTGCAATTCAAAGTATTATTTCTGATACAAATCAAGCCGAAATACTTATCTCCTGTTTTTTGATTACAATTATTTATTTTTTATTACAAAAGAATGTAAATATATACAAAATTGGAAATATATTTATGCTTTTAATATTTTCTTTTTTGATAAATAGATTCATTACTATTGAAACTTTTCAAGAAGATATTTTTTATATTTCTTACTTGTATCTTTTACTACTCTTTTTAAAAACACTTGCAACATATTTCAGCGTTCAGTTCAGTAACTTTCAGTTCTTTTTTAATTTTTTTATAGTTTCAATAGTGTTTGTTGGTATAAGCAGCTTTTATTCTCTTAATACTCTAAATATCTTACTAGCTGGATTAACAACAGCACTATTCACAACATTAATTACTTTTATGTTTGTAAAAATTCGCCTTGAATATGAACTAACAACACGACTAACTGACCAAATTTACATATTTGACTTCATGCTGGCTTTCATAGCATCGCTGTACATTGTTGATTCACTAAATGTTGTAAATGGTTTATTCTAAGCTTTGTGGAAAAACAAGTTTTAAACTCACCATTTATAAAAAAAGAATTTTTAAACTTAGTGAAGCAATTCAATGACGATCAAGATATAATCTTTGAAGATTTTGCAATATCTAATAAAACAATTGTAAATATTGGCAACAGAGACTTTGTTGACTACAGACCTACTAGTAAAATAAGTAAGGAAATTTTAGAAGACAATTCTATTTCAGATATAAATTTTAACTCGTTACATTTTTTCCAGATTCAAAAACTTTTAAAATCGGAATTTTGTAAATCAATAAAGATAAAAAAATCAGATATTTCTGTAAATTTATTATTGCCAGGACAATATGAAGATTATCTACAAAATTTAACAAAAAAGAATCGACACGAACTTAATAGAAAAAAAAGAAAATTTTCAGAACAAATAGTTTCTTTTGAGCTTCTTTCGTCCTGTGAAAAAGAGATATTTAACATTTTTGTTTCGCAACACAAAAAATCTAAAGGCAAAAAAGGTAAATTTATGACAAAAAATGTCGAAGCTTATTTTGAAGAACTTCTAAAGCTTGATGGATGGAAAATTTATTATTTAAATACTGACAAAGGAGTGGTTTCAACTGCATTCTGCTACGAAAACAAAAATGGCTGTTATCTTTACAATTCAAGTAGAAATAATCAATTTAATTCAATAAATCCAGGAATAGTCCTAAATGACCTTATAATTCAAGGCTTAATACGTGATCGTAAGGCTTTTTTTGATTTTCTAAAAGGCACAGAAAGATACAAGTTTGATTTGGGTGGAAAATCGGTACAACTTTATGACTTGAGTATAAGTCTATGAAAATATTACAAATTAGTTTTCATACAGCACCTTATGGCAGCACTGGTAAGTTTGATTCCGGAGGTCTAAATATATATGTTGAGAAAATTTCAGATCAACTATCCAAAAATAATCATGTCACGGTTATAACAGCTGAAAAGACAGAAAGTTTTGAAAAGGGCAATCTTGATTTTAAATCTTTAAATTTATTTGATAAAGATTTGTCTGTTGAAGATAAAGAAGTCTACTTACAGGAATTTATAAATAAATTATACGAATCAGTTGATGTCGAGAGTTTTGATGTAATACACGCTCACTATTGGTTGTCTGGATTAGTTGGAAAAGAGATTGCCAATAAATTTAATAAACCGCTGGTTTACACATCCCATAGTTTGGGAATTTTTCTTGATGGGTACAACAAGGAAAGAGTAGATTGCGAAAAAATAATTATGACTTCATCAGATGTTGTTACAACGTCTTCATTATTCGAGGAAGAAATGATTTTAAAGAATTATAAAGTTGATTCAAACAAGATGAAACAAATTACACCAGGTGTTGATGTAGAGATATTTACACCTGACCGAACAATAAAGAGAAAGAATATATTTTTATCGATAGGAAGAATTCAAGAACAAAAAGGGCAAATTGAGACGATTAAGTTTTTGGATAATTTTAGAAAAGTTGAAAATAATTTTTTGTGCTATTTTATTGGTGGACCAAGTGGAAAATCTGGTAATGAATATTTAGATGAACTCAAAGGAGCTGTTACTGACTTAAACCTTGAGTCACATATAGAGTTTCTAGATAATCTTCCACAGAAAAAAATAAAAGAGCTATTAAATACATCAAAATTATTAATACATACATCTAAATTTGAAACATTTGGACTAGTAGCAGTTGAGGCTAATGCAATGGGGGTGCCTGTTCTAACAACTAACAGTGGTTCTTTGCTAGAGATTGTGGAGAACAATAAGAATGGTTATTATTCAGAAAACTTGATTGATGGAAATGTTAATAATTTTGTAAAGGATTTATTAAATAATAATAAAAAATTTGATGAGATTATGTTGAATTGTCTTGAAAAATCCAAGGGTTATAATTGGGCTAATACAGCAATAAAAATAGAAAATTTATATAAGCTTTTTGTTTAATCTAGACTAGATAAAAATGCATCTACTTGATAAACATAATTATCTGGATCTGCATTCCAAGAAGTAACATGGCCAACATTTTCATAACGTATGTATGTGAAGTTTGTATCTCTATTTTCAGCAATAAAATCTGACATTTCTATAGGCACCCATTCATCGTCATCACCGTGAAACAACAATGCAGGAATATCTGAATTAATTACATTGTCAGTAAAGTCCATATTTTGAAAGTCTATACCATATCTAATTTCTGTAAATATTTTGAAATAAGCAAATAATTGCTTGGGAACCCATGGATATCTTGCAGCACCATTTACCTCAACACTTTCCCAGAAATTAATTACTGGTGCTTCGTAAATAATTCCCTTAACCTTAGTTTTATCTCCAACATTTCCTAACCATGAAGAAATAGGACCTCCTCCACCGCTTGTTCCCCAAAGAACCACATTATCTGTAAACTCTAATGCTTTATCAATAGCTCCATCAATATCTTTCCATTCTGTTGTGCCATATTGAAAAATACCTGAGGGATCTTTAGGCAGCCCCCTATCATTTCTATAGGAGATAATCATTGATCTATAACCCATATCTACAATCTCACCGGCTCTCATTTTTGCAAAAACCTCTCTAGAATAATCTCCCCTAAAACCATGAACAAAAATTACAATCCCCGTATCACCATCGTTAGTTAAATAAGCAGGGAATTCACCAAGGTCCGACTGATAGTAAATGGTTTTATAGTCAAGACCAGAGACAGATTTTGGAGTGTATACACCTTCAGAGGCTTGACCAGACCAACTTGAAGTTCCAAGAATTTTATACTCACCTTTGTTGTCTCGTACAACAAGGCTTGTTCCTCTAATCCTATCTCCTTCTACAATTGTGCCATTTAAATTAATGAGCTCTCTTTCAACAATAGTTCCCTCGGTAGAAATTATATTACCAACTACAGCATCTCCGTTTTGTCCTATGATTCCGTATATCCCTCTTTCTAGAAGTGGGCCCCACATTTCTTCCTCTACATTGAGAACAATTGAGTTTTTGTTAACTTTTGTTACAGAAACTCTATCTTCAGCGGTACCTATGCTTTCTGTATCATTAAAATCTGGGTTTAAGCCACCTTCATAAATAACACCTGAAAAAAACCAGCCTGCTCCACCTAAGGCAATAAAAATTAAAACAATTAATACATATCCAAGTTTTCTAATCATTTAAGGTACCAATATAAAACTCTGTCAATATTTGAGAATATTCTTCAGTATAAAAATAAAGAATTTGTGTATGCCCCATATCATCATATTTCTTTATATCGTATTTTATACTGTTTTGCTCAGCAATTTTAACCAAGTCATCAGAGTGATGAGGTAATACTCTGTCACTTTGCATTCCTGTAAATATAAGAATTGGCTGCTTGTCACCTTTAGCTAAAGCCACTTCAGGAGTATCTTTTAACATATTTACTCTTTTGAAAATTAACGCATAATGATAAATTGGTTCCCACAAAAAAGTTGGAAGTCCCTGATAAGTCATCTCTTCTCTTGCAAGTGTTTCAAAACTTACAGGTGCGTCTATCACTGCTATTGAACCAAAATCATTTGTTTTTGCGGGCGTCATGAGAGCAATCATTGAACCAAATGAGTTTCCATAAATACCTATATTTGAAGGCTTCACCCCTTTTTCTTTTAGCCACTTAATTGCTGCAACCACATCATCAGTCTCATTTTGACCTGCTTCATGAAAACTATCTTCACATGTACTTTCTCCATGGTCTCTAAAATCAATTGCTAACAAATTAAATTCGCTTTTGTTCAGCATTCCCATAGGAAGAAGAATGTCAGGGGAAAACTTACTACTTGTAAGTCCGTGCAGCAAAATAATTGTTGGGTTTGATAAATCATTTTCTACCCACCAAGATGCTATTTCTATTTCACCATTGTCAGCGTAGATAGTTACTTCTTCAAAGTTATCTATAAAATAATCTTCTGGATTCCAATCTGCTTTTTCTCCAAGACTCCAATTATTTGGTTTATTATTAGATTCTTCAATCCAAACTTCACAGGGAACTGCTGCTGCTTGACCATAAGCAAACCATCCTACTCCAAAATATATGACGACTAGTAAAATTGAAAAAAACGTTAAAAACTTTTTCAAATATCCCCCTTGTATTTATAAGATTACACCATTAATACTCTGAAGTGAATTTATAATCATCTCTATGAGTAAAGTAATATCTTTTGCTTCCGATTTTGGCCTTAATGATGGTTCTGTTGGGGTTGTGAAGGGCGTAATAAGCAGAATAGATGAATCAATTAAAGTAAACGATATTTCTCATGGAATTCCACCTCAAGATATAAAATATGGAAGCCTTTTATTAATGAGGGCAATTCAATACATACCACAAGGAATTTTACTTGCTGTTGTAGACCCGGGTGTGGGAACAGATAGAAAGGCAATTGCGATAACAACTGATTGGGGAGTTATGATAGGTCCAGATAACGGCTTGTTAAACTTAGCCTGTGCAACTGTTGGTGGAGCAAAACAAGCTTTTGAATTAGAAAATGAAAATTGGATTATCCCCCATGAAGGAAATACATTTCATGCTAGGGACATATTTGCTCCATTTGCAGCTGGATATGCTTCTGGACAATTAAAACTTGAAGATTTTGGAAAAGAATTAAACCTTGAAGATTTAAATCAGTACCTAATTCCACTTACAGATGTAACTGATACAGAAATAAAAGGAGAGATCTTATATATTGATGAGTTTGGAAATTGTCAAACTAATATTTCACCACAAGAACTTAATGATAAAAATTATAAAATAGGGGATTCTATATTTTTAAAGATTGACAATCAGGAGTTAACAGCTAAATGGTGTGATAATTATAAAAATGAAAAAATTGGAGCAATTGGAATTGTTGTCGACTCTTGGGGAATGGTTTCATTGTTTTTAAGTAATGGAAATGCACAAAAGTTACTTAACTGTAAAGATAATTCAAAAGTTACTGTTAAAGTCTGAAATTAGAGATGGCTATTGAACCAGATATAAAGATAATTAACACTAGCAAAATTATGAATACTAAAGTCCACGGTCTCATGAGTTTATAATACATGTCTGAATTAATTTTTGTTACAACCGAGAATTGTGACCTTTGCGATAAAGCTGAAAAAAAAATTGGTTTTTTAAAACTATTTTTTTCAATAAAAATAGTTGATGTTCAAAGCGAGTACAAAAAATATTTATTGAGAGTTCCCGTACTAATCAAAAATGAGGAAGTTTTAGTTGAGGGAGTATTCTCCAGATTATCTATTGTAAAAAAATTATTTTTTTAAATATCTATTGGTTTAGATTTATCCCTGTTGCTATGCTCATCTTCTAGGTATTTGATAATCTCATCAGCAACATTTATACCACTAGCTTTTTCAATTCCCTCTAGTCCAGGTGAAGAATTGACCTCTAACACCAATGGGCCTCTATTTGATTGAATTAAATCAACTCCAGCAACAGAAAGGCCAAGTACTTTTGCTGCTTTAATTGCGCTTTCTTTTTCTTGTTCGTTTAATTCATAATTTTCAACACTTCCACCTAGATGAACATTTGAACGAAACTCTCCAGGTTTTGCTTTACGTTTCATCGAGGCTACAACTTTATCACCAACAACAATTGCTCTGATGTCTTCTCCTTTGGACTCGCTTATAAACTCTTGAATTAATATGTTTGCATCAATTTTTTTCATTGTCTCAATAGCACTTATTGCAGCTTCCATAGTTTCAGTTAAAACGACACCTCTTCCCTGAGTTCCTTCTAGTAGCTTAATGACGTATGGAGGTTGGCCTACGGATTTTAATACTGATTCAATATCTCTTGATAAGTGAACATATCCTGTAATAGGCATTTCAACACCACTATTGCCAATTAATTGTAATGCTCTTAATTTGTCTCTTGATCTACTTATGGAAGCTGAAGAGTTTGCAGATAAAGCTCCCATTAATTCAAATTGCCTAACAACTGCTGCGCCGTAAAACGTCCATGTTGCAGCAATTCTTGGAATCACCACATCAAAATTCATTTGCCTACCTTGAAAAAAGATTCTAGGTTTTGCTTTTGCTATATTCATATAACATCGTAAGTAACTGACTACTTCAGTATCATGACCTCTGTTTTTAGCAGATTCATAAAGTCTACTTGTTGAATAAAGCCTTATATCTTGTGATAGTATTCCAAGTTTCATAATCAATCTTTGTTAGGCTTTGTGAGAAAACTTATTGATGGATTAACTACCCATCTTCTACCTAATGCTCTTCTTCCTATAAGCATTGTGTAATCCATTGGGCCTCTGTCAGTTAAAGTGAGTTCTATTGTTTTAGATATCCCATCCATTAATAGAGTTGTTTTAATGTATGGTCTTCTCTCTACATCACCATTAGAACTTTTTATTCTTTTATACCCCTCTAGGGGAGCAGATGTTTTTCGTACAGTATTATTTCTTTTCATTACTTTGAACTTTACGTATTTGACTTTATTTCTTGTAACTATTTTTATATCAGCAGCATCAATTGATGCTAAAGTTGCACCTGTATCAATTTTTGCAATTACACTTTTTACATTTAAATCAGGTAAAGCTGCATGCTCCTTCCATCCGACAACTCTTTTCTCTCGTTTTTGTTTAACCATTGTTAAAGAATTACGTAAAACAGAAGCACACTTATAGCTACTAAAGCTATGTGAAAGTAAATTACAGGTAGCATAAAAAAATTTTAATTAAGTTTTTAAAAGAAACAAACCTGTTTTTTTATTACGAGTTAAATTGAATTCAGTTCCTCTGAGGTTGTGTTATCTTCTTTTTTGAAATATAAAACAAAAGTAGTTGTTACAACAATCACATGGTGGATAATAATAAGGTTCAGTAATGACCTAATAATTGTTGCCTCACCCCACATAAATAAGTAACTGACTGTTGTAAAAACTCTAAGAATATTTGAGAGTAAAATTCCCGGTCTATTTTTTGTTAAAGCAAAAAACATTAATAAAATATTTATTGCAACACCTGGTAATAGTACAAATTTGAGCCATACTAAATCATTCACTTCAAAATTTGCTCCAAAAATATCAGAAAAAAGTTTTGGAAAGAAAAATCCAAATAAAGAGCTGGATGCAACAGATAATCCATCAAAGAAAACAAATATATATAGAAGTGAGAATTTTTTCATTAAGGATTTGAGCTAACAGCCTCTGCAGAAACTTTGTCCTCTTCTGTTTCTAAAAGACCGCAGTCGCTAAGTACTTCTTCAATATTCCCGCCCCCAAAAACTACTCTCTCAAAGACAACAACAGCATATAATTCATCTTCAGTAAGTTTTCCTTGAAATCCTGGCATACCTCCTATAGAAACTGTATCTTCAGCACCATAAGTAGGTCCTACTTCAGCTTGCCAACCTGCTGAGCCAAGTTGAATCCATTTAGTGTGATCTGCACATGTTGGGAAAGTGGTATATAATGCTCCACCAGTAAATGCTGGACCAACACCACCACCACCTCCTCCTCCATGACAGCCTGCACAAGCAGCAGCGCCAGCATATACTTCTTGACCGAGTGCAATATAGTTTATTGTATTTGTCGCAGCAACACCCCTTCCTTCATAAGGAGAGCCATCACAATTTACAGCTTCTTGAGATTTTCTGTCAACATTAAGCATTCCTCTTTCACCACAGTCTTGTGTATTAGAAGAACTAATAAGTCCAACAAGGATAAATAATGGAATGATAATAAAACTAAAGTTGAGCCATTTAGGTAAAAGATTTTCTGAATTAATTTTTATACCCATTGTTTGATTCGCAAAAGAAATAGATTTTGTTACCTGCTTTGTTACAGTTGCTGGAACAACAACCTCTTCTTTGGGAGCTTCCTCAATAGGAGGCTCTTCCACTGTTTCGTCTTCAACAACGACCTCTTCTTCGGGAGCTTCCTCAACAGGAGCCTCTTCTTTTGGAGCAGATGCAGCCACACTCTCTCCACCAGCCCATGAATTTAATACTTCATCAACAGATATTCCAGATGCCTGAGCTCTTGCCTCTGCTGATCGCTGAACTAAATCAACTGGTGCGTTTAAAATTTCTGCTACTTTATTTACTAACTCACTCATTTGATTCTCCTAATGATAGTAAATAAGTCACGAGATACTCCAAATCTTCATCGTCAAGAAAGTCATAACTTGGATGAGGTATGTCTCTATTGACTGATGTTGAATCTGACAGATATCGAGTTAGCCATTGAATGTTGTTTGTTGGTTCACGTGTTGCGCTAGTAGATAAATCTGGTCCAAGTCTTATATTTCCTACATTATTAATCATGGTTTCATTTGCAAATTTATTTTTTAGAACTTTACCATTTTGAGTGTCCGGAATTAAAGTTCTAACATTTTGTGTATGGCAAGATTGACAATTTAACTCTGCGTATAATTCAGCCCCCTTAATAACCTCATTTGATGAGCTAACACTGTTATTTAGAGAATCACTAACTATATTTGTTGCTTGATTTTTTGGAATTGCAAAAGCAAATAAATATGTAAATAGACCAACTAAAAGAACTCCTGAGATAAAACTTAAAGCACTCTCATTTTTTAGTTCAACAATTTCTTCAACTACTTCCTCAACGACCTCTTGTGCTTCAGTTTCTTCAATAGCATCTTCAGCCGTTTCTTCCTCATACTCTTCAACCGGAGCTTCCTCTTTGACCTCTTCTTCGGGAGCTTCCTCAACAGGAGCCTCTTCTTTTGGAGCAGATGCAGCCACACTCTCTCCACCAGCCCATGAATTTAATACTTCATCAACAGATATTCCAGATGCCTGAGCTCTTGCCTCTGCTGATCGCTGAACTAAATCAACTGGTGCGTTTAAAATTTCTGCTACTTTATTTACTAACTCACTCATTGCTAAAAACCATTTCCTCAACTGTTGTAATTGACCCAGATGAGATTGCTCGAAGAATAGAAATTAAATATAGAAAACCACTACCAAGTAAAAGAAGAGAGATAAAAGTATTTGCAGAAAAATTAAAACTTATAAGGCTCCAAACAATTCCATATCCTTCTCCGTAAATTGTTGGGCTGCCTGCATTTGCTCCTGCATTCCATGAAATACCGGAGTTGACTCCTAGTAAAGTATTGTTGATCAACAATAAAATAAATGATACTTTAAAACCAAAAAACGTTATTTCTTCAAGCCTCGAATATGCAACTTCTCTTCCAAACAACTTAGGTATTAAATAATAACTTAAGGATATTGTTGCTAGTACAAGAGACCCAAAAAACCCATAGGTAATAACATTAACAAAATTTGTAATTCCTAAAATTGGTAGGAGGTTTTCAAAACTTGAAATCATATGAAAAATTGTTGTTATTCCAAAAAGGACTACTGAAAAGTTAAGCAAACTAAGCGACTTTACTTCTTCAACTTCTTTGGATTGTATTGTTTTAATATAATTTACTAAGAAAGCTAGCAGGGGAACTATAAGACTCATTGATAAATATATTGATATATTTTCAATCCAGTTTGGAAGTACTGAACCATAATAATATTTAAAATTTGTCCAAGGTAAAAGGAATAAAAACCCCCAAAAAGTAATAGATGCAAGGGTTTTATTAAATAATACTGCTTCAAGGGGCCTAGTCATTAAAAAATGAACAATTGCCATGTATATGAAAACAATTCCTACATATATATGTGTTGCTGTATATAGAGAGTTGATTAAAAATATGTCTGAAAATATATTCAATTCTGATCTAACAATAAATAAAGAAATCAAGTAAAAAACTACTGAGCCATATATAAATTGTGCACTTGCAAAAATTGAAGCTTCCTTTTTAGCAAGTAGGTTAAGCGACGCAAGCACAAACAATCCAAACACTACCAGAATTTTTAAAAGAATTAGAAGAGAGCTATTACCTAAATCGTATGCTGAGTTTTGGAAAAAGAAGTTTACAAGTATGTCTAAAAATTCGGTCCCTACAACACCCAATAAAGTTAAAAATACAATTGGGAATAAAACCATAGATCTACCTAATGATTTTGAAAATAAATATGAAAAGCTCAAACAAAGTGATGCTGCGAAAACTAAACCCAAGGCTGTTTGCGTGTTAAGCCTATCTAAGAACCCATAATTCAAAACAGCATTGTTTGGAAGAAGGTTTGCAAAAGTGAAGTATGCATTTTTTAAAAATGAAATAGTGAGTGATAATAACAAGGTAAGTGGGAAAATCAAAACAAAGAGTTTTGAAAGTTCTTGTTCATTTTTTGGAAAAAACTTTATTTTCATCAACCTAGCCAATATTCAATGACCTTACTATTATATTGGAAAAATGTTGCTTGGTGTAAATGAAAATTTTTAAAAAAGATAATAATTCAATTTATATTTTTATCCAAACTTACGATATTATATATAAGTAAGGTTTGAGGAAATTTGATTTATACAATTTATAAATTTAGGTACAGAATAGGTTTAGTTTCAATTGTTTCAGGGGTCGGAGGTATGACCATTGGGGTTATTATTGCTCATTTTGCTGGTTTTCCTAAAGGTGAAGTAATAGATTATTTTAATTGGATCCCGAGAGGTTGGTTGCCACAAACTATTGGTCAGCTTTTAGCATTTGGTGCTAGCCAACTTCTTTTACTTGGAATGGTACTAGTGGTTTGGAATCAGAAAGAATTGACTTGGGCAAAAGCTACTTATTTTGCATTCCTTACTTGGATAGAAATGTCAATTCTTCTAGGAATTGTGCCATCAGAGTGGTTGAACCTCGCACAAGGACCTTTAGAGTGGACAGGTCAAAGAGAGTTTATACAGTTTCCACCAATATTGTTTTTAAATAATGAAATTGGTCTAAGTCTCGCCGCACTAAAAGATCTAATACAGTTAGGAATTTCAACAAACTTTTTAATTGCAGGATTAGTTGTTGCCTATTTAATTCAAGATGTAAATAATAAAATTGAAAGTTCTAAATCTAGAATTTCTGATTATGGTAAAGAAGTTGTAAGGGTGGATCAAGATGCCTAAATCAGAAGTCTTAATAGAGATGCCAGAGTTTGAAAAAAAGTATAATCTTGCAATGGTTGATACTGAAAAGGTTACTTCGCGTGTTCGTCCAAAACAATTTTTACATATAGACGAAGCGGAATGTATTTTGTGCGAAGGGTGTGTTGATATATGTCCATGGAAATGCATTCATTATTTATCTGTTGATGCAATTGACGACTCAATAAATGTTGAAGCTCCAGACGAATCTGAGGCACCAGGGTTTTTTGTTGTTGATGAAGAAGCGTGTACTAGATGTGCATTGTGTGTAGATAGATGCCCAACAGGAGTGATTTCTCTCGGAAAGTTTGCCGGCTCACTAGCAGATCAAGCCGTTCAAAATGGTGTCTATACAGCACCTTGGGATGAAGACTCTGGTGAGAGGAACGACAGACACGGATATATTTATGGAAGGCTTTAGAATTATATAATGCAAAAATTATCCCTTCGAGACAGGATTAAAAAAGCAAGAGCAAGTGCTAGTGATAGCTTCAGAGGTGGAAAATTAATGTCAAGCATTTTCCGCCCAGGATCTCCTTTTAGAAAAGGATATGTGGACAGTCCTAGAAACAGGTCTTATGTTGTTATGAATAACGTTTTGTACCACCTCCATCCAGTAAAAGTTAAAAGACACGGAGTTAGACTTTCATACACTCTGTGCTTGGGTGGATTAAGCTTCTTTCTTTTCATAGTTCTAACAATTACTGGAATTTGGCTTATGTTTTATTTCCGTCCAACTGAACTTGCGTATGTTGACATTCAGACCTTACAAACAAGTATCGCATTCGGTTCGCTAGTTAGAAATATGCACAGGTGGGGTGCGCACCTCATGGTTTTAGTTGTATTCCTTCATATGTCAAGAGTCTTTTATCACGGAGCATATAAAGCACCGAGAGAGTTCAACTGGGTCATAGGAGTAATTTTGCTTTTACTAACTTTATTATTGTCATTTACAGGTTATCTTCTTCCTTGGGACCAGCTAGCAATATGGGCTGTCACTGTTGGAGGTAACATGGCTGGCTATACGCCTGTTATTGGAGCTCAGGCCAAATTCGGATTGTTCGCCGGACTCGAGGCAACTACAGCTACATTGTTAAGATTTTATGTTCTCCATGTACTTTTCTTACCATTTATCATTGTTATCTTTATGGCTGTCCACTTCTGGAGAGTAAGAAAAGATGGCGGAATTTCAGGACCTTTGTAGAGGCTTATGGTAGACATTCCAGAACATTTATTACAGAGATCTGCGGAAGCAAGAGCAAAAGCTTTGGGGATTAGTGTTGAACAAGCTTTAGCTGAAATGAAGGGTGAATCTGATCCAACAGTTATCTCAAAAGAGCCAGAGGTAAAAACTATTGACGAGACTCCAGCTCCAGCAGCAGAGACTCCAGCTCCAGCAGCAGAGACTCCAGCTCCAGCAGCAGAGACTCCTGAAGAAGTTGATTTTGCACCGGAGGTAAAGGTAACACAACGATTACTGACTGTTGTAAAAGCAAAACCAATACAAAAAGCAGTTTCCGAACCAGTTGATAAAGTTAATACTTGGCCACATTTGATGCTTCCAGAATTTGTTTCATTGATGGCAATGACAGCTTTTTTAATTCTTCTATCTGCAATATTGCAAGCACCTCTTCTTGAAGAAGCAAACCCAAACGTAACTCCAAACCCTGCAAAAGCACCATGGTATTTTTTAGGATTACAGGAATTATTGTCTTATTGGGATCCTCAAATTGCCGGTGTTATGATTCCATTAGTTTTAGGCATAGCTATATGGATGGCTTTTCCGTATATAGATAGAAATCCAGAAACACACCCATCTAAAAGAAAGTTTGCGATTATGTTTTATACCTTCTTTCTAGCTGGAGCAGGTGTACTTACAATTATTGGTGTTCTGTTTAGGGGTCCCGGCTGGAACTGGACTTATCCTTGGATTGATGGCATTTGGTTTGATGATTTGCTTGATTGGATTCACTTCGAATGAGCATAGTTGAATTATCTTTTGCTGCTTTTGCAGTAGTTGGTTTTTTAGGAATTGTTGGAATCGTTGTTATTGTCACGGGTAGAGGGCCAAAAAGTTTTAACTGGAAAAAAAATCTTGATAAAAAAGCTCTTAAAGAGGATAAATCTCAAACGAACTTTTTAGAACCAGAGATGCCAAAAGGTGAAACGGAATCAATTGATGAGGAAATTGATGAACCGATCATTGAATCAGATGGTGCCGTAAAGCTTGAAGAGAAAGTTATTTATGAGGAAATCTCTGAAGAAGAAGCAGGAATAACTAGAAGACAGTTTCTAACAAAAGCTCTTAGAATTTCATTCGGTGCCTTTGCTGGCATTCAAGCAATAGCTTGGTTAGGATTTTTTTGGCCAAAGGTTTCTGGTGGATTTGGATCTAAAGTTGATGCAGGACCAATTGAAGACATAAAGAGTCAAATATTCCAAGCTGACGGATCTGTTATTCCAGCTTTTATCCCAGCAGCAAGAGCTTATGTACTTCCATTAGACGCAACTGCGGCGGCTAATTCTCAGTTTTCGACTGGCTCTACAATTACTGATGGTTTGGTAGCTGTTTATCAAAGATGTGTTCACTTAGGATGTAGGGTCCCATGGTGCAACTCGTCACAAGGATTCGAATGCCCATGTCATGGTTCAAAATATAATATGATTGGTGAGTATTTTGCAGGTCCAGCTCCAAGAAATCTCGATAGATTTAATGTCGCTAATGTAAATGGAAGGCTTGTTATTGACACGGGAACAATTATTGAATCACCTCGAGCGCCAGGTATGTCTGTTAAATATCCACAAGGTTTATCTTGTATAGCTCTAACTACAGAGGAATAGTATGACAAGCTCACTTTCAATTACATTAATTGCTCTAGGGATAATTGCTGCATTAGCATTTTTTACTGCTGCTGGTTTTAGAGGTTCAGGTAAAGTTTCGGATTATGCTCCTAACTTGACAAAATATCGTAACGATGATGATTTAGAGACAAAAACACTTGATAGAACTTTAACCGTTGCAGTTTTAATTGCCTCACTTTTAACTATTATGATTCCCCTTTACTACCTTGGAGAGCAAGATAGACAAGAAGGTTTTGTAGAAGAATTTGATGAAGTTTCTGTAGAAAGAGGAGAACATCTATACGAAGAATTTGGATGTGGTAACTGCCATGGTGTTGACGGATCTGGTGGTGCAGCTTCATATGTCGAAAAGAGAAGTGGTATCAATGTTACATGGGCAGCTCCTGCAATAAACAATGTTTTTTACAGATACGATGATGAAGAGGTACGTTATTGGTTAATTTATGGGCGTGCAAACTCACCTATGCCTGCTTGGGGATTAGAAGGTGGTGGTCCAATGAATGATGGACAATTAGATGACTTAATTGAGTACATGCATCACTTTCAAATATCACAATCGGAGGAGCTTCAAACTATTGAAATGAATATCAACAGCTCATTGTCGAGACTCGATACATCTGAGCTATTAGTTGAGAATGAGATAGCAAGGCAAAAAGAATTAATACAAAGCGTAATAGACGCACCAGGAAAATTACCTGTTGTTCAAAAAGCAGTTGAAGATGTCTCAGCATTACTTTCGAAAGAAGGTGGAATTGATACAGATGAGGATGGTTTAAGTGACTCCACTGAAACAGAGTTGTCATCTTACAGCAGTTCCGTATCAGAAGTTTTAGGTACTTCTATATTAAATTTAGACCCAGACAATGAAGAATCTATTCCAGGAAGAAAAGATAAATCTGTTGCCAGTGGTTATCTATCACAACTCGAATCTGAATTAATTAACATAACAATTGTTGCAGAAGGATATGATAAATTTATCAAAGAGGCTGAAACAGGATTAGCATTTCTTGAAAAAGCACTTGAAGAAAAGCTATGGGAAGTTTCATTTGAAGAAATTGCTGATTCGACATTTGAAGGGGATATAGATAAAGCTAAAAGAGCAGTGGGACTATTTAATGCATACTGTGCAAGGTGTCACACTGCAGGATATTCAGCAGGTGTAGCTTATACAAAAGAGATTGCTTCAGGTGGCTTAGGACCTGCGCTAAGAGCAGGAAGAGTAAATATTCAGTTTAAACAAAGGGAAGATTTTATTGATTTTATTATTAAAGGATCTGTAAATGGAAAAGCATATGGTGTTAATGGTGTAGGTGGAGGAAAAATGCCAGGTTTTGGTGCTGTTCTTCCTCAAGCAGATATAGAATTAATTATCGACTATTTGAGAGGAATGGAACCTGATGCGTGAAATAATGAGATCACTTCTATCTTCTAACTTATTAGTTACAGGAATCATTATGTTTATAGGATCTTTGATCACATTTGCTGGATCCACATTTTTGCTTAATGCAACAAATGTTGGAAAGAGATTAGGTTTTTTGATTACTGGAGCTGCAATATTTGGCTGGGGAGTAATCAATTCAATTTTCTTTATCCTTTATGCACCACGAGGTCCAGCACCTGCAAATATTGATGGTTTGAATGCATTTGAAATAAGAATTATTCCATTAACTTTCTTAATTGGCTCTGGAATTCTTTTTGTTATGTTTTTATTAGCTCTTAACAGGTTTGAGCAAGAACAGCTTGAAAAGGAAGATCAAGATAATTAGATTGTCTTTATGACACAAATTTGGTTTATTGCAGCCGCAGTACTTTTATTAGCAGAACTTTTAGTACCAACTTTTTTCATACTCCCTTTTGCCGTTGGTTCTTTTTTTGCTGGGATAGCATCTTTATTTACAGAAAGCCAAAATATTCAATTGTCTACATTTATAGTGTTTAGCCTTGTAGGTGTATATTTATCTGTAAAAGTTTTTGGACCTAGAAACAAAGACAAGAAAACAAGTACTAGTTTTACCGAGGGTGCAAATAAGTATATAGGTATGACTTTTGTTACAACAGATGAGTTAGATATGTATGATTCGACACTACAACATGTTTACGGAGACGACTGGCAAGTAGTTTCAATAGATAAGAGAATTCCAGCAGGATCAGAGGTAAAAGTCATAAGTGTAAACGGAACAAAATTAGAGGTACAAACGAAGGAAGGTTAAACTTAAATTATGGAAATTATATTTGGAATAGTTAGATGGGTAGTAATAATTGCACTACTTGGAGTTGTTTTATTTAGAATATTTAGAATTATCAGACCTTTCGAGACAGGGCTTGTTGAAAGATTAGGTAAGTTTCATAGAGAGGCAAAATCTGGTCTAAATATCGTTATACCTGGTTTAGAGAGAATAATCATTGTGGACATGAGAGAACAAGTTATTGATGTTCCTCCGCAGGAAGTTATTACCAAAGATAACGTAACTATCACAGTTGACGCAATCATTTATTATGAACCAACCGATCCAAAAAAGCTTGTATATAACGTTGGAGACTTTATTCAAGCTGCTACAAAATTGGCACAAACAAACTTAAGAAACGTAGTTGGTGACCTAGAATTAGATGCTGCATTAACATCAAGAGAGACTATAAACACTCAGTTAAAGCTTATACTCGATGAAGCAACTGACAAATGGGGAACAAGAGTAGTCAGAGTTGAAATTCAAAGAATTGATCCACCACAAGATGTTCAAGACGCTATGAACAAAGTTATGAAAGCTGAAAGAGATAGAAGAGCTGTAGTAACAGAAGCTGAAGGTGAAAAGAGAGCAGCAATTCTTACAGCAGAGGGTAGAAAAGAATCTCAAGTTTTGGATGCAGTTGGTGAAGCAGAAGCTCTTAAGGAAGTTGCTGATGCACAAAAATATGAAAAAATTGCAATTGCTGAAGGTGAAGCTGAAGCAATAGAAAAAGTTTTTGCTGCAATACACAAAGGTGACCCAACAAATGATCTAATTGCAATTAAGTATCTTGAGTCACTAGAGAAAGTTGCTGATGGTAATGCTACGAAGATTTTCTTACCAGCAGATTTATCAGCAACTCTTGGAAGCATTGGTGCAATTTCTGAACTCTTTAAGGATGAGAAATCTGATGATTCAGCTAAAACTTCTGACGATTCAGATAAATCTACTGAAGAATAAATAGATACCAATACCAATTAAACAGACACCACTGAATATGTTTATGTATCTTTTTATTTTTGTAGAAGAATTATTTAACAAATAACTACTCAGCAAAGCATATGAGATATCGGCAAAAAGATTAATAAATATTGTCACAATTCCAAGATAAATAAGGGAAGAAAAAATATTAGATTCATCTGTTATAAATAAAGGCAGTACAGACAAATAGAAAACCCACATCTTTGGATTAGCGAGGTTAATCTTAAATCCTGACATAAAAGATGCTGAGCCAAGGACTTCAGTACTATCTCCTTTGTCTTGTATGGTTTTGATTCCTTTATAAACAATATAAATTATTCCAAAAATGTAGATAAAAGTGAGTATCTCAGGAATTAATGAAAAGATGTAAGTAATGACTGCAGCAGTGATTAAGGTTATTCCGATAGCACCAGTTGCTGCACCATAAGCAACTTGAAGAGAATTTTTTCTTCCTTTTTGTACTGCTTCATTAACAACCAAAGCAATAATTAGACCTGGACTAAAAGCGACACTAATTTGGAGAAGAATAAATTCGATAGTTAGTGATTGAAGCTGCAATATTAAGATTTAATTTTATTAATTTCTGGAACACCTTGTTTAATTGAAACTTCACAATCTTTATATTCACCTGCAATTTGATTACCCACAATAACCAATAATTCCATTACAGATTCCTTTTTTCCTGAAGAAGACCCAAAAGTATTAGGTGAGTTTTCATATTCTTTTTTTATCTTATTGAAAACCTCTATTGCTTGTTCTTTATTTAATTTATTTGATAAGGCAGTTTTTGTAATAACTTCAAAACTTTTTCTTTGACGTCTAGGTAAATCAAATTGCATAGATTTATTCTAACTATTTATTATGAGCTTTTGTAATGAGACCTCATAATCTTCAGAATATTTTACAGTTTGTATTTCATTAAAGCCAAAAGACTTGTGGAATTTGAATGAAGCCTCGTTTATAGAAGGAAGAAGATTTATCTCAGCAGTTAAATGTTTGATAAAATTATCTTTCGCAAAATTAAGAGTATTTTCATAAAGAGATGTGCCAAGTTTATTTTTTCTATGTTCATTATCAACTGCAACTCTATCAATATATAAAAAATTACTTACTCTTTTTTCAATCTCGTTAAAGTTTTTATGTTTTATCTCACGCATATAGTTATTAGTGTTTTCATTGTCATGAAAACAAACAACATATCCCACAACTTCATTGTTTTTCAGTATGCATTCGTTGTAATCAGAGTTTTCTACGAGATTAATAAATCCATCTAAGGATTTTGTGCCAACGTTAGGAACATTTTTCTCGTTTAATTCATGGCATTGCGTAACAAAGTCACTATTAATCGGGGAAAATAAATAATCTTTCATATCTAGGAATATACATTTAATGTATAAAAATGTAAAATATCAGTATGAGTCAAAAACAAGTTCTCATGAGTTCTCCCGATTATTTTAAAGTTGAGTACGCCATTAATCCATGGATGGTTGCAGGAGTAACTGTTGATTTAGATTTGGCAAAAGATCAGTGGAATAATTTAAAATCTACAATTGAAAAAGCAGAAGCAGAAGTAAAAGTAGTACCTCCATCTGAGGAATATCCGGATCTTGTATTTACAGCAAATTCGGGAATAATAAATGATAAAAATGTTCTCATCGCTAATTTCAAATATGAAGAAAGACGCGGTGAAGAAGATTTATATATGAACTGGTTTAGCAATAATGGCTATAGTGTTGGACGAATACCTTCAGAATTTAAATTCGAGGGGAGAGGCGATGCTTTTGTTTATGGCGATTATTTAGTTGGGTCATACGGCATTCGAAGTGACAAAGAAGCTCTGCTTTTTATAGCAGAAGAATTTCAACTAGAACCAATCATTACTGAGCTAGCTCAAGAAAAGTTTTATCATCTAGATACTTGTTTTCAACAATTTCCTACTGGAGATGCCATTTTTTATCCAGAGGCATTTAAAGACCAATCATTAAGTGCATTTGAAAGTTTATTTAATCTTATTCCTGTCTCAGAGCACGATGCAAACCAGTTGGCTTGTAATGCAGTTGTAATAAATAACACAGTAATATTTCCTTCAGAAGATATTGATGCAATTAAAACTGTGGAGGGACTTGGTCTCAATGCTGAGGTAGCCAATGTGTCTGAGTTTCTGAAATCTGGCGGTGCATGTCAGTGTCTTGTAATAGCGTTAAACTAAAAACAACATGATTAAAAGACTTTTTAAATTTGTAATTTGGCCTGTGAAAAAAATTGTTTTATTGCCATTTAAATTTTTACTATATACATTGTTAATTTTTGTAATTCTTATTTTGTTTTTTCAATACAGGGCAGACTACCAGGTAGACACCAGCCCACTATCTAAAATAGAATATGAAAATTGTATAGAAGTAATTGATAGTTATGAAATAACTCTAAATCTTCTATCAGAGTATGTTGAAGAACTAGATAGTGTTCAAAGAGAGTTTTTAGAGGAACGTTTACCAGATAATCTCCAAGTGTTGCTCGAACCACAAAAGATAGATCCAGACGAATTTGAAAATATAAAAGGAAGTTTAAAAACCTATCTTCAAGGTGGCAGGCTCCCTGGGTTTAATGGTAAAGCTTTACTTCCTCAAGCTGCTAGTTTATGTCGGACTGGTTTAGGTTAAATCCAGAACTTTAGCGCTAGATAAATCAATTAAAGTTTCTGGCGAAAGAAAAAATTTAGAGACTCTATTTCCTGCTCCAATAAAGAGTTTTTCTCTATCAGTTACATTTTTATCCATATAAACCCTAATATTTTCAGGTAATCCCAACGGACTAATTCCCCCATAAATTTGACCAGTTACAGTTTCAGCTTCTTCTCTTGAAGCAAAACTAACTCTTTTTGCCCCCATAGCCTCTTTAGCCTTATGGTTTACATCTAATCTGTTTGCACCTAAAACACAAAACATGGCGTAAAACTCTTCCGGCTTCTTTGCTTTAATTAAAATTGCATTACAGGAATCTTCAATATCAAAACCATAATGATCACAAAAGTTTTGAGTATCAGAAAATTCATCTAAGCACTCAAATATTTCAAGCGTATCTTTATTTTCTTCATAGACTTTTGCAACAGAATTATGAATTTCCACCATAGACATTATGATATCTGAAAAATGATTAGTTACAATTTGTGTATGGAGTTTAAAACAATCATTGAACCTTTTAAGATAAAATCTGTTGAATCTCTACCTATTACAACTGAACAGGAGAGAAGAGAATTCCTTGAGAGAGAACATTGGAATGTTTTTGGGTTAAAGTCTCAAGAGGTAACCATAGACTTACTCACTGATTCGGGTACTGGGTCGATGTCATCAGAGCAGTGGGCAGCAATAATGCGTGGAGACGAATCTTATGCAGGGTCGCATTCATGGCAGAGATTTCATAAAGTGCTTTCTGATCTTACTGGGTACAAACACATTATTCCAACACATCAAGGTAGAGCAAGTGAAAAAATTCTTGCAACAATTAGCGTTAAGGAAGGCGACATCATTCCAAGCAATAGCCACTTTGATACTACAAGAGCGAACTTTGAATTTGCACAGTCAAATCCTATAGATCTTCTTTGTGAGGAGGGCTTAGAACTTTTATCTCCCGCACCCTTTAAAGGGAATGTTGATTTAGAGAAATTAGAAGGACTTTTAAAGGGACCTGAAAGTAACAAAATTCCATTTGTACTGATGACAATTACAAACAACACAGGTGGTGGCCAACCTGTCTCAATGGATAACTTAAAAAAAGTTAAAGAGCTTTGTACAAAATATAACAAGATGTTTTTATTAGATGCATGTAGATTTGCTGAAAATGCTTGGTTTGTCTCACAACGAGAAGAAGAATATAAAGATGTTGAGATAAGAGAAATAGCAAAAGAAGCTTTCCGTCTTGCTGATGGTTGTACAATTAGTTTGAAAAAAGACGGATTCGGCAATATTGGTGGAGTGCTTGCGTTAAATGATGATTCTTTGGCTGAAGCTGCAAGAAATTTACTGATTCTTACTGAGGGGTTTCCGACATATGGGGGATTAGCAGGTAGAGATTTAGATGCTTTAGCACAAGGTCTTAAAGAAATAACTGATAAGAACTACTTAGAATATCGTGCGAGATCAATTTCCTATTTAGCTGAAAAAGCATTGAGTTATGATATACCTGTTGTTCAACCTGCAGGCGGTCATGCGTTGTATATTGATGCAAAAACTTTTTTACCAGACATTCCACCTCATGAATACCCTGGTCACTCGGTTGCCTGTGAAATCTACTTAATTGGTGGTGTGAGAGCTGTCGAATTGGGAACGCTTGCCTTTGGTGTTGCAAATGAAAATGGGGAACCCGATACACCGGCAACACATGAACTTGTTCGACTTGCAGCTCCAAGAAGGACATACACACAAAGTCATTTTGATTATGTTGCTGAAGTATTAGAAAAGTTAGCTGAGAAAAAAGATAAGTTAAAAGGATATAAGATCCTTGAGCAACCAAAATTACTAAGACACTTTACAGCTAGACTTGAACCTTTAAAATAATCTAGATGAAAAAATTCATTGTTTTATTTTTAATATTTTTTATCTTTTGTGGTGATGCGTCTTCAGTTGATGAATTAAATGAAATAACTAAAACTACTTCCCAACCAACAGAAGAAATTACAGAAAATGAACCAGAGCTATATGTAATGTTAATGTGGCATCAACATCAACCTTTTTACACAAAAAATGATGAAGGTTATTACACCAGGCCATGGGTAAGGGTTCATGCAACTAAAGACTATCTTGATATGGTGGAGTTAGTTGCTGACTATCCAGACTTAAAAGCTACTTTCAACTTAACTCCGGTGCTTCTCAGGCAGCTTGAGGATTTTTCGAATGGCGCAAAGGATTTGTATTGGTTTTATACAGAGATTGATGCTGATAAATTATCTGATGATGATAAAGCTTTTATTGTTTCGAGGTTTTTTGATACAAATCCAAAAGTTATTGCAAGATTTCCAAGATATGTCGAACTTAGGAACAAAAATCAAAATTGGTCTTCTTGGTCAGCACAAGATTTTCGCGATTTACAAATTATGTTTAATTTAGCTTGGACAGATCCAAAATATTTAGCTCAGGAACCTTTAAAAGGATTAGTCAATAAAGGTAAAAATTATTCCGAGGAGGATAAAGTTGTTCTTTTGAATGAGCATTCAAAATTAATTGACAAGGTGATTCCAACACATGCTGAGCTGTGGAAAACTGGTCAAATTGAAATAACTACTACTCCATATGCACACCCAATTCTTCCTTTAATTTTTGATACAAACTTAGCAGCAGTTGGTGACATTGGAGCTGAACTACCTCCAAATAGATTTAGTAAACCTAATGACGCTGCAATTCAAGTAGAGAAAGGCTTAGACTTAGCCGAAGAACTTTTAGGCCAAAGACCAACTGGAATGTGGCCAGCAGAAGGTGCGGTATCACAGGAAGTTTTGGGTATGTTTGCTAAAGAAGGGGTAAAGTGGATTGCGACAGGTGAACATGTACTATCCAAGTCTTTAGATATTCCAACTTTTAAAAGAAATACAAAAGGCATCGTCACTAATCCTGAAGTACTTTATACCCCATGGTATGGCCAACTAAACAGACAGGATGATGTAGCTATTTTCTTCAGAGACTTATCTATTTCTGATCAGGTTGGATTTACTTATAGCGGTATGTCCCCAGAGATGGCAGTAGCAGACATGATGAAAGCACTTGAAGCTGCTAGAGAAGTTAGTACAACAATGGATAGACCACTTGTCGTCTCCATTGTTTTAGATGGCGAAAATGCATGGGAGCATTATCAAAATGATGGTATAGATTTTTTAAGCCTAATGTATGAAACTCTAACTACAACAGATTGGCTTAAAACAACAACTCCAACAGAGTATATTGAAAAATATGGACCCCAAATTGATAAATTAGATAAAGTATTTCCCGCATCTTGGTTTCAACCAAATTTTGCTACATGGATTGGTGAGACAGAAGAGACCTACGCATGGGACTATCTACAAAAAACAAGAGCTTTCTACGATAGATCAAATGCATCTGGTGAATATACAGTAGAACAGCTAGATAAAGCATTTGATTATATGTTGTTAGCAGAAGGTTCCGATTGGTTCTGGTGGTATGGAAGTGACCAATCAAGTGGAAATGATGATTACTTTGGTTCTGCATTTAGAAATCTTCTAAAAAATGTATTCACATCACTAGATCAAGAACCTCCAGCTTATTTAGATATTCCTATTATCTCTCCTGCTGCTCAATTATTTGATAAGCAATCAGATTCAATTTTGAATACAAATCAAGCTTTGCTTCTTAACGGGACTACAAATACAAATATATGGAGTGATGCTGGGACAATAGAAACTTCAGATAAGATTTCAAAAATACAATATAGATTCTCAGATGAACATTTATATATTTCTATACAAAAATCATCCTCGGCTATGCAGGAAGCTAACCCTTGGCAAAACACGGATCTAGATATTTATTTAGAAAGCCCATCTAGAACAAAGATCAGAAGGTCTTCGGTTCCATTTAAAGATGGCGAAGTTTCAAATCAAGAATTTTTAGGCATTGAAACCACTCAAGCAGTATTTCATAATGGTGAAAAACTTAAAAATGGTTCATACTTTACGTGTACAAAAAGAGATTTACCTAACGAGGGAAGTGTCAAGGAGGAAACCTTCTCTACAAACTGCTTAACTCAAGAAACTACTGAGGTTTCTGCTTTTGGAAATGAACTTTATCTAAAAATTCCACTTGGTGAATTAGGTTCACTGAGTTTCGGAGACAAGATTAAACTTCGACTCTATTCAGATTCTTTTGATACCTACGTTCAGCCATCTAGGCCTTTGGCATTATTTGTTCCCGAAGTTTCAAATGTAGAACTATTTCTAGATATAAAAGATCCAATTAAAGATGATCATGGAGAGGGTTCATATACTTATCCAGCTGATGGAGTATTCATACCTGGAAGTTATGACTTTGAAGGTTTCTCAACAGGTATTGCAGATGGAAGCCTTATCATGAATTTTGATATTTTAAGTGCTGTGAAAAATCCATGGGGATCTCCAAGGAGTCTCTCTGTTCAAACTATTGATGTGTATATTGACAAAGATTTTGGTTCTAATACCGGAGTTAAACAGTTAGGTAATTATAGATTTGCAAAAATGCCAGATGATTCTGGCTGGGAATACCATATTGTAATAGAGGGATGGGAGCCTCAGATTTGGAAGGCACTACCAAGTGGAGAGTCAGAATTAGTGACTAATCAATTTGATATTGTTGTTGTACCAGACAAAGGTGTGATAGTTGTAAAACTTGATATTGAAAACCAGCTTGGTGGTGGAAATCCTGAAGAATGGCACTATGGAGTAATTATGATGTCTCAAGATGGCTATGGACCTAATGGTTCAAGGATTAGAGAAATTAATCCATCAGCAGAACAGTACAGAGGTGGTGGAGCACCAAATGTTGTTAATCATCCAAATATTTTTGATGTCATTTTTCCTGATGAAGGAGTTCAGGAAGAATTTTTAAGTTCATATGGTAATTATGAAGGGTCAGTAGATGACATTCCAACTGATCTACTTGCAAGCATTCCATTGGTGAGCAAAAATTCATGATAGGCTACCTTTATGAAAATTAACTGGCCTCTACTTGCAGTTATAACTTGGTTTTTAGCATTTGGAACAGGTGTTTGGGCTGATATGCCAGATCCCTTTAATTTAACAAATATATTAGCTTTCTTAGCTTTTGCAGCATTTCTTGTTTACTACAGAGTTATACAAAAAAAAGAAAAATGAACTTCGAGCTTGAGCTAAGCAAAGGTAAGCAAAATTCTCTTGGAGAAACTTTAAAAGTTGTAGATTTTATTAAAAAAAATCCTAAAAAAGTAGAGCATTTATTTCAATGCCTTTATTCCGAAAATTCACTTGTTGCAATGAGGGCAATGAATGGAGTAAAGAGAATTATCAAAGACGACAAAAAAGTTTTTTTAAAAAATAAAGATAGATTTTTAAATCAATTTTCTAATTCAAAACATAATGTTGTAAAACTAGGACTCATAACTATTTATTTTGATTTTCTAAATCATTTTGAAGAAAAGGAAGTAAGTAAAATTAAAACAATTGTTTTGAACTGGACAAAAAACAGTAGCGATTGGATGATTCTTGCTCAAGGCATGAAGCTTCTAGAAAAGCTTTCAAAGTCAGACAAGTCTCTTAAATTAAAGCTGATAGAAGTTGCTAAGAGATTGAAAAATGATGAAAGAAAAGTTGTTAGAACAAAGGCTCAAAAAATTTTAGAAGATAACTAGTCTGGTTTGTTTTGTAGCTTTTGCTTTTTTATTGGACTGGAACCAGTTTCTAAAATTTCTTTATAGGCCTTATCAAAAGCCTCTAACTGCCAACCTGACATTCTTGATCTGCTTATTTCAATTACTTGTTTTTTCTCTTCATCTGTAAATTTTGACCACTTAGCTATTTCAGGCGTGGTCCTTGCACATCCGTAACATAAGTCACTACCAGGATCTGTTACACAAACACTTATACATGGCGAAGGAATTGTCATAATGAGATATTAATGCTTTTGTATTTCTTTAATTAATCCATTTGAAGCAATCTCTAATGAGCTTTTTGGATCACTGACACCTTCAGGACCACATTGGAAATAGCTTGTAAAAATATCTTCATTTTTTGCTGTATACTGCCCACCCAAAAAATACCTACGTCCTTTAAAATTTTTCAACAACTCTCCAATTATTTTTCCTTCTAATGATGATTCATCAAATTTTCCTTCACAAAAGATACCAATGTCATAATTTCCTAATTGATTAATTAAATTTGTTTCCTTTAAAAAGTATTTTGCACCGTTTTCAATTTCACAGCCAAGAATTTGATTTAATGTAAATGTTAAACCACCAGCTGCTCCTGAGTTAATTTCAGTTGGATTTAAACCTAAAATAAGCTCTTTATCAATTAGCGTTATCAATCTCTCAGCCTCTAATTTGTGTTTCTCAATATCTTTCTCAGATAAACCTTTTTGAGGTCCAAAAACATCAAAAGCTGAATTCTCACCAAGCAAAGAAATATTGGTATCACTTAAAATTCTATTTTCTAAATTAGATTTAAAATTTGTTGCTTTAATTTGATCTATATAAGAAAAGTCTTTGGGAACAGGATTTACTATAGTTTCACCATTAGAGATGAATTCCATACCCAACTTACTTAAGAGTCCTACTCCAAAATCAATAGTTTTTGAGCCACCTGTTCCAAGAACTTCTGTTTTTTTAACTGCCTCAAGCAAACACCCTGTATTTATCGACATGGATTCATTTTCTGAATCAACACCAATTAATTTAGCTGATTCAAAAAAAACACTCCCATTTATGTTTAATGATTCAACTACTGAGAGAGAATTATCACAATTCAAAGCTTCAAAACTTTCATGAGTTTGAAAATTGTGACTTTTAAAAATTTCTGTACTTTCTTGACCACCATCAGTAACGCTGAAAAAGTCTGCATTAATATTTGAATCCAAAAACTTACTTTGAACAATATTAAGCACTTCTATGGCGCTTAACGTCCCAGAAAACTTATCACTAAAGACAGCAATATTCATGTATGTATTTTATTTAATTCTTAGTAAGTTGCCAGCATATTTAAACTAGGAAAGTATGAAAATAGGATTTTTAACAGATGTTGATGGATACAGGGCCCCAATACACCCTGAATCTATTGAGAAATATTCATTCGATGTTCATTTGGAGAAAAATATATTTGATTATCTAAATTATGCAGATTCTTCCCTAGACAATGTAAAAACTATATCTAACTTAAGTGATTTAGACATTGTTGCCTGTGTAGAAAATATTCAGGATAAAACAATAAAGGAACTTAAAGAAGGAGCAGTTCTTATTGGTATATTTGATTTTGATAAGATCGAAGAGATAAAAAGTTTAAGACCTGATCTAAAAGTACTAAGTTTTTTTAAACTTCCTAGGATCTCAAGAGCTCAAAACCTAGACGCACTTTCTTCTCAGGCAAACTTGCTTGGATACGCCTCAGTCTTACGAGCAGCAAAAGAGACATCAGACGTTGTACCAATGATGACAACTGCAGCAGGAAATATACAGCCGTCAAAAGTATTAATTCTTGGAGTAGGAGTTGCAGGCCTTCAAGCAATTGCCACTGCAAAAAGACTTGGGGCTAGAGTGTGGGCTTTTGATATTAGAAAAGAGGCCAAGGACCAAGTGGAGTCTTTAGGTGCTAAATTTGTTGAAGCAAGTACTGAAGCTCAAGATAGCGTATACGCACAAGAAGTCTCAGAAGAAGAGAACCAGAAAATTCAAGAAGCATTAAAGAAACAAGTAATTGATAGTGATATTGTTTTGACATTTGCTCAAATACCAGGAAAGAAAGCACCTGTCTTGATTGAAAAGTCAACTGTTGAAAACATGAAAGAGAATTCTGTAATTATTGACCAAGCTGCTGGTACAGGTGGAAACTGTGAAGGCACAGAGGTGGATAAAGTTGTTGAGATTAATGGTGTAAAGATAGTTGGTGAAACAGACATCTTAAACACTGTAAAACATGCAGCTACAAAGCTGTATTCAGAGAATGTAAGAAATTTAATCGAACTGTATATAGAAAATAGTGAGGATGAGATTTTTGTGGAGATGAGTTCATAATGGAAGCGACGTTCTTACTTACATTGTTGATAACGTTTTTAGCAAGCTTTATTGGATATGAACTTATATCTAAAATTCCACAGACATTACACACTCCGTTGATGTCTGGTTCCAATGCTATTTCTGGAATTACATTGATTGCAGCAATTCTTATATACCCAGAAGTAGGAGAGTCTCAATTGCTTAAAATTATTGTTTTAATTGCAATAGCATTTGCAACCCTCAATATTGTTGGCGGGTTTTCAGTAACTGGTCGAATATTAGAAATGTTTAAGAAAAATGATTGAAATAATACTACTTGTCTCATCTGTACTCTTTATCTTTGCTTTGAAACTCTTTGGAAGACCTTCAACGGCACATAGAGCAAATACTTTTGCTATGTTGGCCATGGCATTAGCTGTTTTTAGCGCATTTAATTTTGATTTTTCCAAATACGATTCTGCTTTTTATATCACAATTGTTATTTCAGGACTTCTTGGAGTTTTAATATCAAAACGTGTTCAGATGACACAAATGCCAGAACTAGTTGGTTTGTTTAATGGCTTTGGTGGAGGAGCCTCCGGTGCAATTGCATATGTTGAGCTCTCCGGTAATTCTTTACCACTTTCTGATGTTTTCGTAGCAATCTTTTCAATGGTTATTGGAATATTTACATTCTCGGGAAGCCTTGTTGCAGTAATGAAACTGCGTGGCAAATTAAACGACTTCAATAAAAAATTAGCAGATATATTTTCAGTGTTTTTACCTACGATCATAGTAATTCCAGCAGTTTTAGAAATGGATGACCTATTAATTGAATTTATTATATTAGTTGCATTAATTGCTGGAGTTATAAGAGTTGCCGTCATTGGTGGAGCAGATATGCCAGTTGTCATAGCATTCTTAAATTCACTATCTGGAATTGCTGCAATGTCAGCAGGGTTTATTGTAAATAGTATTATTTTGATCGTAGCTGGCGCCTTAGTGGGCGCATCAGGAATAATTCTTACACTACTCATGTGTGCTGCAATGAATCGTACACTTCTCGACGTTCTTAAAGGTGGTTTTGGAACTACGACTATTAACAATGAATATGAAAAAGATCCAAACAATACTTCACCAGAAGATGTTGCAATTCTGTTAAACTATGCAGAATCTGTAATTATTGTTCCAGGATACGGAATGGCAGTAGCCCAAGCACAGGCAGCAGTTAAAGAGTTAACAAATACGTTAAAAGATAAAAATATTGAAGTGAAGTTTGCTATTCATCCAGTTGCTGGAAGAATGCCTGGGCATATGAATGTACTCCTAGCTGAGGTAGATATTGACTATGAAGATATGTTTACATTAGAAGATATAAATTCTGAGTTTTCTTCAACAGATGTTGTAATTGTTCTTGGAGCAAATGATGTTGTAAATCCATTGGCTAGAACTGACGAAGATTCTCCAATTTATGGCATGCCAATACTTGATGTTGACCTAGCAAAACAAGTCATTGTTATAAAAAGATCTATGTCACCTGGTTATGCAGGTATTGCAAACCCATTATTTATTAATGACAATGCAAAGATGCTTTTTGCAGATGCAAAAGAAGGTTTAGAAAATATTATTAAATCCTTCGAATTAGTTTAGACAGGCTAAGGTTCTCCTATAGAGTTCTACGACATAGGTCTAATAATTGCTGCATTTGCAACAATAATCAATATTAAAAATGTAGATTGGAAAAGTCTTAAAACATATAAAGTTGCAGTGCTTACTCTTTTAGCTATAGGTCTTGGCGTAGGAGTAATGTATCTGTTAGATGTGTAAGTATGTTTAAATTATTTAATTGCTTTTGCTAGGTTAAGTACGTCTCTCATTGTCTTTACAATCTCATCAGCTTTGTAATATTTTCTAAATAAGACTTTTCTTGAATTTACAAATGCATCCTCTACTCTTAATCTTCTTAGATTTTTCTTTGATGCCTCTATAAGTTCTTCATTTCGTTTTACAAATAGGTCTGTCAGATACTCATCATCTCCATCAAACTCACCTCGCCAATTAATCTTCAATCCCATATCAAAGCTCTCTGGAAAAAACGCAAAGAAGGAGACGTATGTAGTTGAGGAACGTCCATGACTTCTTGTGTATACTTCAACCTCACATTTATATCCTTCTAGTTCACCGAATATTCTTTTCTTTCTGAATATGTTTTTAGAGGGTATATAAGTAAAACCTAAAGTTTTCGAAGCAGTTGAAAGGGCATTATTTATCCTTTTATTTGATGCAATGATTAGCCATACAATCCCAACTATAAATAAGCCTGGTACAGCAACTGCAATAACTTTTTCCATAATTGAATTCTAGAGTTATATATTTTTGAAAATGTAGCGATTGAAAGTTTCCATTTTCTCTGTCCAATTATCTTTGTAGTAATGTTGAACAGTACCTGCAACAGATGAGAGTAGAGCGTTACCATCTTGCGGTGTAAAGCAGTATCCGGTTAGTACATTATCTTTTACATGGAGTGACTGCTCGGCAACAATACCATGAGATAACAATCTTCCGTGATAGCCGTGATCTCTACCAAAAGAAAATACTTTGTTTGATGACATTTTCTCAGTTGCCATTAAAAACTCGCTGCTATAAAGATTTTCTACTATCTCTTCATGCTGTATTGCGTCAGTAAAATGTAATGTGAACCATAAAGTGTGCATGTATTGTGTTGGCAATTTTATCGCTGAGGAAAATAATTTCAATTCTTTTCCTTCTTGGGCAAATAGTTCGTGCACATCTCTTGCATGATGTGTTCCAAATTCTTGATCTGAATGTTTTGTAATTGTAGGCGATGGAGAAAATGAGTCATTTTGTGAGACATCGTTAGCTCTTCGCAAACATACAAATTGACCTTCAACAAGTTCACGACTCTCGTCTAACGCAAAAGTTTTCACTATCGATGCAATATTATGCGTATTACAAGATGCAATGAGATATCTGTTTGACTCGTTTTCAAGAACATTATTATTTATACCCCAAGCAAAAAATGGACCAAATCCATGCTCAGATCCTTGAGCCATAAATCTTTTTGATTGATCAAGAGATGAATATATATTCTCCCAGTTGTCGTTGCCACTTGGAGTACAGTCAATAATGACATTTACATCTTCATATACACTTTCTACATCTTCAATATCTGCAAATCCTAATTGTTTAAAATCTGATAAAGCATCTGAAGTTGAAACTATCTTTGCACCTTTTCTAAGCAAAGCTTCAACTTTCCCTTTTTCATCTGAAAGAGGAGTTCTTTTAAAAAATACAACATTATCTAAACCAAGTGCATCTTTGTGTTCTGCTAGCAGGCCGATAAGAGGTTCTCCAATAGTACCGGTACCAACAACCATGACATTTTTAGACATATAGTTTCCCCCTATATAATTAAAGGATAGAGGGGGGAAATTTTTAATTTTATGCCATGGAAAATAAAGAGTTTCCATTAAATCTTAATAAAGATAAAAAAGAGGCAGGTAATAAAATTTTTTAATACTATCGAAATTGACTATATTTCGTGCTCTCCTTTCAGAATTCCAACAGCAAAACTTGCTGAAGCTCAAGCTGAAATAGTCCAATCTAATTAAATATAAAAAAGTTAATTATTTTTAGATATAATTGCTTTTATGAATTACAAATTAATTAATAGATTGGACCCAATTGGATACCTTGGCTTAACACTGGTAGGTTTTATTATGCCAGAAGTTACCTATAGAATATTTTTGTTTGATTTTTCTGCTGTCATGGCAGACAATCAGGCACTTATTATAAGATCTATAGGAATACCAATTTATTTTGCCGCTATGGCTTTCTTCTTATTAGGAGGAAATGCCGAAAATGGAAAACAGTTGAACCTAATAAGATACAGTGGTGGGCTTGGAATGATAGCCTTTGCTGTATTTACTGACTTTAACGGATTTTTTCTTTTTGGCTTACTTGAAATTAGTCTTGCTATTGTAACAGGCAATTCTATAAAAAAAGAAGAAGAAGGTTCCAGTAGTTTTACAACCGAAGAATAATAAATAGTTTTATTTGCTGATACGTATTAACTATTTATATGGTCAAATAGTTATAGGAAAAATATGATTTTAAAAGATAAAAAGATTCTTATTACTGGAATTCTTACAGACAAGAGCATTGCTTATGCATCTGCAAAAATTGCAATAGAAAATGGAGCAACAGTTGTTGCTACAGGCTTTGGCAAAGGCCTCCGAATTACTGAAAGAGCCGTTAAAAGACTTTCAGAGGATATCAAAGTATTTTCAATGGACATTGAAAATCAAGATGAAGTTGATGCTGCAGTAGAAAGTGTAAAGCAAGAGATTGGTAATTTAGATGGAATCTTACACGCAATTGCTTTCTCACCAACTGAGGCAATGGGAGGTAATTTTTTGAATACAGGTGTATCAGATGCTGTAAAAAGTTTTGAGATTTCAGCATTTTCTTTAAAAACACTTGCAACATCTTTTCAACCTTTATTAAATAATCCATCTTCAATTGTTGCTCTAGATTTTGACAATTCTCAGGCTTGGCCAGGATATGACTGGCAGGGTGTTGCAAAGTCAAGTTTACAATCAATAGTTAGGTATCTGGGTTATTATATGGGCAAAGATGGAGTGAGAGTTAATGCTGTTGCTGCGGGTCCTTTAGCTACAACTGCTGCAAAAAACATCCCTGGTTTTTCTGAAATGAATGAAGAGTGGAATAAAAGGGCTCCTTTAGGTTGGGATACAAAAAACCCGGAGCCTGTAGCAAAAGTAGTTAATTTCTTACTTTCAGATTTTTCTGAAATGGTAACTGGAGAAATAATTCATGCTGATGGAGGGGTACACTCTATTGGTGGATCGATGCTCTAATATAATTGAAAAAATTAATTCCACTTACAATCTTTTTTATTTTTGTACAGTGTTCTTCAGATTCTTCTAATTCAACAACTGAGGAAAGCAGTAATACAAATAGTGTTCAAATTTTAAATACTTGTGATGACGTACAAGATGCACTAAATAACGTTTATGTGGCTTATTCTGCAGTTGAGGCAGGCTCACTTCCCTCTCCAGCAAATTTAGATTCATTTTTAGATTGGCCTGTACTTTTTAATGAGAAATTAAAAGAGAATTTTGCCTATAACGATATTATTTCTTCAGTAAGTCAATTTGATGAATTAATAGAAAATAAGCCTGATTGTTTGGATGATTTGGAATGATGAAGAAAGTAATAATTTTTCTATTAATTATATCTATAAATATTGTCAATCCGGTACATGCTAATGAAGAATGCACAAACCTTACACAGGAGCAAATACAATCTTCCATAGATAAAGCTGTAGAAGGTCAAACACCTAGTGAAGTATCCGTTGAGTCAATAATTAATCAAATAAATCAAGACTTTAATACAAGCTGTACGCAGGAACAATTTTTTAATTTACAAAAAAACGCATTAGAGACTGGAAAGTGTTTAGCAGAATTTGAGTTCAATGAATTTTATAAAATTGTCGACAATTTTGTTAACGGTTTAGCAATATTTAGAGATCAAGCAGCATCTGCTGTAGGAAGTACGCAGCAGTTTATGGTAGATGTTGAAGCTTTGAATCTTGGGCCAATTGCAGCAATTCAAAATGCAGGAAACCAGAGTATGGATCAAGTCAGTGCATTAGAAGAGAGGATTACAGTTCTAGAACAACGAAATGAAGAGCTTATGAAAGAACTTGGTAATTCTATTAGTTCTGAAAATCTCTCAAATAATCCATCTGATTCATCTAATACGGAAGATATAGATCAGGTAAATAAAAGACTAGAGCAAATAAATACAGAGGTTAGTGAATTGTACAACCAAATAGATGAACTTTATTCAATTCAAGTAACTGTATTAGAGGTTGAGTCATTAAAACAGCAATTACAATCATTAAATGATTACGCCGCAGAGTTAGAAGGATTGATTGATACAGCTAGTGAAGAAAGTGACACTAGTGAAGTGGAACAACAGTTGAGCATTACTCGTGATGAGATATCCTCATTAGAAGGAGTAATTGCAGAACGTGAAAGTATTACAAATGGATTAACTGTTGATAGCATAAACAATAGTATTACCGAGATTGAAGCTCAGATAGTTCAATTACAGTTAGAATCAGAATCTTTAGGTAGTGAATCTGAAAGTTTGTCTACTGATAAACCACCACCCCAAGAAGAAGAATCTGATGTACTACCTCCATCTGATAACCCATTACAACAGGAATTTTATCGAAATATTGACGAACTTAGCAGGATTAATGAAGAGCTTCAGACACTTCTGACAAATATTTCTGAAACAAGTGAAGATGCAATAAATGCTTCTATAAATGAAGCTAATTTAATGGAACAGGCAGCAATGGATTTATACTTTGGTGTTTACATTGAATTAAAGATTGCAGCTGATTATTTAGCAATGTTAGAGATACATGACAGAGCATTTTTTAATGGAATGCTAAGAGTTGCCTCAAACTGTGATGCTGAATATTATAAATCTAATGGTCTTGAGCTACAGTATGGAAAATTGATAAAAAAACTTTCAGATGTTTCAAACATACTTGAATCAACAGCTAATAACTTAAGGGAGGTAGCTGCATTTGAAGCAACAACCTTTAATGCTCTAAAACAAAAATATGCATCGATTGGTGTAGATTTTAATGTTCAATTTTTCGAATGTCCTGTAGATCAACCTGATTGTGAACCACCCCCTAATCCATAAATAAATCTTTATTGATACAATAAATATATGAATAAAAAAGTTATTCTCTTAATCTTCTCTCTCATTATTTCATCGTGCTCAAGTGGAAATGAAAATACTATTGATGAATTAGAACAGCAAATTGTAGCGCTTGAAGAAAAAGGCGATTTAACCCCTGAAGAAGAATTAGAACTTAACCAGCTTATTGAAAAACAAGAAGAAATTATTGAAGATAATGAATCTGTTTATGAAGAAATTGAGGATGAAGATGAATATGTGGACCTTAATGATCCAATATTTTCAAAGTATTATGTAAAAAATGATCCTGATCCAAAATTTAATCCAGGTAAGTTTCTTGAGCGGCATTGTTTTTATGAAGGCAGATATAAAGATATATATTACGAAGGAGCTCCTCTTGCAGATGTCCCGTTAGAAGAGGATTTAAAACTTGATTTTTATCCACAAAAACTTGGTATTTTTGAAAAAGGTCTTTTCAGACCAAATATTGTTGATTACAACGGAGAACACGGAGAACAATTTGGACAAATAGAATGCCTCCCTGACTGGAGTCTTAAAACAGGAATTGGAGGAGATACCATTGTTCAATCTGATGAGCCTGATGAGTCAAAACGAAGTGACATATATGGCTTATCTTTCTATGATAGAATTTTTCCTTTTTATAGTATTAAACCTGAGTCACAACAGGGATTATGGGGTCAATGGATACAAGCACCAGGATCCCACCCATATGGGCCAGCAGGAGGAAGTATTGAAGGAGGCTTAGGAGTATATAATAAGTATGGCCACACTAAATATCCAACCTATATGGCATCCGGTGCACCATTGTTTTACAACCCTCATAGTTCACTATTTGGATGGGGATTTTATGAGGTAAGGGTACCTTGTGATTGTTATGGTGGTGTGCAATTAACTAATAAAGTAATTCCCATACCAGCTGGTATTCGTTTTGATGAGGATCAGGAAGAATATGTTGATGATGGAGGAATATATTTTGGTCACGGATGGTTTGCACTTCCTATTTTTAGTGGTGAAACGAGACAAGGAAACGAGGAACCAACAACTGATATTGGAAAGTTGACATGGACATTTATCGCAAATAGTAAACAATACAGTGGACCTATGTGGGCATACGTTCCAGAGTTCTGGCATAGAAGAATAAATAGATGGAATGCCTTAGAAATGTTAGTAGATGGAGAAGACCAAGTATCCAAAGAATTATATGATAAATTAATTGAATTCTTAGGTGGAAGATTAGACGATAAGGAAATATTAAAAGAAATAAAAAATCAAAATTGGTATGTAGATGATGTTGATGATTATAACTATGAAACGGGTGGACTTTTTTGGACACAAGAAAAAAATACACTAGCTTATACTTCCACACCCTATGCTGCAATTGGATCTGAAATGGGTGAGTTACCAGCTTTTATCGAATATGACGATAAAGGGGACTTGTATTTAAAAATATTTCCTCCCGCTCTTCCAGCAATCAACGACAAAGAGTATTTTACTTTGGATGGAAGATCATATGATGTTGGTTTATACAACTACTTTGTTGATTTCTTCAAAGGTGATGTCGAAATAGACAAGATAAAATCTAATTTTGATAAATTTTCTAAACCTATGATTGCTGAAGATAGATATGAAGATAGAGAAAGACCTGATCTAAAGATGAATGACCTATTTATAAGTGAAGCACCAGATTATGATACTTTAAATAATGTATTAGTTAGTTGGAACGCCTACCTAAAAGGAGCAACTGAAAATGGAGAAACAAATACTTTCTGGGATTGGTCTGATGTTAAAGATTCAGAAAATCGTAATTTAAGTCAATACTATAAAGTTGAAGTTCCGTCTTCAAAAAGCAATCTTCAAGGTTATCGTTTTATCCCAGTTGATGAGAGTGTTGTTCCAGATGTACTTACTCAATTAGAAATGAATACAATTGAAAGAACAGTTTCATACATGCCTCATATTCAATCAAATCAAGATAAGGATATAATTTCCGAAATTAAAGATGATATGGATGAAGTATTTGGACTAGATTCAAATCCTTTTGATTTTTCTTGTTGGGATTGCACAAACGACGGTTGTGATCCAACTATTTATGAATCAATTTTAGATGATGGGACTATTGTTAAGTATCGTTGGTACAGATTTAAGGATCAACCAACATTTATGTATCTTAAAAAAGACTATCCGGAAATTTATACAGATGAATATTTAGATTTAATTCAATCAAGAATTGAACAGATACATAAAGAGTGGGGAGATAATCAAGAATTTATTCCAACTCCAAATTCTATTGACAACTTTCACTTGGTGGAATTAGACAATGGACAAATTGTTAAACCTCCTAAAGGTAAAGAATATGGATGGGTACCTTTAGTTTTAGAAATGGAAGCCCCATTTGGTGAGTACCAAACAACGCTAAGCCATAGCGAGTTTATCGAATTTCATAAAAATGAGGAACGATTTAGATTAATTAAACTTCTTCCTTAGTAATCTAGTTCGCCAGGAGCCCATTTCTCAATAAGCTCTTTTATATAATTACTTGGAGCACCGTCAGTAATATAACCTTCTCCTACTGGAACGCCTTCAGAAAATAGATAAGGCCTTGGTGATTGTATGAATCCAACAATTGTGTACTCACTAATATATTTATCTGTTGTTCCCATTTCAGTTGCAACTAAACCATACTTAGTAACAAGTATGGAGTCTTGTTCACTTATGTACCCTTTTGATCCACAACAAATCTGGCCTACTAATTCTCCATTAAGGTTGAAAAGACCGCTGCCACTTGCTCCTTTTTCAGCTGGTAGGTTGAAGTATTGCTTTGTGTCCGTCCATGCGGCTTTACCAACAAAGCTTCCAGCGGTAACTACAAATGGACCAGTTCTTGTCATCACACCTGGATGACCGACTGAAATAACTGGATCAAATTGGTTAAGCTTACTTGAGTCACCAATTTTTATTGGTGTTAAATCCATTGTTGTACTAGTTCTAAATAACGCAACATCTCCTCCCTGAAAATCAAAAACCTCTCCTTTTTGGCGAAATGGATAAGTTTCTAACCAAGCATCATTAGCATAAAAATTACCATCTATCATTGAAGCACCAATCAATGTTGCTTCTACATTCTGACCAGAATAAGTTTTAAAAGTAGCTTTGTCACCTAAGCTAAGTTCAGAAACACAGTGGTCGTTTGTTACAATTAAATCGTTTGTTACGGCAAATGCAGTACACAGACATGTTACCGAAAAGTCTTCATCCGTTGAACCTTCTTTACATGCTGTACAACCTGTTTCTGCAACAAACATTAAGGTTGCTTGTTTTGCAACATCAAAAGCAGGGCTGTTTAGTTCAGCAATTGGAAAACCAGACTCTGTAAAATTTTCATCATAAGTAATGTCCTCATATCGAACACTTACAGGAACGAATGCATTTTTTGGCCATTTATAAATTTCTTTTATATCAGGGTTTGTTGGTGTTACTAATTCTGAGTTTAAATTTTTAGAGGAATCAATTGCTGAAGTAAGCATTGCCGAATCAATCACTTCGGTGACACTTGTACTATCTGCAATAAATGAGGATAAAACACCAAGGGTATTTCGTTCACTACTTCTTGCGACTTCATCACCGCACATCCAACTGGTATTACCAACTTGCCCAGCAATCATACCAATTACATATCCTTCATTGTTTAAAATCGGCCCCCCGTAGCTTCCAAAATCTGTAAAGAAATCAAGCCAAAAAACAGAAGGATTTTCATAATATTGACTTCTATTATTGTTTCCTTTACATTTTCCTAGATTTGTAACTGTTGTGAACCAACCACCACCAGTATTTGAAATCTCTGGATGATGAATTGCTACAACTTTTTCATCACTAAATTCAACAGTAGGCTTTATTGGAAGTGGCAAAATTTCTGAACTTTTTATGGACCAATCTTCCCAAGTACTTACCGGAGTAAAAACATCACTAGTAAATTTTTCTAATTTTATAATTGCAATATTGTCATTATCGTAAACAATATTTCCTACACCAAAAGTCTCATCAAATAACTGAACAAAGGTTCCCTCTCCTTCAACAGTTTCAGCCCTAAACTCTGGCCCCCCTTCAATGTTTACTGGATCCGAATTATAATTTTCTTGATACTCTTTACAATTATATAAACCACCATATCCATTAGGGTCTCCATAGTTACCATTAGGACCACCATATAAACCAGCTGCTTCTTTCTCTTTTAAAGTCGCTAAATTTTTACTGTGAGTCATGACATAGTCAGCTGAAATAAAAAATCCACTATAAGGATTTGTACTTAAAATAATACTGTTACTTATAGTATCAAAACATCTGTCTGCAATAACTGTAACAGTTGATTGAGCAGCCCACCTTGCAACTTTTTCTAACTGAGGTAGAGAATTGAAGTTTATATTATCTGGAATAACTTTGTTATCAATATAGCCAATGTACCCACTTGGGGTCATTCCATATTCTGCCTCAATTAATCCATCAGGCCATTTATCCGCTTTGGTTTTTACTGTAATACATCCATATTCGTTACATACTTCAGTTGTAGATAGTTCTAGTTGAGAATTTACTAATTCTGAATCCCACCAATTTAATTCTTCAGAATTTTGAATATTTTCGGAACCTTCATTTGGATTTTGAGGTGAAGTGTCTTCAGGTGGAGCTGTTTCAACAGGTCTATCACCCATATCAACTCCCGTAGGTGATGGCATAATTAAAACTTCAAAAAGGAATCTTATTAGATTTTCTATAGATTCAGGATTATTCGATGCTTCTAATATAAAACTTTCACATTCTATTATTGCATTTGTTCTTAAGTCCATATCAGGCATTTCTTCCAGAGCAGAAGCGCCTTCAAGTTCAAATGTAACCTGAACATTATTATCTTCATCTTGTACAAATATTGGAATAGAGATTTCTAATCCTTTACTATTAACACAGTCCGTAAATTCTAATAAAGTGTCATAGTCAAAATCTTCTTCAGATTCAGTATTGATATTTTGCTGAGGATTATCTTTGTTAGTATTTTCAGTTACTTGAATTGAGGTGGATTCATTCTGAGTTAACTCATTAGATCCCCCACAGAATGATAAGATGAGAAAAATAATGAAAGCTTTTTTCATATTAAATATTCTAATATGATTTTATTGAGTTAGTATTTGCCAAATACTAATACACCATTGTGCCCGCCAAATCCAAAAGAATTTGACATTGCAAAGCTTATTTCTTTGTCTACAGAAATGTTTGGGGTATAGTTCAAATCACACTCTTCATCAGGTGTGTTTAGATTTATTGTTGGTGGTATTTTATTATTCTTTAAAGATAATAAACAAACCATAGATTCAAATGCACCCGCACCTCCTAAAAGATGTCCTGTCATAGACTTCGTAGAGGATATTTGTAAATCATATGCATGCTCTACAAACAATTCTTTAATTGCAAGGGTTTCATTTTTATCATTTGCTGGAGTAGATGTTCCATGTGCATTTATGTATTCAATTTTATTCTTTTCTATACCAGCGTCTTTTAATGCTAATTCCATAGCTCTTAAAGCTCCGGCACCTCCCTCTGCTGGTGCAGTTATGTGATGAGCGTCAGTTGTTGCACCATAACCATCAACGTATCCGTAAATTTTCGCACCACGGCTATTTGCAGATTCTTCAGTTTCCATAATCAAAACTGTTGACCCTTCTGCCATTACGAAACCATCACGATTTTTATCAAAAGGACTACATGCTTCAGAAGGTGTATCATTTTTTGTTGAAA
Organism: uncultured Candidatus Actinomarina sp.; assembly: GCA_902610815.1. GTDB lineage: Bacteria > Actinomycetota > Acidimicrobiia > Actinomarinales > Actinomarinaceae > Actinomarina. Next base: position 149,403 of record CACLXG010000002.1, read on the forward strand.
GAGCTCTAATTTGGGAAAAAGCTGCAATTGTCATTGGAGTTGTTCCAGACTCAGTTCCACCTGCTACAACCATATCTACTATTCCATTTTCGATTAAGTTTTTTGCTTCCCCAACTGCATTTGCAGAAGCTGCACAGGCAGTTGTAATTGTTAATGAAGGACCCTCAATACCAAACTTTATGGCAACCTGACCAGTACTCGAGTTGGGCATAAGTTGTGTAATTGCAAGAGGGTTAATTCTTGAAGGGCCTCTTGAGTCAAAAACCCTTACAGCATCTTCAGTTGCTGCTATACCACCAATACCTGTTCCAAAAACTATTCCAACATTTGAGCCAAGCCTTGTCTCTGTATCAAGTCCAGCATCTTTAAGTGCTTGTTCTGTGGCAAAAATTGAAAGATGTGCAGATCTATCTAATTTTCTTGCATATTGTTTACCCATATATTCATTTGCATCAAAATTTTTTACTTCTCCAGCAAATGTAACTGGTAGGTTTTCTGTATCAAACAAATTAATATGATCTATTCCAGAGACTCCATTTAATAACTTCTCCCAAGAATCAGAGACTTTATTTCCTAGCGGATTAATTGTCCCAAGACCGGTAACTACTACACGTCTCATAGACATGGTATAAATTATATTTTAGAGTGAAGTAAGTTAACCGCTTGACCAACAGTCGAAACATCTGAGAGCTCTTCATCGTCAATTTCTATCCCAAACTCATCTTCAAAGGCCATTACTACTTCAACTATACCCAGTGAGTCAATTTCTAAATCTTCTTCTAGCTTTGCATCCATAGTTACTTTTGACTCATCAATTCCTAAGTCTTCTACAAAAAGACCTTTTACTTTTTCAAAAACTTCATTTGTTTCCATAATTACTCCCTATTTAGGTAGTTAAACCACCATCAACTGGTATAACTTGTCCTGTTATATATTCTGACTCATCACTACATAAAAAAGATACTACGTTTGAAATATCTTCTGGTTTACCAATGCGTTTAATTGAAAGTTGCTCTATAATATTTTCCTTATTTTGATCATCAAGAAAGGAAGTCATATCTGTTTCTATATAACCCGGAGCAACAACGTTAGATGTTATATTTCTAGAACCCATTTCCTTACTGATTGATTTTGATAAGCCAATTAATCCAGCTTTTGATGCAGCATAGTTAGCTTGACCTTGGTTTCCAGAAATACCCACCACAGAAGATATAAATACAATTCTTCCCCATTTATTTTTCATCATAAGTTTTATAGCTCTCTGCGATGTATAGAAACTTCCTGTTAAATTAGTTTGAATTACCTCTAGCCACTCATCTTCCTTCATTCTTGGAAGGATGTTATCTTTTGTAATGCCTGCATTGTTTATAAGTACATCAACAGAGGTGTAATCTTTTTCAATTAATGAAAATGCCTCATCTACAGAATTAGATTCAGAAATATCAATCTGAACAGTGCTTGAGCTTCCACCATTGCTAATTATTGTTTCTGAAACTTCTTCAGCTTTGTCATTTGAAACGGAAAAACCAACAACAACGTGAAATTTATTACCAAGATCTAGCGCTATTGATTTACCTATTCCTCTAGATCCACCAGTAACAAATGCTGTTTTCATATAAGATCTAGTTTGTCAGGTATTTGATACTCGATAGCTTTCCTAATAGTATCTACCGCTTTTCCGTCAAAATCTGGAAGCTTTGCATCAGAAGTATTAATAGGTGTTGTTCTTTCGCCTAGACGTAAAGCACATGCACCCCATGATAAACCAGCGCCTACAGCAGTAAATATTGCTACTTCACCACCTTTAATTTCACCCTCTTCTAAAGCATCCACTAGAGCAGTAGGAATTGATGCCGCAGATGTATTTCCATATTTATGAACTTTTTTAATCGTTACTGCATTTGGAAGACCCAGCATTTTTTCTAGCCCTTCAACAATTCTCAAATTTGCTTGATGTGGAATCAAAAGGTCAATGTCTTCCTTTTTAAGTCCTGACTTAGTAATTACCTCATCTGATGCGGTTGCCATAGCTCTAATGCCACCTTTAAAAATTTCTTGACCGTCAAATGTCCATCTGACTCTTGCGGCTTCATCTTTGCTAAACCTATCCATTGCAGATCCAAAGTTAGGAACTTCTAATATATCTAACTTGTCAGAGCTTAATCCATTTACAAAAGAATATATTTCACCATCTTCTTCTTTGTTACTTTTTTCAACAACAACTGCTCCTGCGCCATCTCCAAAAAGTACTGCAGTGTTTCTATCAGACCAATCAAGTAACCATGTAATATGTTCAGAACCAATGATCAATGCTCTTTTATATAAGCCGCTTTCAACAAATGCTTTTCCCTGTTCTAGTGCATAGACAAAACCAGCACATGCAGCATTGATGTCATAAACTGAGGCATTTACTGCACCTAATTTTCTTTGAACATGAGCGGCTGCTGAAGGAACAATGCTATCAGGAGTACAAGTAGCAAGAATAACTACATCAATATCTTCTGGTGTTAAACCCGCACATGCAATTGCATGTTGTCCAGCTACTGCTGCCATATCAGAATTGTTAACATGGCAAAATCTTCTTTCCTGAATTCCAGTTCTCTGTTGTATCCACTCATCTGAGGTGTCAACAAAAACAGCCAAATCATCATTTGTCATTATGTTGTCTGGCGCACACTTGCCCCAACCAGTTATAGTTGATTTCACAAAATCTCCCTATTTAAATAGTATTCAAAGAGTCTAATGAATTAATAATTTCAATACCCTTACTAGATATAGACTTTTTTACCATCCCAGCAGTTACATTTCCAGGTCCGATATGATACCACTTTTCCGGATTCACAATATTTTCAATATTCAGAATTTGGTCGTAAAACATCACACTATTGTCAATTTGATCAACAAGTCTTTGTTTTATTGTTGTAAGGTCAGCTTTGTTTGCATCTACATTCATATAAACATCAAACTTACCTTTTGAAAACTCAACTTCATCAATAATATTTTGAACTACTTGTTTTGCAGGAGAAACAAATTTTGAATGAAAAGCACCAGCAACATCAAGGGGTATCACTCTTTTTGCATTTAAATCAACTGGGTTTGACTTTAAGTAGTCTATGTCGTCTTTCAATCCACCAATGACAATTTGGGATCCATCGTTAAAGTTAGATATATTGATTGAGATTCCTTGATTGTTGAGTGTTTCAACTGCATCTATAGTTTGTTTAAGGTCTGATGTTAAAACGGCAGCCATGGTTGAGTTGGAGTTTTCAACAGCTTTCTGCATAGAATCACCTCTCACAGAAATAATTTTTAAAGCATCACTATAACTAATGAACTCAGCAAGTGCTAACGCAGTATATTCACCAAGTGAATGGCCTATACCAACTTTTGGTATACCTAGTTTTTTAAAGGCTTCTAATCCGTAACAGTAGGAAATTGCAAATATATAAGGCTGAGCAATATTTGTTTTTGTAATCTCGCTTTGATCACTATGTAAAATAGTCTCTTTCAAAGACCAACCCAAAGTTCCTTCAAACTCCTCAATTAAAAGATCTGGATATAAATCAAGTAACTCCTCACCCATGCCTGCTTGTTGAGATCCCTGTCCGGGAAACATTGCTACCCAGTTCATTTTTCTATTTCTGAAATGGTAAATGCTATTGCTCTATCTTCTTCGTGTGATAGAGACACGTGAACAGTATCAATGTTCAGTTCTTTTGCTAGTTCTTTTGCTTTTCCATATAGATGAACTTCAGGCTTGCCTCCACCACTAATTTCGATATCTTTCCAACCTAGCTGTCGCCAACCTTTACCTAAAGATTTCATGACTGCTTCTTTTGCAGCAAACCTAGCACCGAGTCTTTTAGCAGGATCATTGAATCGATTTGCATAAAGAATTTCATTCTGTGTAAAGCATCTTTTTTCAAATTTTGATTGAGACTTATTTAAAAGTTTTCTTACTCTATTTAGATCAACTTGGTCAACACCTATACCGTAAATCATTAGAACTTAGCTTCAATCTCAATTAATAGATCTCCCTTTTTCACGGGCTGACCTTTTTCAATATTAAATTTTTTGATTACACCATCAATGGGAGCTGTAATTACATTTTCCATTTTCATTGCTTCAAGAACAAATAACGAGTCACCTTTCTTGATTTTTTTACCTTGTTTAGTCATGGTGTCCATTATTGTTCCTTGCATTTCTGCAAAAATTATTCCTGGATTTTTAATATTGCCCGTAAGGTCCATACCTACTTTTTTGGGACGTTGTGGAGCAAGAGTTGGGTTAGTTGTGTCGTCTAATGATATTTTTACCTTGCTTGGTCTATCAGAGGTAACCTCATCTTCTTCGATCTCACGTATTTCAAAGTTTTCCTCTAAAAACTTTACATGTATCTGACTATTGACGAATTCTTTAGTTTTTAAAATATCTATTAATAAGTTTATAGTTGTAGGGATACCTCCGATAATGTATTCTTCAAGGCACCTGATTCCTTTAGACCTTGCCTCTTCCCTTGAAACACCCCAAACAATTAGTTTTGAAATAAGATTGTCATAATAGTGGGTAATTTGAGTACCTGTTCTTGCCCACCCATCAATACGCACACCATTACCGGTTGGCTCTCTATACTCTGTTATTGTTCCGGGGGTTGGTAGAAAGTTATTATTTGGGTCTTCTGCATTAATTCTAAATTCTATACTGTGTCCTCTAGGATCAAGCTCATAATCCTCAATGGAGTTTCCTAGTGCAATTTTTATTTGTTCTTTTACAAGGTCAAGGCCATATCTCATTTCAGTTACTGTATGCTCTACTTGCAATCGAGTATTCATTTCAAGGAAGTAAAAGTTTTCGTCACTATCAGCAAGGAACTCTACAGTTCCAGCATTTACATAATCTGAATTAGATGCGATTTTAAGTGTAAACTCTTTTAATTTTTCTCTTCCATATTCAGAAAGCCATTCAGGGGGGCTTTCCTCAATTAACTTTTGATTCCTTCTTTGTAAAGAGCAATCTCTTTCACCTAAATACAAAATATTGCCATACTTATCAGCAAGAATTTGAGTTTCAACGTGTCTTGCTGGTTTTATAAATTTTTCAACATAGATTTGATCAGACCCAAAATAAGCTTCACTTTCCCGCTTCACAATATCAAAATTTTCAAGAAGTTCTTTTTCGTTATAAACAATCCTTAATCCTTTTCCTCCACCACCATGCGCAGCTTTTAATGCAACAGGATATCCAAAACTTTCAGCATCCTTTATTGCGTCTCTTTGAAACCTTGAAGGCTTTAGCTGACCTGGTACAGGATTAAGTCCGATTTTTGAAACTAATTTTCTTGATTCAATTTTGTCACCCATAGATTTAATGGTTTCAGGTTTAGGTCCTACCCAAGTGATTCCTTTTTTTTCTATAGCTTTTGCAAAATCTGCATTCTCTGCGAGAAAGCCATATCCTGGGTGAACTAAGTCTGCATTTGTTTCTTCAGCGGCTTTGACTAATTTTTTTAAATTTCTATAGCTTTCTGCAGGAAGAGACCCTCCAAGATAATAAGATTCATCAGCTCTTTTAGTATGTAAAGCATCTTCATCTGCATCTGAATAAACAGCAATAGTATATAAATCCATTTCTTTGGCAGATCTAATAATTCGAAGAGCTATCTCACCCCTGTTTGCGATTAGGATTTTTTTTTGAGTCATATTTATTTTAATTTAAAAGCCAAGCCCATTGCCAAAATAGACTTAATAGCATCTCCTATCAAAAATGGAACAACCCCAATTGCAAGAGCATTCGAGAGTGAAGTATTTAAAATTATCATCAATCCAGAAACGCCAGCAATATAAATAATTAATGAACCAAGCAGAATAGCTAGTATAGGTTTTGCTGCAAAAGCACCGATTACGTAGGCTGCTAGAAAAAATCCTATTATATATCCTATTGTTGGGCTTTTTAAAATTGCAAGACCAGCAACTCCCGCTGAAAAAAATGGAAGACCAGACATACCAATAAATAGATACATCAACATACTGATTGCTCCAAAAGTGCTACCTAAAATTAATCCTGATAAAAGCACAACAAATGTCTGGCCAGTTATTGGAACAGGCGAGATTGGAATAACAATTCGTATTTGTGCACTAAGTGCAGTTAATATTGCAAAACCTAAGGCTAAGAATAAATTTCTCGCAATACTGCCTTTTTGTACCCATGTAATAGCAATATTTTTAGAGGGGTATGTTTCCATGTTTATCTCCTAACTCTACTTTATTTACTAAGTCTTTAAATGAGTCAATAATAATTTTTCTTGTCTCACTTGGTTTTATAATA
>CACLXG010000003.1 GCA_902610815.1 uncultured Candidatus Actinomarina sp.
CTTCATTTTCAGGCTGACAGCCAGGTGCATAGGGATTGTTTGCACAATCTTCTTCATTTTGCGAACCTGGAGGTGGTGTTCCTCCTTCAGGTTGATTATCTTCTCCTCCTGGTGGTGGATTGTATCCTTCACCTTCTGGTGGAGGTGTCTGACCTTCTTGACCTCCACTTTGCGGGCATCCAGGTGCATAAGGATTATCATCACAATCTTGATCCTGAATGATTCCATCCTGAGGAGGTGGTGGAGCTACACTTGAACAAGAGGGGTCATCAGGGTTTTCATCACAGTAATTTCCCGCAAATTCTGTATAATTTTCTGATTGATTTTGAAACTCTTCTGCCTTTTCAGCATTGCCCCAGAATCCTCCAACTTCATCATCTCCTGCTGGAGGCCTTCCTTCTGGAGGATTTCCAAACGCTTCTCCTTGAATAGGAGCATTACCTCCAGGTTGTTGAGCAAAACATAATGGATCTTGAGGATTGTCCTCGCAGAGGGTACCTACATCTTCAGGATTAAATGCTTCAAATTGTTGTGCACCGTCATTACCACCAGTAAACAAATTTGGCTGTCCTGGGTTACCATCATTAGAACAGCCTGGCTCAGTTTGATTTTCTGGCAAAGAGCAGTCTACTACTAAATAATCATTATGATTTCCATAACGATTTTCAGCTAAATCTCCGGCACCATCGATCGCATTATAAACAACTCCTTGTTGAGCTAGATCTACATATGAATCATCACTGAATAGATTTCCAAGAACTTCCCCTGTATCTAAATTATCCTCACCATAATAATCTCTGAAACATTCTGGATGGTTAGGGTCTTTTGTACAAAAATTTGGCTTTTCACCTGCACGTGCGTTTGGATCAGGAGCTGCATATTGCGCTAACAAACCTCCAGTTAATGGGCCTTGCAGCCCTCCACCTTGGCCAAAACCAGAATCGCACTCAGGTGCATCTGGTGTTTCATCACAATATGCTGGAGCTACATATTCTCCACCTGAGTAAATATCAGCAGGTTTAAAATCTGGAGCACATTCAGGTGCTTCAGTATTATCAGCACAGAATTCTTCAGGTGGTCCTGATAATTCCTGCGGACCTCCATAAATATCAAACATATCGTCTCTATCTAATGCAAGTCCTTTTGAGTCTCCTACGTGTTCATGGAAAAAATCTCCCTGACCACTACACATAGAGTCATCTGGATATTCATTACAATCAACAGGTTCCCACTCATCACCTAAAACATCTTCATCGTAGACATGAAAAAATGTATAAACCGCTTGCGTGTTTCCACCACTACATTCAGGAGCTTCAGGGTTATCAGCACAGAAAGAATCAACTTTAGGAGGAGAACCAAAAAATTTATTGCCTGGCTTGACACCTCCCTCTTCGCAGTTCTCAGGATTTGCCTCACAGTAAGCACCTCCCTCTTCAAAAGCATCTCCAACATACTGTGGTCCATCAGCACATTCTGGTAACCATGGTTCTTCATCACAGTAACCAGGTTTTATGCTGTTCTCTGTAAAAGTGTATTCAAATCCCATATCTTGAACCATGTCTTCAACAAAGTGGTTTCCAGCAAAAGCTTGTGCTAGAAATTCTGGAGGTGGTGCACCAGCGGCACACTCAGGATCTTCGGGGTTATCAGCACAGTATGTTCCATCAACAAATTGATCTTCTCCCGCATTCACAAACATATTTGATGCAGCTAATGCCATTGCAGACGCCATATCACCAGTATTTGCCAGTTCATTAACAGCGTTAGTGTCTGCTGAAATAAATTGCATCATCCCATGTTGTGCTCTGAAATTATTACCTTCATTGTGGTCAAACCCTAGATCTTCAAATGCTTCATTGTTGTGAACTGATGCTGCGTCTTCAAAAGTACCAAAGAACTCTGAAGTTGGTGGTAATTCTTGCAAGACACCGTCTTCTGGGGCTTCTTGCCAGTTTGCATTTATAAATTCTTCAACAACTTCTTGTGGTACTGCTACCTCTTCAACTGCATCCGCTAAAACTTCAACTGATTCGGTAATATCTTCTGGTGCACCTGCAGCAACTAAAAGAGTCTGGGCTAAATCCATTCTCTTCGTATCATTTTCAGTAAATACAGCATTGGCTGCAACATCCGCAGTCAAATCCTCTGATCCCTCTGCCAAGTTCTCCTGTGTCTCTGCTTTGCAGGTGTAACTACACTCACCTTCCATGTTTGAAACAAACTCATCAACAATCAAAGCAACTGTTGAAGTATCCTCTTCTGTCCAGCCCGAACCTCCGGTGGTACCACTACCTAGTTCTGTACCAGCTGTTTGAGAGACTGCAACAAGTACGGGCGTACCCTCTTCGCTTGGAAGTAGCTCACTAAATACTGCATCATCACTTTCCTCGCCACCCTCTAAGACAGTGCTTGATGCTGACAATGTAGCAACATCATATTCAAACACGCCTTCTGTACCGTGAACAGAAAGCTCTGAGGTTGGTGTTACTATTTTTGCTAAAGAGGCACTTAAACCATCACTAAAAATATCATATGCAACACTTCCAGAAATTAAGTCAACGATTAGTACTCTTGATTGAGCTTCCTCATCATAGTCAAAACTTCTAACACTAATAACTGAATTGCCTCCCATTAACAGTGATGAGCCGTCTTCAAACGACATCTGTGCGGTAGCATCGTCACCTGTTCTTATTTTCACACCCATCTCCAGTGGAGTAATAGCTGACAGAACCTCCCAATCCTCAGAGGCATCAGTTAATACCCCTGTTGCACCAATTAATGGTTTTAATAAGATTGGAGGTATTACTAATGCAGCCTCATCTACTACTTCACCAATGTCAGGCTCGTTTGCCAGCGTTGTAGTTGTAGAGGTTGAAGTTGTAGAATCTGTAGACGCCTGTTCTGCTTCGTTAGATCCACCACATGCTGACATAATTAGAGAGAGAATAATTATTGTTATTTTTAATTTCTTCATTTTTTTAGCATTATTTTTTATGTTACATAAAGATCTTTTATGTTGCTGGAATGATTGTAGAAAATTTAGATTTTGGATGTGAAATTTTTTCTAACAAAGGTTTAAAGACTTGTAATGTAAGGTTTTTGATGTCCTAAAAATAGTTTTCGGACTTTTGGGATTTTTGACAGTGTCAAAGCCCTTTTTTAGTCAGCAAATGTGCATATTTTATTAATAACCCCTAGTTTGCAAGTCAATTAAAAAATCATATTCACTGGGTTTTTTATGACAGGTTGTAGCAATATCTTCTTTGTACTCCTCTATTTTGTCTCTATCAAGTTCAAATTGATCTACATAATCGTTCGTTGATATAAATCCTTTCCACACAATATCTTGAAGATCTGGGTGATGTATTGCATGAAGCATCATAAGGTCAATGTGTTCAAAATATATATTGTCGTCAGAGAATTTTGAATAACTCATCACGCTTGATTGGCAAAAATTGTGATTAAGGCCAAGTGCATGTCCTAACTCATGGGTAAGAATACTTAAACGAAAATCACCTACATGTTTTGAATCAACCCAGATCCAACCATGTTCAGGATCACTATCGGGATGAAAGTATCCAGCAGCATTGTCATAGCAATCATTGAACATGTCTGAAAACTCTTTTGTACATTTTGCAAAGTGAATAGGAAGGGTGACATACCTATCATTTTCTGAGTATGAAATCTTTACAGTTGGTGCTACAACTCTTATTGCAGTAAGAAGTCTTTCTAAGTGTTCTAAGTCACTTTGTAGTACATCTCCATATAAACCAATAACAATTTCATTTGTTATTTTCTCGATATAAAGTGATTTTGATACCAACCACTCAGTTGTTAGAAAGTGCCCGTTATCTGCATGAAGTAAAGCCACTGTAGATTCTTCAACTGGTGGAAGTGTAGGATGTAGATAATTATAAGAGTTTTTTTCCATAAACTCGTCAATGTATCGTAACTCGTCCAGAAACTCTTTACCTATAACTGGATATTTAATATGAGGATCAGATAAGACACCGTCTATAAAAAATGCTTTTGGTGGAACATAGTGTGTGTAGTTTGCGCTATTAAGAGAGAGCACATTTGACTTGTAACATAATAGATCTCTTCCAACCCCACCTGTATAGGCTTCAAAGATGAACTCAACAAAATAAGGGGACTCATATTTGGATCTAGAAATTGAAATTGGGATCTTTATATTGTTATTGTCTAGCTCAAAATTTATTGTTCTGTAATTTAAGTAATCAAAGCCTGATTGTTTCCATGATATAGAAACGGGATTCTGTTTAAGAGAGAGCCTTTTTACACCTTTAAGATCTTCTGCATTGCCTGTAAATACTACTTTCATTTCAGAGGTCTCGAAATCAAATTGAAAAGTTAGATCTTTTTCCCATGTATCTTTTTTTCCACAGCTCACAGGTGGGTTTTCGATTTTTTGATTAGAAGATAAGTCTTTATCTATTAAAAACTTCACACCATTTCTTTCTATCATTACTTTGTCACCATAGATGTTTCGTGGTTGCAAGTGTTCAAAGGTAAGAATAAGTTGATCTATAGCAAACCCAGACCATATGAAAACCCATATTAACAAAGCAAGCTGTCGTTTAACTATTCCCACTTAAGCCCCATAGTGATATTGAGGATTACAAGTTGAAAACCCACAGGTAAGACAAGGTAGTTTGGCACCACTTTCAGTTAAAGTGGTAGCTGTTCTGGTTTTTTGGTCATTTACTTTATATTGGTCAAGATGTGTGACATTATTTTTAAGATCTTGCGGAATAGTTTTTTCTACAACAAAACTCTCTTTTATTTTCTTAGTTACAAAATTTTTGTTGAGTGGATCATCAAACCAGATCTCAATTAAAGTTACGCCTTTGAGTTTGCATTTTTTTCTTTTTAATTCATCGTTTTTTTGTTGTCGATAGAAGTTCTCTATTGTTTTCTGCATGAATGGGACAAATTCTCTGTGTTGCCTCCCATGAAATTCAAAAGCAAGGTTTTTATTTGGTAGAAAAACATCTAATTCAAGATTGTTTCCGAGATCATTGCTTAACCAGTTAGGTCTTTCATTTCGAAGTATTTTTTCAGAGGGATATTTTGCTTTAACTATTTCATAGAGCCTATCTTCTCCAATGCTTCTTTTGGGTTCACTCGAATAGTGATTGTATCTTCTTTTTTTACTGTATGTTCTAGACCTAGTGGCTTGTTTTCTTTTTTGTGGTTGTGCCTTTTTTTTACTACCAGTTATTAAGTTAAAAAAATAAACAACTAGGCCAATGCTTGTAAAAAACATAGGTGCAGCAAAAAAAACGTTCAAAAACACATAGAAAAGAAAGAGGCCTAAAATTCCATCAAGTGGGTTATTCCTTCTCCGTCTGTAATATCTACTCATATTGATTAACTCGCATAACTGGATTTGTTATGGCCCAAGTGAAATTTTTTACAAAAAACACATTTGTAGGCATACAAATATTCATATTCTCTTGATTGATAAAACCAATTTGCTACTGATCTAGCAGTAGCAGCAGAACCATATTGTTCTTTACCTGCACAGCTGCTGCACTCAAAACAGGTTTCACTTATCAAACGTTGCTTATATTGAAAGCAAATCTTGCAATTCATTTTTCTTTTTTTATTGATATTTAATTTAGTTATACTCATTATGAGTAGAAGTATATAAAATAGTTTTACTCATGTCAAGTAAAAGTGCTATAATTTTTTTATGGATTATAAATATCAAATAAAAGCCGTAACAGCAGATGCTGTAATATTTTCAATTATTGATAAAAAACTTCATTGTTTGCTAGTTAAAAGAGGTGTGTCTCCTTTTGAAGGTAAGTGGGCACTTCCAGGTGGTTTTTTAAAAAGAAATGAGTCTGCTGAAGATGCTTTTGAAAGAGAACTTTTGGAAGAAGCACAATTTGGTATTGAAGATTTAACATATAAATCTGAATTTAAATCTTATTCTGATCCAAAAAGAGATCCAAGAAATAATAAAGACTACCAGATTATATCTATAGCTTTTGTAGGTATAACAAACATGGAAAACATAAATATAAAAGGTGGGTCAGATGCAATTGAAGCAAGATTTATTTCTTTTAGTGATATTATTGGAAAGTATAAAAATGAAATTTCATTTGATCATATAGACATTGTTAAGGATGCTAAAAATGATTTAGCTGGAAAAATAGAAAAAGAAACTTTGTCACTTAATTTTCTTAGCTCAGAGTTCACATTAACGGATCTTAGAAATGTTTATGAAGAACTATGGGATAGAAAATTACATCCATCAAATTTTGAAAGAAAAGTAAATTCATTCAAGAATTTTATTATCAAAACAAATAAAACAAAACTTACAGGAAGTAACAGACCTGCTCAAATTTATAAAAAAGGAAACATATCAAGAATCTTGCTTATAAACAATAAATGAATTTTAAAATAATATTTTTGTTTATAAAATAATCTAATGGATAGAATTTTTTATTCCAAAGTGAGTTCAGATTGGTTTTTTTATTATATTGTCTTGTGCATTTATGGTTTTTTATTAAATTTTGCAACACCTTTTGTAGGTGTAGGTGGTTCATTTGATGAATGGGGTGGTGAAAGTATATATTATTTTATTGGTATTTTTCTGGGAATTGTTGCATTTATATTTGTTCCGATACAGATTAGAAAAAACAAAATCAAAGAAAATAAATATTATAAATCATCAAATACAATGACATTTACAGGTTGGGTAATAGTTGTTATTTTTGTTTTAGTTAATATAAATTCAACTTTAATTCTATTAATTTTTTCAGCTAGTTAAATAAAAATATAAAAAATAAATAATTTAAGAATTCTTGTGGTAAAAATTGCCCTGTAAATGCAAGAGCAGCCAATATCCAACCAAGAGATTTTAGAAATATTGTTAAAGGTTTATTTTCTGAAATATTGTTTCTTAATCTAAGTTTTTCTAATAATTCCTGAATAATTTTTGTAAACTCATCAACTGTTGCTCTGTTTAGTGGTTTAGAGTTTCCGCGTATTGATTGGATTTCATTAAAAAAATTGTGGTTTGAAGGTATGTTATCATCAAGCAAAATTGGAATTATGTCAAAATTTCCTTTTTTACTTCTCTCATAAAGCATTTCTATTTCGACTTCTTGAATGAAAGTAGAGTCTTGAAAATTTTTAGAATTGAAAATAATACAACCTGTGGATCTGTTTATTGCTTGCTCTATTTCATTTTTAAAGTTATCGCCAAGTTCAATTTTTGATTGAACCCAGAATGTAATATTAGATTTATTATCCAGCTCATTTATAATTTTTTCAACAATTAGTCTGTCATTTGTGGAGAAGCTAACAAAATATTCAATACCAATTTTTCTTTTATTTTTTAAATTGTAACGAATAATTAAAGGGATGCCTATGAAAAGAGTCATGCCAAAGAAAGTTATAATTACAAAGAAAGCAAAGGAATACTCCCTCATGTTTATAAAATCAATAAAATTGCTTATATAGCCGACTGTAGTAAAAATACAATAATAAAATAACCAGTCAAAGTAATAGGGCTTATAAAAAAATTTATTCATCGTCTTTGTAAACTGACATAACTAATTGTCCGACAATTAGTGTTAATGTTGTTGTCCATAATATAGGATTAGAATATCCCCATAAGAAGTATGCCCAAATTGGAAATAAAGCAAATACTGGGAATACAAATAAACAGCCTAGCGTAAAGAACAATCCTTTTAGTTGAAACAGAACAATAAAAGTAACAATTGCATGTATAAAGCCAGCAATAGTTCCAAGATTATCAAATAATGGTTTCAATATATATTATTGTATATAAATATTTTACTTCATATGGAGGAGTTATAAAATATGTGTCTGTTTTGGTACTTATTATCTGTTATTGGCAAAATATGTCCAATATGAAATAACAACTAAAATAATACCAAATGCTGCTAAGTTGCAACTAACTGCTCCAGCGTCTCCTAGATTTGTGGCAACCCTGATTACCCTACCTCCTCCAAAGCTACAAGTTCCCTGACCAAACAATTGAAATGCCGTATAGAGAAAATTCAGAGAAACAGCAATGCTTATTAAAAAACCAATCATATTGTGAGAATACTTAAAATTAGATCAAATGTCATTAATAAACGTATCTTGAAAACTCTGTCTATTTACTAACTCAACTACACCACTATTAGTAACTGCGACTACGCCAGATTTAGGTACTCGGTTATAGTTACTTGCCATAGCAAAGGTATAGGCACCAGTAGAAGTAGACATTAATATATCTCCTGACACAGTATCGCTTGGTAGCATTGCATCCTTCACTAATAAATCACCACTTTCACAGTGTCTACCAGAAACTGCATGCACCACATCTTCTCCAGATTTTTCACCAGATATATTAAATAGTTTATGTTCACTTCCATATAGTGCTGGCCTAGGATTATCTGACATACCACCATCAACCAAAATATATGGCTTCTCTCCACGATCATCTTTAATGGCACCAGCAGTATATAAAATTACCCCTGGATTATTTACTAATGCTCTTCCTGGTTCAATCATCACTTTATAGGAACCACTCCAGTGTTCTTTAATCCCTTCATGAATAGCATCAGCGTAGACTTTTAACTCATGATCTACTTCATCACCTGCATAGGGTGAAAAGAATCCACCACCAGCATCGAAAACTATTTCTCTCTCTACACTTGCTGGATGAGCGTTAAGAAAATCTGCACACTCGCTCATTGCTTTTTTATAACGATCTGGATCTTTAATCTGGCTTCCAATGTGTACGTGTACTCCAGAAAAAAGTAAGTGAGGAGAGTTGTATATTTGTTGCAATGCCTCTTCTGCAAAGCCAATGGAGATACCGAACTGTTGGTCGTATCCTGAGGTCAACACCATTGGATGGGTCTCAGCTCCAACGTCTAGATTTATACGCATAATCACTGGTTGTTTTCTCTCTAACTTTGCTGCAACTTCTTCAAGCATTGGAATCTCAAAACGATTATCGACAGAGATGTGGCCTCCGTTATTTTGCATAAAAAACTCAATCTCATCTTTATGCTTAAACGTTCCATTAAATAAAGAATTTTCTAATGTTCCAGTTACTGCTTGCACTGTTGCCATCTCTCCACCAGAGACAACATCTACTCCCCAGCCTTTCTCATCTAACTCTTTGACTAAGGCTTTACAAATAAAAGCTTTTGCTGCGTATCTAAAGTATGTGTCCTGACCAAAGGCATTCGTAAAGTAATCAATGTTATCTTTTAAGTGTTCCCAATCGTAAACATACAGGGGTGTTCCGTACTCTTTTGCTACATCTAGTAATGAAGTCTCTCCAATATGAGCAACTCCATTTTTAAATTCGAGATTAGATGGTAAATAATTCACTTCTTTAAACGACGCTTAATCCACGCAATGTCTTTTTTCTGCGCTTCAAGTCCTCCTGGTGTTTCTACAACAATATCAGATTTACAATTCTTAATCACATATTCAAGTTCTGCTTTTGGAATATTTCCTTTTCCTAAATTTTCATGTCGATCTCTTGAGCTTTCAAATCCATCTTTAGAGTCATTAAAGTGAACCAAGTCTATATTTTTTACCAGTTTTTTAAATCCTCTGACAGCTTTTTCAGTTGGAATACCGCCAGCCCATGTGTGGCAAGTATCTAAACATAATCCAACATTTAAATGTCCAATAACTTCCCAGAGTCTCTCAATGGAGTCCATATACCTTGCTACAGAGTTTTTACCACCAGCTGTATTTTCTACTAAAACTCTCATGCCTGTATCTTCAACATGTTCTATAGCTTTTCTCCAATTATCATAACCGACTCTTATGTCTCCACCTTCTCCTACAGACCCACCATGCACAATAACTCCTTTGGCTCCAAAGCTAGCTGCTACTTTACATGTATCTTTGAGAAGTTTTCTACTTGGATGACGTACTTTATTATTTGGTGTTGCAACATTTATTAGATAAGGTGCATGAACGTATATAGGACCGCTGTAATCTTGTAATTCTTCTAAATCTTCTCGTGGTTTTGGGCTCTTCCACATCTGCGGGCTTGAAACAAAAATCTGAAAAGTATCACCTTTTCTCATTTTTATCTCTTCAACAGCATTTTTTGAAGGTATGTGTGCGCCAATATTCATGGGTTAAGTATAAATGAAAAAATGATTATTTAGTTTGATATATTCTATGGAAGAACTAGTTGTGCTATAAATAATTGATAAGTTGGATTTTTCATTGGATCAGCCATATCATTTGTTGCCCCACTCATAACCAGCAAATATGTTCCGTTATCAAGTGGTACTCCTGTTGGGTCTAAATAACTAAAATCTTTTTCAGTTATTCTCTTTTTACTAAATTCCCAATCTAAGCCATCTCTTGAGGTTGCGTAAAATAAACTTTGGGGTATGTCAGGAAGGTAGTGTGGTGTGTATGACATTACAGCTCTCCAGTCTCCTTCTTCCGCTTTTAAAACTTCAAAGTCGACATAGCCGTCATCAATTCTGTATCCTGGGTCAAGTGTAAACTCAATCCCTTTTGTTGTTTTTGACGTTGCACTCGCAATTTTCTCAGGTGAGAAATTATCCTCTGTATATACCCAGTAAACTCTTACCAAACCATTTGGCGTAACTACTGTGTCGGGAACGCCCCAAGCTACATCATCTTCTCTAGCTGTAATACCCAAAGGTGTTTTCTCAGTATACGAGAGCCCATCTTGAGAAAAAATTGCAGTATAAATACCACTTTCCATTGTGTTTGGGTTCATTTCCACAAAATAACCCCTTCTTTCACCATCTAGGGTTTCAATCAAAGTTAGGTCTGTAATAAATCGAATGGTTCCCTGTTTTTCACAATCAAAATCGTAACTACAAAGAAAAACTACAACACCGCCAAAATCATTATAAAAAAGTCTTAAAGTTGACTCATCTACGATTTCCATATGCGAACTTGTACCGTAATGATCTATAGGTTTTATGTTTTCAATCGTTACAGCTGGATTTTCCTTACTTACTGAATCAGATTTATTATTTGTCTCAGTTTGGGCGGTTTCTTCCAAGTTTTCAGTTGCTTCTAAATTGTTCACCTCAGTTTCTATATCTTCTTCTACAGGTTCATTTACATCGATAGAGGAACCGCTACCACACATACCAAAAGCTAATATTAAAAAACATAAAATAAACTTTTTTTCTCTCATGGCAGTACTAACTCAGCAGTAAACAATATATGTTCTCTATCTCCCATAGTGTTAGGAGCAGCTGAACCTACAACTAAAAAGTTTTTGTCATCAATTTGAATGGCTGTAGGGTCGAAGTAAGAATACCCTTTAGGAGTTATTCTTTCCTCGATTAAATCCCACTTTAACCCATCTTTAGATGTTGCATAAAATAAGCTCTGAGGTATTTCGGGCATATAATGAGGAGTGTACGACATTAGAGCTTTCCAGTCTCCTTCAACAGCTCTTATTACTTCAAAATCTACATAGCCATTTTCTAACCTGTACCCAGGATCCATAACAAACTCAACACCCTTAGTAGTTTTGGATGTTGCACTTACAAGTTTTTCATCAGAGGTCTTGTCTTCTGTATACACCCAATAAACTCTTATCAAACCATTTGGCATTAATACAGCATCTGGCACTCCCCAGGCGATCTCATTCTGATCTACAGGAAACCCAAGCGGTGTTTCATTACTATAACTCAATCCATCTTCTGAAAAAACAGCAGTAAAAATATCTTTCTGTTGGGTTTGGGGATTTAATGAAACATAGTAGCCTCTTCTTACCCCGTCTAGTGTCTCGATTATTGTTAGGTCTGACATCCTCTGAAGAGCTCCTTGTAATTCACACTTAAGCTCATAATCACACAATGATACTGCTATCCCTTTTACCTCAATGCTGCTGTAAAATAATCTGAGTGTCTTGTCATCAACTTTTTCTAAATGAGGACTTACGCCATCTTCATCCAAAGATCTAATATTTTCAACGCTTGCAAAGGAAGTGGCGTAGTAGGTTTCTTGGACACTTTCATTATCATAAAGGGTAGTTTCTTCTTTTATTCCTATTCCAGGTGGTCCAGGAAGATTACATAATGTGAAATAATCCATATGCTCCTGAAGAATTGCCCCTTCCTCCATTAAGCTTTTTTCCATACTCTTAAGAGATTCTGTACTTGAAATTTCTGCTATACATTGCTTCTCATTATCTGGTAAAAATGAGAGTGCTCCTTGAGGGAATTCTTTAAGGACTTCTTCAATATCAGCTATTTCAGTATTTGTTTCTTGATTTGATTGCTCTTGTTCTGAATTGCTTTGTGTATTTGTTTCTTGATTTGAATTTTGTTCCTCCGAAATTTCACTAAGACTTGTTTCTTCAGTACTGCATGAAATTAATAAAGAAAGGAATACTGCTACAGATAAAGTTAGTTTTTTATTCATATCATCTAGAAGGGGCAAAACCAGTTAATCTGTTCGAAAATTTAAATTCACCAACCCATAAATAATATCCATCCCAGTGAACTGATGATGCCATTTTAGTTCCTGTTCCTGTTTTTCCCGTGTCCCCCCCGAATGACATGGTATGACTTCCACCATTTAAAGCCTCCTCTATGCTGTTCCATCCAACAACCCTATCTTTGCCTTGCTCAGCTATGAAAAATCCTTTTTCATTTATGCTAACACCCTGAGGAAAGTCAGAGTATCCCGGAACAGGTTTAAATACTTCACCTTCAAGTTCTGAAAGTTTTATTGCATGCACTGATTGCCCAGAACTAGGTGATGGTGCGAACACAAGCCAATCGCTATTCATATCCATTCTTCCAACCCCTACTGGCGATGACAAGGTATGTCTTGGTTCGTCCGTAATTGCCGGTATACCTTCCCAAATATATATCTTTTTTTCAGTTGTTCCTATTGCAAAGTAAGTTCCGTTATACGCAACTCCTTTAATAGAGTTCAAATTGACAGAGCCTATTTCGGAAGTGTTTATATCAAAAGAATAATTTCCCGATTCTAATGTTGCTTCAAAGTCATACCAGCCAAAAACTTTATTCCTACCAGCAATAAATAGGGCCTTTTCATTAAAAGTATTGTCCCAAGGTTGATCTTCAAACCTTCTAAAAACTAAATCTGGTTTAGCCCCATTGCTGCCTGGATGTTTCTTCCAAACAGATAAAGACCTATCAAAACCTGAAGTCACAATAAATGTGTCACCATCAGACTCTGGAACAGGATTTTGTATTATAAAGTCATCAATTAATGGATAATCAAGAATGTTTTCTGTCATTAGTGACCAATCTGGTTTTGTAGTAGCAGAAGTTGGTAACGAATCATAAACAGATATTCTATTTCCATTATATTCAGCAATAAATAACTTCCCATTAGCTACGGTAGCTCCACCATCATCTCCTCCTGCCCATCTATGCCCTTGCCCTGGTAGCGCATTTTTTGCATTTGATTTAAGTTCTGCGGATGTTTTATAAAGATCATCCCAAAGATATAAAAATTCACCACCTGCTGGTATTGAATAAATTTTTCCATTATCTATGACACCCGAAACCCATTGCTCAACACATGCATCAGGGTCTTTAGATGATGTAGGCCATGATGTAAATACATGAGTAGATCTATTTCCATTTACCCCGGAACAAGGTCCTGCAGCATTCTCATCACCAACCATAACGTAATCACCATTTGAAATAATTGACCTTGGTGTACCAATTTGACTTGATTTAAGAGTTACATCTGGCGGTGTAGTTGGTCCTGGAAAGTTGTTCCAAAATAAAATAGTTTCAGCGACTGTAGCAGTTATAACTGTCTTTTCACCGTTTGACCAGACACCCCATGGCCAAGAATCTCCCATGCTGACATAATTTGTAACCGGTATAGCATAATCTGCAGATTGACCAGACACAGTAGGAAAAGTTGTCCAGACTAAAACTCTGTCATTCTCAGAGTCAGCAACAAGCATTTTGCTATCTGGGGTAATAATTACTTGACCAGGAAAGTTTAGTTGATTTAAAGCTGATCCGTGATTTTGAGTTGTAAAATTTGGTTGCCCGATAACTATATCGGGGTCTGTTTTTTTATTTGGTATATTGTTCCAGATTAAAATTCTGTTATTAAACCTGTCTGTTACTGCTAACTTTTCTCCATTTGATGAGACAGATACAGGATGGTTAAGTTTCGTTTTTCCTCCTGAGTTGTTGAACCCATATCCGGATAATATAATATCTGCTGATTCATTTAGGCCAAAACTAGTATTTGAGTTACTAGCAGCTATAGAATATGAGGAGTCATACTCATATACATTTAATGAGTACCAATCATCAAACACTTCTGGGGAACCACTTTGTTCTACTGCTGTGTTTTCTGATTCTTCATTTTCTCCATCATAAGAATCACTTGATTCTTTTGTTGACCCTTGTGGTTCTTCATTGCATTGAATAACAATTCCAGCTTCAAATTCATCAGGCTCAAGATCATCTACTACCTTTTTATATACTTCTTTACCAAAATAATTTGAAATACAATCTAGAACTTCTTGGGTGGCGTTTTGAATTACTCCAATTGCTCTTTCTATAGTTTGTTCACCTGACTCTTCTGGTCCTTGTCCTTGTGGTCCCTGTTCTTGTGGTCCCATACATCTAGCTATCCTTTGTTCTTCTTCTGAAGTAGGTCTTTCATTTTGCAATTGCTGAAATCGTTCCTCACCAAATTCATCTTTTAAACAGTTTGCGTACTCAGGATTTAAAAAAGGATTTTTATTATTTTGAGGCTGAACTACTTGTTCTTCTTGGACTTCTTTCTCAATAATTTCATTTTCAACTGTATTTTCTGATGCTTTAGGGGAGTTTATAGGTGTATCTTCTGGAATTTTCTCTAAAGCAGCCTGATTTTCAGTATTTTCTTCGCCAGAACATGCTTGAAGTAATAAAAATAGAATAATCCCTATATTTATTGACTTTTTCATGGTCTAATTATATGAATTTTTTCCAAATTTTAAAAGAAAAACAAAAGAATATTAAACTTAATAATAAGACTTCCTTTCGTGCTTTGAGCCACTTTTGAAGACGATAAAACAAAAATTTACAGCCACAGGGAGTCTTTTTACTATTTTTTACAAAAAAAGGTCGTAAAAAGTGAAAATCCCGATTGATCTTGCGACCCTTCGGGATTTTCTTACTATTTTCTATTCGGTCTTGCGACTTCATTTCTTATAGTTATTTAAAAATAGTGGGTTTTTAATAATTTGACAAGATATTTTGGTCCGTTTTTTTCGCGAACTTTTATACATAAAATTAATAAAATCAAAACTATTTAGGTAGTGTTGTAAAGTTGAATGCCTCAACAAAAAGCAAAAATCCCGATTGATCTTGCGACCCTTCGGGATTTTCTGTTCTATCTTCTTTTCCATCTTGCGATTTCTTTTCCGATAGTGTTCTATAAATATACGTTAGTTTTTGTTCTTATGCAAGAAAATTACTAAGGTATTTTTCGCGAAGTTTTTGTGGATTATTCTTCTTCGTAGAAATCAAAAGAAGTGAATTCCTTTTGAATCTCTTTAATGGAAACATCATCAACTTGGACATTGTAAACTTCACCATTGCGAAACGAAAACTGTAAATAGTTACTCTTTACGACTTCTAAATTAATAATGTCAAAAGTATTTTTTATAACAGAGAGGGTTTTCTCCTTTGTTCGAAGGATAACTTTTGTATCTATTATTTCAATAACTGGTTGGAAGGCACTTTGTAATGTTATAAGTAATTGAAGAAGACCAAAAAACAATAGCAAGTAATATAAATATTCTTCCCTTGCGTTAGACCCAAAATCTCCAAGCCTAAAATATTTAATCATTAATTGTCTAAAGGGACCAGTAATAATGTTGTCAACTCCAACATACGTAAGAGAACTTCCTCTTAAGAGTGGAAGGAACAAACTGCTTCTATCACGATAAAATTTCATATATTTTTCTCTTAAGCTATCAGAATAACCTAATTTAGCTATTGTTTTTGTATGGAAATTGTATTGATTAGACATGGCCAACCAGAATGGATGCCAGGAGATGTATATACAAAAAACCCAGGTTTAACCACACTTGGAAAACTACAATCTGAAAAATCATCTGCAGTGTTTGTAGAAAATAGTGTTGATGAAATATGGGTTTCTCCCTTAAAGCGTGCTCAAGAAACTTTTACTCCATTCAAAGAAAAAAATATAGGGAGATCTATTCATGTATTTGATTGGCTACAAGAGATGCAAGACGATGAAGAAGAAGCCTTATACGGAAAAGGCACAGAAGAAGTAATGGCTTTTTTTGCTAAAAGAAACTCACAGTCATTTGAAGAGTGGAGTAAAGCTAGTCATGGTAAATATATGGAAGTCTTTAGTAAAAATATTGTTTCTAATTTAGAAATAGAACTTAGCAACAGGGGAATTGTTGCTTTAGATGCAGAGTACGATAGAAGGTTTGATTTAAGTGAATCAAGTATTGAAAGACTTATGATTATTTCACATGCAGGAACAATGTCAGTGTTGTTATCATACTTTTTAAATATGCCTCTTTATGCTTGGACTTGGAGAAAGTTTCTTCCAAGACACACTGGACACACAACACTAAAATCTACCCAGATTTCAGGTGGTCACTTTTTCAGACTTAAAGAGTTTAATAATGTCTCTTTTACCGATAGTGACGAAGAACAAACATACTAAGATAATTTTAACTACAAAAAAATTATGCCTTATACAAGTGTTTTACCTGAGGTAACGATAAGCGAGCTTACGCCAAGAAAAAGAAGATTCTTTTTAAAATATCTCGCAAGATTTTTACTGTTGTTTGAAAGCGTTAAAGCAAAGGGCTCTTTTCTAGATAATAAAAGAGTTATTGTAACTGCTGCACCACACCAGTCCGGCAAAGATGAGTACCTAATGATTTTGATGATCTTAGCTTTAGATATAGATGTCTGTTACCTCTCTGCAAAGTGGACTATGAGAAGAATTCCCATTCCATTTATAAAACCGAAAGACATTGATAATCAAGGAATTCCCTGGCCTCTAGGTTGGTTGCAAGAAATTGTATTTAGAAAATTTGGCGCCATCCCTGTAGATAGAAAAGGGAACAGTGGGCAGTACGACTCTGTAGTTCAAGAACTTCTTGTAAGAGATAGCTTTTTATTAATTATTACACCTGAAGGTAGGTTTGATGCAACTAGGTTTAGGAGTAGTTTTTTATATTTAGCCAAAGAATTAGAGGCTGAAGTTATGCCAGTACAAATCGATTATGAACATGACACTTTACAGTTTTTAAATAGTTTAAATCTTGATGGTTCTGAGGAAGAGGTAATACAAAGGCTTCGTTCTTGTTTTGATGGAGTTAAGGGAAGAAAAAGTAGGTTTAAGGCTTAATGGAAGAAAAAATCTATCAACTCATTAAAGAAAGAAACCCCTGGTTGTTAAAAGATAGCTTTCTGTCTAAAACTATTTATACCTTGTTGAAAAAATATCTTAGATATGATGAAACTGTTTTTGTTGGTGATCACATCCAGAGCATGACTGGTGAAGAGGCTTTTACTTGGTTAGGTAGTGAATATACAAACAACTCTTCTGTTGAGGGTCTTGAAAACATACCAAGAGATGGAAAGTTTTTAATTGTATCAAATCATCCTATGGGAGCTGCAGATGCTATTGCTTTGTATCATAAAATTTATCCAGTCCGTAATGATCTTTTCTTTTTTGCAAATGAACTTTTTGTATATCTTTTGGGTGCTTTTCACGATCTTCTAGCACCAGTTGTTTGGAGTAAAGAAAAAGAAACCCATTCTGCAAGCAAAGTAACACTTGAACGGCTTAGTGTTTTTTTTGGTGATGGAAGGCCTGGTATTATTTTTCCTTCTGGTCGCCTCTCTAGGCTTACTTTTTTTGGTTTACGGGATAGGCCTTGGGAGAAAACTCCAATTGCGCTCGCAAAAAAATATAATTTCCCGTTAATTCCTGTATATGTAGAAGGAAGAAACTCTTGGTTCTTTTATTTTGCATCATACGTAAACAAACAACTAAGAGATGTTTCGCAATTAAATGAGTTATTTAATAAAAGAGATAAAAATATATCTATAAAAATTGGTAAACCAGTAAATGTGAGCTCGCTCAGTGATAATAGCGATATTGCAATTAATCAATTGCGATACAAATCAGAGAGTTTACGAAAAAAGGCTTTGTTGAAGTTAAACAGGTTTATTTTCTTAAGAAATTTCAGATAAGTCTACTCTACAACTTCACCGGTACTTGGGCTAACGCCTAGGTTGCCAACCATATATCCAAACAAAAGTGGTGTAGTAACTAAACCACCAAGTCCATAAAATCTCCAAGTTAACTCATAATCGCTCTGTGCTTGGTTGATAAGTAGATATAAAACAAAAAACAATCCATACAGTGAGGCAATTGCAGCTGTACTCACTTGTATTTTTCTATCATGATCAGTGTTGTAATACCAGTTTGTTACTCTAAACACCCCGAAACTAAAGAGAGTTCCTACACCAATAATCAACATCATTAATCTTGTGTTTCCTAAAGAAGCATGAACCGATACATATATAAATGAGAGAAAATAAAGCAAGAACATTTGCTTTGGTGACATTTTAAATCGTATCGCGTATACATAAACGATACTTGCAAGCATAGATTGAAAAAATAAGGTCCCTGCCGCAAAAGCGTCGTCATAACCAAAAAAAACTTCATACTGTAAATATGGATGAAGGAACTGTGTGATAAACATGACTAAAGCATAGATTGTTGATACCGCTACAACAGAAGCTGTGTCTAAATGTTCCTTGCTAGGTCTTGTTGTAAAAACATAATCTAACATTAAAAATGCTCCAAGAAATAACATTAGGTGTGACGGAGAAACAAGTGGCTCAACACCTGTTTCGATACCAAGTAAAGTATGCCACACAGCATCTGATGCTCCACCAACTCCAAAGATAACTGCGCCTAAAACTCCGACGTCAAACTTGTAGTCTTTCATTTTGTTTTTTACATACATTGCAACTAAAACTGAAAAAGCATAACCAGAATATAAAACACCGTGCCAGGGTGTAAAAAAAGTTTCTATATCATCGATTAAATATGTGTGGGCGCTTGAATCTATCCATGCGCCAATAAAAAACCAGAGCATTGCGATGATAAACAGTTTTCTATCTTTTTCATCTGTAATTACAATAGGCGATAATTTATTGAACATATAAATAGTATAAACCCAAAGGTTTCTTGGTATTTACGAAATTAAGTCACACAATATAAAATAAGTCTGTGGAAAACAAAGAGTTCAACCGTACACTTACTTTAAAAAGTTCTATTTATTTGGGCTTAAGCTCAATGATCGGAGCAGGACTTTTTAATAATATTGCCCCTACAGCAAAAATAAGTTCTTACGGTTCAGTACTTGGATTACTTTTAGCTTCAACGTTAGCTATAGCAAATGCTTCTTCCTCTGCTCAACTCTCATCACTGTTTCCTAAAACTGGTGGTACATATTTGTATGCAAATGAAGTACTGGGAAAACCTTATGCAATTATCGCTGGCTCAGTGTTCATTATTGGTAAAACAATTAGCTGTGTTGCAATAGCGTTAACAGTAGGAAACTACCTCTCTCCTGTGTATGGGAAAGAGATTGGTGTTGTTTTATGTCTTTTAGTATTTTTGTTAAGTTTTTCTGGAATTCATAAAACTGCAGAAATTGCTAAATGGTTTGTTTGGATAATTTTTGGACTACTTTTATTTTATGCTGTCTCTATCCTCTCAACACCAAATGTTGATTTACGTATTCCAGTCTTTGAGGAGGTTTCAATTGATAGTATTTTGTTATCTGCAAGTATATGGTTTTTTGCTTTTACCGGATATTCCAGACTTGCGACATTTGGAGAGGAAATAAAAAACCCTAAAGAAATTATACCTACAGCAATTTTTACTGGTCTGGGGGTAACAATCTTATTGTATTTTGGAATTACTTGGTTAACGCTATCAATAATCAGTCCCGAACTAATTATGAACTCTAATACACCCCTTCTTGTTGCCATGGACGTAAGTAGGTTTTCAGAATTTTCGTTTTTAATTGTTTTTGCTTCTTCTATTGCGATGGTTTCTGTATTTCTTGCTCTAATGCCTGGAATTAGCAGAATATATGTCGCGCTTTCTAGAGATGGTGTACTTCCAAAAGCTTTTTCAAAAATTCATAAAAAATTTAACTCTGCTTATTTTGCAGAAGGCTTTGTACTTATCTCTGTGATAATAGGCATTTATAGTTTTGATGTTGTTGGATCTATAAAATTAAGTTCCTTTTTTATTTTGATATATTATACAATTACGAACTTGTGTGTAATCAAGCTGAAAAAAAATAATCGACTTTATTCTGTCGCAATTGCTTTCTATGGATTTTCAGCCTGTTTTGTATTTGCAATTGCTTTATTAGTTCTTTAACAAACAAACCGGGATTACTCCCGGCTTGCTATCAGTGACCTGTGAAAATTTCCCCCAAAATGTTTCACGAAGTTCACAAGAAGTTTTATTCTCCTAACTTGATTATATAAATATCAATATTAGAAATCTTTGTTACTGTGATTTTCACATATATATATAACTTGTGAAATAAATATCACAATCTTGCAGGGTTGTGAAATAAGAATTATACTTATTTTATAGGCTAATCACGTGTATGCGTTAGAAACACTCAAACACACTTCCATAAGTGGTTGGCCTATTTTTGATTTAATATATACCCAAAAGTATTTAACCTTAATTTATGCAAAGATTTAAAACCTCGAACAGTATGACTTATGATTGTTCTTTAGAGAAATTATGGGAGATTGTGTCATCCCCTAATTACTTGAACAATGTCCACCCTTTTTGCAAAGAAAACTCAATTATTAAATGGAGCAAGGATCATCATGAAGACAAAATAGTCTATTTAAATAATAGGTACTATATTAGAAAATTTGTAAGTTGGAAAGTTTTAGAAGGGTATGATCTTTGGATAGGCAGTAATAATAATAATCAATCTTTTGTGGAGTGGAGGCTAGAAAAAGTAGACAGTGGATCAAAGCTTACTATTACGGTTTATCCATTTTTGTTAAGTAGTTGGCCAAAAGTTTTCTCTTTTTTTCCTTATTTTTTTTATATAAATATCAAATTGAAGTCGTACTTGTTCTCAGTGCTGAGTGGTATTGATTGGTATATTAATGAGAAAACTCCTGTTCCAAAAAATCAATTTGGTGAACATAGTTGGTTTTCTTAATTTAATGTTCCCTTGATCGAGATGATTTAGACATTGTCTTTTCTAAAGAACCATTAGAAAATATATAAGACTCAACACTATCTACTAGATGTTTTCCATTTTGTGATTTTTGCATAATCACATCTACAGTCATTCCCTCATAAGGAGAAATCAAAGTTATTGAATGTTGTCTAAATTTTTTGGATGATTGGTCTCTTCGAATTACATCACTAATCATACTGCTTGATTCCCATGACCAGTCTTCACCAACTGAAACAAATTTGCATATGTGTTTTGTCTGTGATTTGTCAATTCTTGCTCCTGGGCAAACCAATATAGAACCTTCAACCCAAGGGTTTAAACCCAAACCATCTATCTTTGGAAAGGCAACATTAAACGAGTCATCGACAATTGCCTCTATATCACCTTTTTTAAAATTTCGTTCCTTTATTATTTCAGAAATTGTATTTTGAATTCTAAATAATGATTCCTCATCCAAATTTTCAAGATTTTCCCTGTCCATAGTTATATATAAACAGTTAGGTGAGACAAATTGCTACTCTTCTTCTAAGGCAAGCTTTTGACCAGCTGTTTCTTTTCCTCTTAAATCACGAATATCTACGCGGATTAACCCAATTACAAATATGGTAAGAGTACCTACTGGAAATAAAAGAATTAAAAATAAAGGTGACGATGTTAATGTCTCTAGCATGTTTTTATATTAACAAATTTATATAGTATAATTAAATCCAGAGGAGAAATATGGTAAAACTTGGATTATACGCAAGCATGGTGTCAGTAATTGCATCAGTGCTTATTTATATTGTTTTAGATGATTCTCAACTTGCTATTTATGTAGGTCTATGGGCACCAACGTTAATTCTTTATAGCCAGGCTTACGAACAAGCAAATAAGTAGTCTGGTTTAGGTATAAATTTAAACCTTACTAGTATTTGATTGTGAATAAAGTTGAAAAGAAATCATTTTTTGGATTCCTAGCTATTGCATTTGTCTTACATCTGTATCTAGTAATTTCACTTATCGGTGGTTAAAAAAACTTTAATTCTTCTTATACTCTTAATTTCTTGTACAGGTAGTGAAACTGTAGTTGAGGAACCAAAATCTCTAAATTCAGAAGAAGTGCTGAATGTAATATTTGAAAGCTATAAGAATTTTTCAGATAACCCGGAAAAAGCTATTGATGTAATTTGGGGCTTTGCGCATGAAGACAATAAAGAAATCACAGGACCTAAAGAGAGATTTGCACAAATGTTGGTTAGTGAGCCATACAACTCCATTGTTGATCTCAAAGAATATTCGTATGAAATAACCTATGAAAATGATACAAACATACATTATGAAATTAAAGTGCTTGCTAAAACAAATAATTATTTTGTCATTACTTGGGTTTTTGAAAAAACAGATTGCCCGGAATTAGAACAGAAATGTTGGCTGACAATTGCTGTAACTGCCCCTGAATATTTTCAATCAGGTATTTAGTCGTTTAAGTCTTCCAAAGGATTTTCTGGCTGGCAGATTTCAAATGCGTCTTGTACTGCCTCTGAACTAAAATCTATATCAGCATCTCTAAATGCAAAGAACCCAAACTCTCCAGGTTTAGGATCTGGAAAATCAATTCCTTGGTCCCTCATGCATTGTGAAAACTCAAGAGAAGCGTCCACTAAAGCTGCTTCAACTTCCGGATCTAAATCAAATTGTTCTGGAAGAGCATTTCTTAATATATCTTCACAGTTTTCAAAAGCTCTCTCAAATTCTTCTTCGTTTTCAATTTCTAAATTATCGAACTGAGGATTTCCATCAATATCAAATGTTGGGTCTGGAAAATTGATACCTTCTTCACGCATGCATTGAGCAAATTCTAGAACTCCCTCTTCAAAGGTTGTTTCTTCATCTAACACCGTTGTAGCAGTTGTAGATTCAATAGTTACAACCCCTTGTGGCTCTTCACCACCAATAGTGCATGCAGAAAATACCGCAACAAAGGTTAAGATTTTTACTTTCGAACTGCCTCTGCTGGTTGAATTTTTGATGCTTTTATAGCTGGGTATACACCAGAAATAGCCCCGATTAATAATGCTAAAAGTACTGCTCCAAATATTTGCCATACAGGTATTGAGAATACAATATTTGTGTAATTAGTATAACCCAGTGTTATAGCTGTTCCGAGAAGCACACCAACAAGACCCCCTATACCTGACAAAACAATGCTTTCCAGCAAAAACTGGTACCTAATTTCTCTTCTAGTAGCACCGATAGATCTTCTAACTCCTATTTCCATTCTTCTCTCTAATACTGACATGACCATAACATTTGCAATAGCGACACCACCAACAAGAAGTGCAACTGAACCAAGTCCTAAAAGTAAGTTTGTGAATGCTTCTTCAGCTGCTTGTTGTGCTTCGAGTGCATCAGATGGACGAGTCACTTCAACTTGATCTGGGTTTTCAGGGTTCATTGAGGGAGCAAGGACTTCGACAACGTCTTCGATAAATGTCGGATTAGCTCTTAAATAAATAGTTGTTGGCTCTTCATCTATATCGAAAAGTGTTTTTGCTACACCATATCCAATAAACACCGATCTATCTAAATCTGGATGAATTTTTAGCTCTTCTAGTATTCCAACTACTCCAAACCATTGATTTTCAATCAGTATCTTCGTAGGTATAGATAAATTATTAATTCCCAATCTCTGAGCAGTTACATTTCCTAAGACTGTTACTGGAATGTCAGATAACCCATCTTTTATAAACCTACCATCAATTAGATTGCCCCCTATAACATCTAGCAGTTCAGCGCTTGTGACAATAGTTGAAATACCCCCACCTTCAAACTCTGATATGAAATTACTTCGTCTTACTAAAAGATCTGTTTGAGTTGTTGAAGTGACTTCCTGAACTGGTCCTATTCTTTCTACCATGCCCAAAACTCCTTTTGGGAGTTCTTCCTGTGTTCCAAAAAAACCGGCTTGTGGTGAAGCTTTAACCAAGTTCGTACCAAGAGACTCTAGTGTTGAAAGAAGATCTGCCCTACCTGAAGCCGAAATTCCAGATACTGCAACAATTGCTGCGATTCCAATACCTATGCCAATTGATGTAAGTGTTGCTCTTCCTTTTCTTGCTCTAACTCCGTATAAAGCTACAAAAAACAAGTCTTTAATTTTTAGTCTATTTTTTTTCATTGATTTACTATTTTTCCATCAACTAACTCAATGACTTTTTTAAACATACTTGCATGTTCTTGATTGTGGGTAATCATTATTACTGTTTTACCTTGGCTGTTTAGATCTTTCAAAATATTTAGTATGTTTATACCAGATTCTTTATCTAAATTTCCTGTAGGTTCGTCAGCTAAAACGAACGCTGGATCTTGGACAAGTGCACGAGCAATCGCAACTCTCTGTTGTTGACCACCGGACAATTCTTTAGGTAAATGAGTCAACCTATCTCCAAGTCCTACTTGTTCTAGAACTTCTTTTGCTTTTTCTAATCTCCCTGATCTTGAAACGCCTTGATATAGAAGACCTTCGGCAACATTTTCCTGAGCAGTTAAGCCAGGGAGGAGAAAAAAACTTTGAAAAATAAACCCAATCTTTTCGCCTCTGAACTTTGAGAGCTCATTATCTGTGAGTTCTGAGACATCTTTTCCTTCAATTTCAATAGAGCCATCAGTTATGCTGTCAAGAAGTCCAATCATATTTAAAAATGTTGACTTCCCACTGCCCGATTGACCTACTATTGAGACAAGGTCTCCTTCTTTAATTTCAAGAGAGACACCATCTAATGCTCTTACTGGTGGAGGACCTTCATAAACTTTTGAAATATTATTTATAGAGATTACAGTCTTTGTACTGGTTTTCATCTTGGTACAACTACTATTTGACCTTCTGAGATATTTCCTTTTACTTCAACAAAGCCGTCAGTAAATACTCCAATTTCAACAGCAACATAACTTGTATCTACGCCAGACTCTCCTTCAAATGTTCCAGAATCAAGGGCTCCATCATAAACTTCCAAAGCATACCCACCTTCTGCTAAAGCAAGAAGCGCATTGACAGGAACATAAAGAACATTTTCAGAAATCTCTGTTGTGACAAATACTTTTACTGGAGCCTGATCATAAGCCTCAATCTCCTCGGGGTTAAGAACTTCAAGTGTAACCTCTATAAACTCTCCTGCTTGCGTTTGTGTCACAACTTGGTCTATAAAAGTAATAACAGTTGGAACTCTTTCATTTGTTGGAAGTTCAATCTCAACACTGTCACCTAGTGAAACTGTTTCCTGGTCGGTAGCGTCAACTTGAAAAACAACTTCAATTCCAATTGAAGAAATATTGTACAGTGGTGAATTTAATACGACGGCTGAACCAACATCATTAATATAAGAGCCTACAATTATCGGTGTTTCCGAAGCATATGCATTGGTTGGGCTAAAGGTTTCTGACTTTGAGGCAAGTTCTAGTTCTTCCAGCTCTTCTTTTGCTTTTGCTAACTCAGCAGCTTGATCAACTCCATCATTGTAGCTTTTTAGGGTATCATCATATGCTTTTTGTGCTGTCTCAATAGCTAAAGCCTCTGTAGCATCAATCCCAGATTCTTTACCTTTTTCTAAGTCTTTAATTCTTTTTTGTTTTTCAATTTCTTGCTCTAAATCCTCTATTTCAGAGTCTCTTGTATTGTTTGCAATTTTTTCTTTTGTTTGTGGGTTTGTGTCATCTTTTAGTAAAGTAATGCTTTGTTCAGCATTTTCAATGGCTGTGTCAGCTGCTTTCCAAGCAGTGCTTTCTTCAGTAGCCGTCTCTTTTGCGTCATCTAGCTTTTTCTTTTTGTCATTTACTTGTGCCAAAGTAGTTCCACCATCTGAAATTGTTTGTTCAATATTTTCTACTTCAGTCTTTTTTAAATTAATAGCAACCTGTTCTGCTGATGTAATTTCAGATTTTGTATCAATCTTGTAGTCAACATATAGTGCGTTAAGCATGTTTGAAGTAGTTTCATCAAAAGTTTCGTTAGGTACAAAGTCTTCTGCTGCATAGCCTAAAAACACAAGAGCTTCTTCGAGCTGTAAAACATCAGGACCAGCATCAGAGTTTAAATCTAAAGTTCTGTAAAAGGGTGTTGCTCCTTCAACTAAAATTACTGGTTTGTTATCAACAGCAAATAAGA
This sequence comes from uncultured Candidatus Actinomarina sp., assembly GCA_902610815.1. Lineage (GTDB taxonomy): Bacteria > Actinomycetota > Acidimicrobiia > Actinomarinales > Actinomarinaceae > Actinomarina. Next base: position 26,454 of record CACLXG010000003.1, read on the forward strand.
CTTCTCCAAAATTAATAATTGTTCCCTCTTTAGGAACAAAGGTGATAACTCCTGACATTGGTGAGTTGAGCACTTTGCTGTCGGTCTGCCTTAAGGTTCCGTTATACTCTTCCTTCTTTGCTAAGTCACCTTTTTGTATAGCAACAGTAGTAAGTTCTAGAGTTTTGTTGTTTGAGGATGATTCTGTATTCTGAGTACCAAAATAATAACCTCCATAAGCCAATGCTGCAACAACAATTAAGATGTACAAGTTTTTTAGTTTAAGTATTTTTTTCATCATTATTCCAATTAGATTAGTTTATTAAACCTGTGTGTTTTCTGAGAAATTATTTCGTTTAGTTTTTTATGCATCCCACTCTTCATCTTTTAACTCTTCTGGTAACTTATCTTCACATGCTTGCCATGTTTGGACTAAAGGATCGTCTTCTCTAAGCTCCCAGTCTTCATCGATATAAGCATCTAATCTGACTTCTCTGTTGAAGTAATCTGGGTCTGGAACTTTTGGATATCCGCTTTCTCTAAAACACTTTGCCATAAACAATGATCTATCGATTTCTTTTGATACTTGAGCTGGATCTTCAAATTGATTTTCATCTGCTACGCCCCATAAATTATATTTCAAAGCGCATTCCTCGATTATATTCCAGAGTTCTTCAGCCTCTTGCTCAGTTATTGTTTCAAAATACGAAGCAATTGTGGTGTATAGGTCTAAGAAGTTTTTTGGTTCTTTAAATTTATAGCCTGATTCATTAACACATTGAACAAGCACTAAAGGTGCATCCTCGTCTGAAATCTCTTCACGTTCGTCTACTAGCTCAATACCAAGAGCACTTGCCTCTTTTCCTTTGTCCGTATCCGCAACTGAGACAACAGATTGCTCATCCTGTTGAAAGAAAGAGCATGCTGTCAAAAAAATGAGTATTACTGATGCTTTCTTATACATAGAAAAATTATAAAGAAAACTAGTTTTATCCTCCACCTTGTTGTGGTGGTTCAAGTCCAAGGTCGTCAAAGCACTCTCCAGCAGCTTCTCTAATTTGATCTTCAAGGTATTGTCCAGATTGTACAAGACTAACAAGAATGGATCTAAGGGGTCTTTCAGCATTCGGATCTTCAACCTCGAGACCTTTTCCCCGCAAGCATTGCGCAAATTCGAGCTCAGTATCTAAAGTATCAGCAACTTCTTCGGGGTTCTCAAAGTCTGCTGTACCACCTATTGGAATATTGTTTTCGTCAGCACATGTCTGAATTGTCTCAAAAAGTTTCTCTCTACCCTTCTGGTCTGAATCTAAAAATACTGGACGTAAAACACTCTGTAAGCCTTCATCATTTTTTGGATCTTTAATATCATATCCATTACTTCTTAAACATTTAGCCAATAAAAGTTGAGCATCTTCGGGTGAAATTGTTTCTTCAACAACCTCTTCTATAATCGTTGTTACTGTTGTATCAGTTGATAAATCATTTGTGGAGACAACACCTTGTGAATCATCTGAGACCGAACAAGCAGAAATAAATACTAACACCAAGAATGTTACATACTTATTTTTCATTTTGTAATACACCATATCCACATTCTTGTAGAAGTGGAGTAATATCGTCTTTTGATTTTTTTAATTCACTTAAATCAAGTTTAGGCTCTTGTTGACTTGGATCTGAAACATTTAACCCTTTTTCCCTTAAGCATTTAGCTAATTCGAGGTTTTCATCATACAATTTCGCAAGCTCTTCTGGGTTCAAGGAAGACGAATCTGACCAGAGGTCATATTTGTTAATGCAGTAATTAACATCTTCACTTAACTGTGCTTCTTCATCTTTGCTGTTGCTTAACTGACTAATTGTCGTTTTTAAATCTTGTATATCAAATGGGGTTGGTATGCTGTATCCCATTTCTTCGTTTAAGCACCGAGTCAAAACAATTGGATAATCCTCTTCCACTATAACCAAAGTAGTAGTTGTATCATTTGACAGAGAAGTTACGCCTTCACCACTAGAAGCTGAACATAGATTAAAGAGGAGGATAAAAATTATTAAATATATTTTTTTCAATTTTATTTGTTTCTCAAGCCAAATAAAGGCCTTAGTGGCTTGAAGTTCTTTATTGAGTGATAAATAGTTAACGAAAGAAAACAAATCAGGAATAGAACAATTGGAAATTTAATTATTGGATGGATATTTATACCAGCAAAGAAATACATTACTGCCATTTGTACTGGTAGGTGAACAATATAAACGGGATAAACGGCTGTTTTGTAATAGGTTAGTTGAGGCGAGTCTTTATTAAGATAAACCGCTCCCACCCCAAGCATTAAAAATATGAAATTGAATGATTCAAAAGAGATTAGACGATTATCTAACGAAAAGCCATCTTCAAAGTTGTTGAAATATCTATAAAAGTAGAGTATAAAACCAACAAATAAGTGAGTTTTCCAATTTCGTTTATTTGATTCCCAAAAAACTTCACCTTGGGAAACCAAAATGATTCCAAGGAAAAACCATAAAAAACCGAGGAGAAAACCGTGGCTTGTATTTGCATACTCTTGGTAAGATCTTCCATAATTTACTACCTCGGAATAGGCAGTAGTGTTTAATAATTGGCCTTCAAGAATAATTGGAATTGAAAAAACAAAAACTCCACCTGGCATACTTAAAATTTTTGAAAATATAGTTTCCTTAGCTGCTTTGTTTGAAATTAGATTTAAAAACGGAATCAGAATAAGACAATAAATAAATATATTTTTTAGAAACCATAAATGAGCGCCATCAAATATTGTGATAACACCAAACCACAAATATTCGCTTGACCAACCTTCGTAATAAGTAAAAGCAATTGCAAGTGATGCAGTACCAAAGATTACAGTACCAAAAATATAAGGAACAATTAAAATTTTTATTCTTTCTTTAAGTATTTCTATTTTTGTTCGCCTTTGAAAAGATAGCCTCAAAGCAATTCCCGAAATCAAAAATACAAGAGGTATTCTCCATGAATTCATTATGCTTAATAAGTCCCAAACACCATCGTTAAATCTTTTGTTTTGTACAAATGCAATGTAAGGAGCAACAGAAGTAAACGAAATTGCAAGATGATAAAAAATAAGTAGGAACATTGCTATAGATCGCAACGCATCAATATCATATCTTCTTTGATTCATATTGATAATGTTAGTGCTTACGTTTTGATTAATTAAACTTCAGGTTTTCTTTAAGATCGTCTGTAATTCGTGTTGGTTGCATGGTTGTTTGGTCTGTGTATACATGAACAGCTTCACAGGAACTTACTAATTCACCTGTTTCTTTTAAAAACATTCCCATTATCCAGGTCATACTTGAGTTACCAATTTCCTTAATTTTGACACCAATCTCAATATCTTGGTCAAAGTAAAGTGGTTTGTTGTACTGTACTAATATCTGTACTGTATGAAAATCTTTTTGAGTGTCTTCTATGTCTTTTAGATAGTCATAATTTACATACTTAAAATAAGCAGTAATAGCTTGATCAAAAAATGCAACATGATTTGCATTATGCATTACACCTTGTGGGTCAAGTTCGTAATACCTCACTGTTGCTTCCCAAAAAGCTTGGAAATCATCTTTAGAGAGAACTATTTTTGACATTTAAACAAAAATTTGTGTTTTTGGTTCTATTCCGCCGGTTAATGGCATGGCATATTCAAAAAATTCATTTGTAACATATGGCTTGTTATCTTCTAAAAACTCTTGTGGCATATCTTTTGTGTACTTTGCAACCTTACTTAGCTCAACGACACCCACATCACAGCTATATGTTTCTGACAATTGTCTTTTAAGAATTATTGATCCACTTTGAATTTCCTTTGAAGCAACTACAGCATGTTGTCCGACCCTCTCTGCTTCTTCAGCATCTACTTCAGAAATATCAGCTAAAAATGATCTTTGTAAGTAACCAAAAGTATCAGCCCTAACCCTTGCTCCGTCAATATGTTCTGAAACAATATTTGTTAATGTATCACCCAGTGCACCTGAGCCCGATAACTGAATATTTCCATGACTATCTGTTTTTCCAGCTAGTTCAGACCCTGTCTCACTAGCATAGGTCTGTAAGAAGTATTCACCTTCTTCATTATGAATACCCTCAGAAACAGCTACTACACATCTTCCTAATGAGTCGTAGACTTCTTTGACTTCTTTTAGAAACTCATCAATTTGAAAAACTTTTTCCGGAACGTAAACCAAATGTGGACCGTCCTCTTCGGTTGATTTGCCTAAAGTACTGGCAGCAGTAAGCCATCCAGCATGTCTTCCCATTAAAACATTTATCTTGATTCCCTTTAGGCTTCTATTGTCGGCATCATCACCTTGAAAAGCGTGAGCAACAAAACGAGCAGCTGACCCATAACCTGGACAGTGGTCTGTTTCAAGTAGGTCATTATCAATAGTTTTTGGAATATGAAATGCTTTCATGTCATACCCAATAGACTTTGCTCCTTCAGAAACTAGGTTTGCTGTTTCAGCAGAATCATTACCTCCTATATAAAAGAAGTTTCTAATATTTTGTTTTTCAAATATTGATACAAGCTGTTCTATATCAGAGTCTGTAGGTTTTTTTCTCACTGAACCGAGCGCTGCAGCAGGCGTTTTACCCATTCCATAAAGCTGGGATTCAGATAAGTTTGATAAATCAACAAAATCTTCACTGAGCATCCCCGCTAACCCATGTCTTGCACCAAGAATTTCATCGAAATCTGATTTAGTAGCCTCTTTAATAAACCCAACTAGTGATTTATTTATAACAGCTGTTGGACCTCCCGACTGTCCAATTACTGCTTTGCCTTGTGGCATTTTTTAACTCCCGTTTTGATATACAGATATAAAACTTAGGTAAGAGTTTGCTATTTCTGAAACAGCCTCTTCACGTGATTTCTCACCAGCATGCCATCCTTTAAGAGAATCCCAAAAGATAGATCTTCCAATTGCAAAACCCTTATATCCGTCAACTGATGATCCGGCTCTTAACCATTCATTGACTTTTTCATCATTTGCACCTCTACCAAGAACAACTGCTATGACATCTTCTCTGCCACCATCTTTGATTACCTTTGAAACATTTTCACAATCGTCAGTAGTGTCTAGTCCTTCAATCTTCCAAATATCTGGATCAGCTCCTCGCTCTCTCATTTCCTCAACTACCTGAACAGCAAGCTTTGGTCTAATTTCTGAGTCATATCTAGCCTGATCACCGCCCACACTTTCTAACTGTTGTTCTGATGCAGGAACTAAAAACTCTAAAAGAAATTTTCTTTCGTTCTCATCAAGCCAATCAGATAATCTTTTAATTCTTTCGCCCTGTATTTGTCTTGTGTCTGCATCGTCGTCTGGGTTCCAACGAACTAAAATTTTTACAAAGTCTGCATTGACCTCTTTTATTTTCTCACCAAAGTCGTCCCCGTATTCAAAGTCGAATATTTTTTGTCCAGACTTTTCCACTGGAGCAGCAAATTTAATTCCCATTTCTTTTGCTTTTTCTTGTACTTGTAACCCAAAAGCTTCATCAACTAATATTGCTGGGTCTCCACCAGAAATTCCGTTGTTTTTTGCTTCTATAAATCCATCAAAGATTATATCTTTCATTGAAGATACTCTTGCAATCTCTTCATCGGTAGGTTCTCTACCTTCAACTCCAAGTAAGCCTTTAGTTAAAGTTCCTCTGTGGTCAAATGCTAGAATGTATAAGTCGTTTGAATAACCCTTCATGATGTTTAATTAAACCCTTTCTTTTGTATTAATTCTATTTGAGAAAAATACAATCATTACCAAAATCAATAATGATAGTAATAGTAAATAGTCTGAATATGGGTTGGTTTGAGCACTTTCTTCAAATGTTAAAGCAATCTGCTCCACCAGCTCCACCGTTGTGGTTCCCCAGTTATTAGCTAAGTTTTCATCAAGAAAGTAAACATTAGAGTTCTCGATTGCATTTATGTCTTCCCAGCCGATGCGTGTTGATAGGTCTTTATTTAGATAGTCAGAGTGGCCTATAACTATATATTCAGGGTTTGACTCAATGACTTGTTCTTCTGTTAGTGCTGGATAGCCACTCCCAAAAGGGTCTTCAGTGTTGTTTGCAATATTTATAACACCCAAAGAATTATAAACCTGGCCAATAAGAGAATCAGAATTAACACTGTAAATTCCGTAAGAATAGCCTATCTCGTGGTATACAGAAGTGTTTCCAAAGTTTGCATTGTCTAAAATCCTGTTTATATCAATTTTCATATCTCTTGTAGTTGAAAATGCTTCACTCTCTTTGTTAACAATTGATCCTATTGTTTCAATCTGTGAGTAAACATCTTCAAAGTTTTTTGCAGGAGGTAATAACACATAGTCTATTTCCTGTTTTTCTAGCCCTTCTACAATTCCATTGAAGTCAAAGGCTAAAATCACAACATCTGGATTTAGTGGTGCAAGCTCTTCAGCTGTTACTGTGTAGGCGTCTATCACCTGAACTGGAAAATTAACTTCTGAAAAAGAATCGACAGCAATTAATGTCTCTTGTGCTTCTAGGGATTGTATTATCTCTGTGTGGGTCGTAGACAAAGATACCACTCTGATATCTTGGGGTGTTTCTTGTGTTACATTCGAGCACATCGAAAATAACAAGGCAAGAAAAACTAGTTTAAATTTCATAAATTCCTTTCTTACCTAGAGAAAATGTAAGAAATTTTAGAAACTTCATTCCTTCTCTCGAGGATTGTTGCTTTACAAACATTGAAGGCGACCTGACTTATCTTTCGAATCACAGTTGCGGGACAGCGTTAGAATTTCACTAACTTCGCTTCAGTATCCTTTTAAAATGTTAGCAGGTTAAATTGAGTCGTTTTCTTCGTTTTCTTCGTTTTTTAAGGCATCCATCAAGGTAGGTTCTTCAATATCTCTTGGTACATCTGGTCTTGGAAGGTCAGATGTTGATGGTGTTTGTTCTGCTGTTCTTTCTGCTCTTACTTTTTTAATAGAGTTTACAAATGACATCATGACCGTCTCTTTTGATTCGTTACTTGGGCTGTCCTTAACTTTCTTTGGTTTTTCAGGAGCATCTAAGTGTGACTCTTCAAGGACAACAACTTCAATACCCCCAACTAAGTCTGAAACTAGGTTGTAAAAGAATGCCCCCACAGTAGCTATGGCAGTCTGGGTCAGCATATATACAGCTGCTAGTGAGACTAAACCCGTAAATAGTGGTTCTATATTTCCAACCAAAGAAGCGTCTTGATCTAATAGGGCTAGTCGTCTTGCAATGTCTTCTAATCCTTGTGGAACTCCTGCGTTTACTAAAAGCACCCACATAATTGAAAAACCAAGAACGACAGTTAATGCGACAACGAAGTTAAGTACTAAAGTGACTTTTAAAACAGTCCAAGGATCAATCTTGCGAATTATTCTTCTAACTCTGTTTACACGAACCATGTTTAACTTTTAATTGGTATGAAAGCTGACACCTCTTCTTCAGACGAAAGCTTCATGACCCTAACTCCTTGTGCTGCTCTACTCATTTGTTTAATTTGCTTCACTGCACATCTTATTGCAGTTCCACCTGTACTCATAAGCATAACCTCTGTATCTTCATCTACAGACCTTGCGCCTACTAAATTTCCTTTGGTTTCTGTGACTTTTAAGGCCTTTACTCCCATACCTCCTCTTCCTGCTCTTCTAAATTCGTCTAATTTGGTTCGTTTTCCGTATCCTTTCGCTGTAATGAACAAGAGCGTTTCATCTCTTGAAGTTGCGGCACCAACTACTTTGTCTCCTTCTCGAAGTTTGATTCCCCTAACCCCCATTGCTGACCTACCTTGAGCTTTAAGATTTGTTTCATCAAACCTAATAGCCTGACCCTTTTGAGAAACGAGTATTACATCTTCTTTACCTGAAGTTGTTTTAACAGATACAACTTTGTCATCATCTTTAAGTTTTATAGCTTGTAGAGATTTGTAGTTAGAGTCAAAATCTTTAAATTTAGATTTTTTTACAGTCCCTTTTTCGGTCATGATTAATAAGAACTTTTCTGTCTCATAATCTCTTGTGTCGATAATTGCTTGTACTTTTTCGTCTTGACTCATTGACAATACGTTTTGAATTAAAGACCCTCTAGCGGTTCTATTTGTTTTTGGAATTTCATGTGCTTTAGCTCTATACACCTTTCCTTGATCGGTAAAGAATAACAAGTAAGAATGTACGGAAGTAGAAAGGAGGTGTTCTATTACATCTTCGTCTGATGAAGCAGCTTTGACTCCTTTTCCACCTCTTCCTTGTTTTTTGTAAGAAGTCGAAGGAACAGACTTTACATATCCTTTTGATGATACAGAAACAATAATCTCCTCGTCTTCTATAAGGTCTTCTATTGATACTTCTCCTACGTCGGGAACTATTCTTGACCTTCTGTCGTCACCAAATTTATCTGTGATTGCTTCAAGTTCTTCAATTAATATTGTGTTTTGCTTTGATCTGCTTTTTAATATTGCTGCTAATTCTTTAATTGTTTCTTTTAACTCTTTCTTTTCATCTTCAAGTTTTTCCATTTCCAGTGCTGTAAGTCTTCTAAGTGGCATATCCAAAATGTGAGAAGCCTGTACTTCTGATAGTTTAAATTTTTTCATTAATGATTTTCTAGCTATGTCAACATCTTTAGACGCTTTGATGACCTTAATAATTTGATCGATTTTCTTAAGAGCTAAAAGAAGCCCTTCAACAATGTGGAGCCTGCTTTCAGCTTTATCCAACCTGTATTTTGTTCTTCTTTGTATTACATCAATTTGATGCTCGATGTAATAGTTTATTAACTCTGGAACTGAAAGAACCTTAGGAACACCGTCCACAAGAGCAACCGAATTAACAGAGAAAGTGTCTTGTAGTTGTGTTTGCTTAAAAAGTTGGTTTAGAACTACTTGTGGAACGGCATCTCTTTTAAGTTCTACAACCAACCTTGTGCCATTTCTATCACTACTTTCGTTTCTCAGATCAGAGATTCCCTGTAGTTTTTTGTCTTGTACAAGTGTGGCAATTTTCTCCATAATACGATCTGTAGAAGCTTGGTATGGAAGTTCTTTTACAACAATCGCAGAGCGTCCTCTTCCGAGTTCTTCCACGTCTGCAACTGCGCGTATTTTAATAGAGCCCCTTCCTTTCAAAATAGCATCTTTGATGGTTGGTGTGTCAACAACTAAACCACCTGTAGGGAAGTCTGGTCCTTTAATTATTTTTAAAAAGTCTCTTGGCTTTACATCTTTATTTGTAATTGCATACTTAACAGCTTCAGTAACTTCTCTTAAATTATATGGGGGCATATTGGTAGCCATTGCAACAGCGATGCCTTCTGCGCCGTTAACCAAAAGGTTTGGAAACCTTGCTGGAAGAACTTTTGGTTCAGAAGTCTCACCTGAATAGTTTGGTTCAAAATTTACAGTATCTTCGTCAATACCATCTAGTAGCTGAGATGACAGTGAAGACATTCGTGATTCTGTGTACCTCATAGCAGCTGGTGGATCATCTGGAGTACCAAAATTTCCTTGAGGTTCAATGAGTGGATATCTTGTACTGAAGTGTTGACCAAGTCTTACTAGCGTTCCATAAATTGCATCATTACCGTGGGGGTGGTAGTTACCCATTACATCACCCACAACCTTAGAGCACTTTCTAAAAGGACCCGTGGGTCTAATTCCTGTTTCATACATAGAATATAAAATTCTTCTTTGAACGGGTTTTAATCCGTCTTTTACATCAGGTAGTGCCCTTGAAACAATAACGGACATTGCATAGTCTAAGAATGATTTTGAAATTTCATCTTCAACTGCAATTGTGCCGTTACTTGTGGTGGCTTCTTTTGGTTGAGCCTCTTTGGTTGTGGTTGTGGCCTTTTTTGCTGGTGGTTTTTTAGCTGTAGTTTTTTTTGCTGGTGGTTTTTTAGCTGTAGTTTTTTTAGCTGTAGTTTTTTTTGCTGGTGGTTTTTTAGCAGGCATTATACGTCCAGGAACCTTACATCTTTTGCATTCTTTTCAATAAAAAGTTTTCTCTTTGAAACATCATTTCCCATAAGAACCTCAAACATGTCTGAAGCTTTTGCCATTGCTCCTTTTGCATCAGCAAGAGTTACTTTAATAAGTGTTCTTGTTTCTGGGTTCATAGCTGTATCCCACAGCTCTCCAGCGTTCATTTCTCCCAGTCCTTTGAACCTACTTATATCAAATTTTTTGTTTTTGTTTTCTTTTTTAAATGCATTTAGTGCGTCGTCATCTTTTAAATAGGTAATTCCAGAAGCCGCTTTTAACCTGTAAAGTGGAGGTTCTGAAATCCATACTTTTCCACCCGTAATGAGGCCTGGCATAAATTTAAAGAAGAAAGTTAATAAAAGTGTTCTAATGTGGGCTCCGTCTACGTCGGCATCTGTTAAAAATATAATCTTGTCGTATCTTGACTCTTCTTCGTTAAATTGTGTCTTTATTCCGGTACCAATTGCTTTTATTAGCGCACTAATTTCTTCATTTTGAAGCGCTCTATTCTCTGTAACTTTTTGAACATTAATAATTTTTCCCCTGATTGGAAGAATGGCCTGAACCCTAGAGTCTCTAGCTTGTTTTGCCGGACCAGCAGCAGAGTCTCCCTCGACGATAAAGAGTTCGCTTTCTGTTGGGTCTGTTGATGAACAGTCTGCAAGTTTTCCAGGCAACCCAGAAGTCTCTAAAATACTTTTTCTTTTTGTTAGCTCTCTTGCTTTTTTTGCGCTCATGCGAGCTTTTGCGGCTACGGCACACCTCTCTACAATAGCTCTACCTTCTTTTGTGTTTTTTGAGAGCCATTTTGGAAGTTCTTCATTAATTAATACCTGAACTTTGGATTTCATCTCGGTGTTGCCTAGTTTTGTCTTTGTTTGACCCTCAAACTGCGGCTCTTTAACTCTTACTGAAACCACTCCTGTCATGCCTTCTCTAATGTCGTCTCCTGTTAGTGAAATGTCTGAGTGTAGGTTTCTTTTTTTTGCAAAATCATTAATGGCTTTTGTTACTGCAGTTCTAAGCCCTTCTTCGTGGGTACCGCCTTCAAGTGTGTGAATGTTGTTTGCAAAACTTTTCACTGTAACATCGTCTTCATTTTTCCACTGTAGGGCAACCTCTATCTCTGAGTCTTTTGTTTGGTCAGAAAAAGATATGGTTTTATCGTGTAGTGGTTCAAATCCCTCGTTTAGATACTCAACAAAATCAACCAACCCTCCTTTAAAGTGGAACTGTTCCTTTGTTGCTGGTTTTACTCTGTTGTCAATAAGGTTTATTTTCAAGCCTTTGTTTAGAAAGGCGGTTTGTCTTAGTCTTTCAGAAACAATGTTATATTCATAGGTTTGTGTTTCATCAAATATTTCAGGATCAGCTAAAAAGTTGATTTTTGTTCCAGTCTTTTTTGAAACTTTTCCTCTTTTAATTTTCGATTTTGGTTTACCTAAATCAAAATCTTGGTTCCAAAAGTAGCCATCTCTTTGAACTTCAACTTTTACAAAGGTTGATAGTGCATTAACCACTGAAATTCCAACTCCGTGTAAGCCACCACTAACTGTATATGCTCCTGATTCAAACTTTCCACCAGCATGAAGTGTGGTTAAAACTGTCGTGAGTGCTGAAACTTTTGTTTTTGGATGCGGTTTTACTGGTATTCCGCTTCCATCGTCCTCCACCGTAACAGATCCGTTTTTCTCCAAAGAGACTTTAATTGTTGAACACCTTCCTGCCATAGCTTCGTCAACAGAATTGTCTAACACTTCCCAGATAAGGTGGTGTAAACCGTTTGGTCCAGTAGAACCAATATACATTGCTGGTCTTTTTCTTACTGCTTCTAGACCCTCAAGAATTTTTATATCTTTTGAATCATAACTATTTGAATCTTTTTTAGACACGAATTATCTCCAAGATACGCTTCTATTTTTTTGTTACAGCCCCTGCTGAACTCCCATTTTACTAGATTTCTAGATTATTGCTTGAGATTAGATATTTGAATATCTATGTTTTTAAGGCTTATTTTGGTATTTTTTTCAATGTTTATAATTAGGTTTTGTTCGTCTAATTGTACGATTTTTTTCACTCTGGAGTTATCAACATAAACCACTAGTGTGTCTCCTAAAACCGGTCCTGCCACAACATCTTCGGCCCACTTATAGTGACTATTCTTGATGTAGTTTTCTATTTTTTTAGAATTTTTAAAATTTATACCTAAAGAATTATTATTTGGATTTATTTTTTCTGGTTCTTTATTCAGCACTATTCGTTAGTTCTAACAGGCATAAGTAAATATTGATATGTTTCTTCTTCGCCTTGAATAACAGCAGGCTTGTCGTTTCCAGAAAATCGTAAAAAAGCTTTGTTCCCATCTAAGACTTCTATACCTTGGATTAAATAATTTGGGTTGAATGAAATTTGAAAATCTGTCACATCTCCAACTTCAAGACCGAGAATTTTTATATCTATTTCTTCTACTCCGCCTCCAATATCTTTATTTGTGGAAGATATGTTGAGGTTATTTTCGTCAACCACTTTTAACGTGACGGGGATAAACCCTTCAGCAACCACAGTAGATCTATCAAGGGATTCTAATATCTTTTTTTTATCAACCTCTATTGAGAAAACATTCTCTTTTGGAAAAAGTGCTTGGTATTCGGGGTAGTTTCCTTCTAGTTTTCTAACAGACGTATAGTATTTTTCGTTATAAAAATGAAGCTCTCTTTCTGTTGAGTTTATAAAAATGTCTTGTTCACTGTCCTCAAAAAGTTTTATGGTTTCGTTTAAAGATCTGTAAGAAACGATTCCAGCATCGTCTATAGGTAAGTTTGATATTTCGTTTGTTGCCAGCCTGTAGCTGTCTGTTGAAACCAGTGTTGTTTTTTCACCATCGTTATCAAAGAAAACACCAGTAAGTATTGGTTTTCCTCCTTCTGGAGATGCTGCTATACCTACTTTTCTAAGAGCTGCAAAAAGTTCAAAAGGAGAGAGTTTTTGGCTGGCTCCTTGTTCAAAAGAGTTCTCTAATAAAGCTTTGGGGTATGTTAGGTGGTCTAATTTTCTTAGTTTGTATTCTGATTTATCAGCTTCAATCATTACTTCATTGCCAAGATCAGAGAATACAATTTCTCCTGAAGACATTTTCCTCACCACTTCGGATAAAATCCTTGCATTAACCAAACACTCTCCGTCAACCATTGAATCAACATTAAGTTTCGCTTTAATGACCAAATCCAAATCAGAGCCTATAACCTCACATGAACCACCCTCAACTTTTATATATAAACCCTGAAGAGAGGGTGTGGAAGGCTTAATATCAACAGCCCTAGAAACAGATAGAACTACTTCTTTTAGGTCTTTTGTTTTCGTTTTAAATTTCAAATTATTCCTTTATATATATAACAACAATAAAACCGTTTAAGTTGTTTAATAAACCCATTAAAGACTTAAAGAACGACAAATTTATGTTGTAAGTTTTAAACATTTTAGACCCTTGTTAATAGATTTTCTTTAGAAGAAACTTTATTGTTGAAAATGTTTATTTCTTTCTTCAAACCAGGAGAGTCCTCAACTTTTTTAATTGAAGATAAAACTGTAGAGTGAGACCTGTTACCTACGTATAAACCAATTTGGTTTAATGAGTACTCGGTGTGTTTTCTCATTAAGTAAATAAAAAGATGCCTTGCGTTACTAACCTGCTCGCTTCTGTTTTTTGACAACACCAATCTTTTATCTACTTGATATAGGTCAGAACAATAATCAAGAATAAACTCTGGGGTAAGTTCCAAAACTTTATTGTTGGAGTACATAGAAACAAGTTCTGCAACATAGTTAGAGTTTCCAGCCCCTGTTTGTTTGTTGATTATAAGGTTGTTTACAACACCATTAATTTCTCTGAAGCTTTGAAACTCTAAAGAGGTTAGTAAGTCGAACTCTTTTTTAGTTATAAGGTTTCCACCATATTCAGTGTTGTTTCTGTTTAAAACCTCAGAAAACATTTTTTGATCGGGTTTTTCTATGTCTGTAACTAATCCGTTTAGAATTCTTGAAACCAACCTTTCAGGAAAACCAATAAGTTCCTGGGGCTTTTGGTCTGATGCTAAAACCACTGCTTTTGAATTGTTTAGAAAATAATTAATTGTATGAAACAGTTCTTCAGAAACCCCTTTTTTTCCAAGAAAAAACTGGATATCGTCAATTAATAATATATCTACAGACCTTATTTTGTTTTTAAAAACATCTATGTCTTTATTTTTAATTCCACTTATATACGACTCAAGAAAAGACTCAGAATCAATATAAAAAGAAGAAACAGAAGACCTTTCAATTGTTTTTAGTAGGTGAGTCTTACCAACCCCGGGTTTTCCATAAACAAACAAAGGGTTGAACCTTTTTCCAGGACTTGTTACAACATTTTTAGCAGCAGTTATTGCAAGATTATTACAACTTCCAATAAACAGCTCGTCAAAAACACCAAGTTCGTAGGCGGTTTGATCTTGAATAGGTGTGTCTTCTATAACCTCAACTTCTTCTACAACCTCAAATTCGTTGGCAGGGATAGACAGGGTTTTATCAAGAACAAAAACACAATCACCAAACTTATTTATGTTTTTATAAACCCTTTTTATTGTGGCTAAAACCTTTTTTTCAATAGAGTTCTTTATAAACTCTGAATTTACAATAACGTTTAGGTTTTGATCATCCCCAATTTCGAAGACAACTTGTTCCAACCAATATTTATCTGTCTTGTTCTCTATCTCATTGTTTAAACAAGATAGAAATGCATCAACCTTATTATTCATAACTCCGCTTACAACTTCATTAAACTTAAACGACAGTGTGAAAATTTCATAGAGTGTGAAAAACATATTAATTTTTCACAAGGTTCATCAACAATTCAAGAAACCCAATGTTTACTGAGGATTATATGTTCAAAACTATCAAATAATCAACAACCCCTTGTGGTTATAGAATCCTAGTTAGTTTGTTTTTCGCGAGTTAAAAATTGTTTTCGCGAACATGTAAAATTAAAAAAAATTTTGGTTTGTTTAAATACTCTATTCATTTATTGTTAGTTAAAGGTAAAAAATGAAAAGAACTTATCAACCTAGTAATAGAAAAAGAAGCAGAAAACACGGTTTTAGATCAAGAATGCGAACCAGAGCTGGTCGCGAAATTCTGAAAAGAAGAAGAAAAAAAGGTCGTAAAATTATATCTGCCTAGGTTTTTAGTGAAATTTACTGCACTAAATAAAAAAAGTCATTTTGAGAACCTAAGAAAAGAAGAGTTCTGCTTTACAGATAAAGGCGTAAAAGTTTTTGTGAAAGAAAATGGTGTTGGTACAAACAGACTCGGTATTAGCATTTCAAGCAAGTACGCCAATGCTGTAAACAGAAATAGATTTAAAAGAAGGATTAAAGAAGTAGTCAGGGGTTTAGAAACAGAGTTAAACTTAGATATTTTGGTTGAGGGAAGTTCAAAATCAACACACCTTAAATTGGTTGAAATTCAAAATATATTAACTAAACATCCACTACTTTAAGACAAAAAAATGAAAATTGTAACGGTTTTGTACCAGGTTTGTAGATCTTTGCTTTCCTATCTCGGTTTAGGTAGCGGTAATTGCTTATATTATCCAACCTGTTCTCAAGTAATATCTGAAAGTCTTGAAAAAAACGGTTTATTAAAAACAATACCCGTTTTTCTTAAGAGAACTGCAACCTGTAATCCTTTATATAAGAAATTTGGTAAAAATTGGCAATATTAGAACCATTTGCACTTGCTATAGGGATTTTACTTTCCTATGTATATGAATTTACGCTCTCATACGGCTTTGCCATAGCTATTTTGACCGTAATTATTAATGTAATTATTTTTCCCCTTACATTGAGACAAACCAGATCTACAAAAAGAATGCAAGACGCACAGTCTGATATAAAAAAACTTCAAAAAGAACATAAGGATAATAAAGAAGAATTAAACAAAGCTATGGCCGCTATGTATAAAGAAAAGGGTATTAACCCACTTGGATGTATACTCCCCTTAATTATTCAAATGCCCATCTGGTTTGCTTTATTTAGGGTCTTAAGAGAGCCCTTAGACTTTATTCCTTCGGCCTCAGTGCTTTTTAAAGACCTTGAAGTAAGTACAAACCTTACTTTTTTTAATATGAACCTTCAAATACCTCCCGCTGAAGTATCAGGCTGGGTTGAAAGAGCACCATATTTAATATTAATTTTGTTTGTTATTTTGACTGCTTTATACCAGCAGCAACAAATTACAAAAAAAACAGGAAAAAGCGACAATCCTCAAGCCCAACAAATGCAAATGATTGGTAAAGTAATGCCAATATTTTTTGGATTTATCTCATGGACATTACCAACAGGACTTGTCGTTTATTTTTTAACTGGAAATATATTTCGAATTGGTCAACAAGCATTAATTGTTAAGCTAGATGACCGCGAAGAAGTAAAAAAAGAAGAAAAAAAAGAGGACAACAATGAAGACACACAATCAAATCCAATTCAAGAAAATCCTCGAAAAAACCGCAAAAAAAGAAGGAGAAAATAGTGGCAAATAATAAATGGGTTGAAGTTGAAGCCAGGTCAATTGATGATGCTATTAAGGCTGGCTTAAACGAACTAAATCTTGATGATGCTACCCAAGCAAACATAAACATACTTAGAGAGCCAGAAGGTGGCGTGTTTGGAGTGGGCGGTACAAAGGCACTTGTAAGAGTCTCTGTAAGAAACGGTGGGTCCAGAAACTATACAAACAAAAGACGCAACAATAATCGAAACAATCATTCCAAAAACTCCAATAAAAATGGGTATAAAAAACAATATGATTCAAAAAAACCGAGGGTTGAGGCGGATAAAGACGAACAACTCAAGGTTTCAATTGATTTTTTAAAAGGACTAGTTAAGTCTTTTGGGCTCAAAGGAGATGTCGATGGAAGCTTGGAAGGTGATAATTTAGTGGTGAAAGTTACTGGAGAGCAAACAGAAGCTCTTGTTGGTGACAAAGGTTTTATTATTAGGTCTTTACATGAACTAACCAGAACGGTGGTACAAAGAAAAACAGGTGCTGGAACCAGACTTAGACTCGATGTCGCAGATTATGCACTAAAACGTAAAGAAGCACTTACTATTTATGCTGAAAGACTAAGTAAACAAATACTAGAAGATAAGCAAGAAGTAATGTTAGAACCAATGAATTCTGTAGATCGTAAAACCTTACATGATGCAGCTACAAATTTTGAAGGAATAAAGTCATATTCAGAAGGAAGAGAACCTTACAGATCTGTAGTGTTTGCACCTGAAGAAGAAGAATGACTTTTGAACCCCAAGTTCCTGACTGGGGTGAACAACTTGTTGGTGATAATTTAGACCAGCTAATCATTTATCATGACTGGCTTTGTAATACCGGTATAAAAACAGGACTTATTAGTCCAAAAAGCAAACAATTTGTATGGGATGAGTTCGTTGTTCACTCTCTTTATTTTGGAAAAATATTATCTGAACTCCCTGATGAGTTTGATGTAGTTTCAGATCTTGGAACTGGAGGAGGAATACCTGGAATTCCAATAGGAATCACTACAAATTTTACAGTAAATTTAATTGACGTAAAAGAAAAAAGAATTTTTGAACTTTCACGATTAATCAAAATACTAAATAATAATAATATTTTTGCGATTCAAGACGATGGGTATAACCACATAAAAAAAGGTGGCTTTCTTGTGTCTAGATGCTTTATCTCAAGCGAAAAAGTCATAAATTCTCTAAAAACTGATAAAAACACAACATATTTGGTTTCATCAAATGGAGAAGACCTAGAGTACGATTCAAACATGTTTCACGTGAAACACGAGAATTTTAAAATTAATAAAGATGATATAAGACACATTGATGTTATAAATGTTAAGTGAAAACAATTGCTGTAGTTTGTCAAAAGGGTGGAGTTGGTAAGACAACAACAGTAATCAATCTTGCTAGCGTGCTTTCAAGAAAAGGCTTAAAAATATTAATTATTGACACAGATCCTCAAGGAAATGTATCTACATACCTTAATCAAAACAAAACCTCTCAATTAAACACCTCAACAACTCAAATTTTAGAAGGTGAAAACAATATAGAACCTATAAAAGTATTTGAGAACTTACACCTAATACCTTCTGATGTAGACATTAAAAAACATAATTCAGAAAAAATAGTAGGTGGATCAAAGCTGAGAAAAATTAGACAAAACGAGACAATAAAGACATTTGATATAGTATTTATTGATACACCACCAACTATGAGTTCTTTAGTTCAAGAAGCACTATCAACAGCTGATTATTACTTTATACCAAGTAAACCAGAGTTCTTAGCAGTGGAGGGAGTAGGCCAAGCAATGTCATTTGCTAAACAATCAATTTCTGAAGTACCCCACACAGATCCTCACTTTCTGGGGGTAGTTCTGAATCAAGTTGATACAAGACGAGCAAGCTACCATGACTTTGTTTCAGAGCTAAAACAAATACTTTCCGATAAGTTGTTCACAACACATATATCACAATTAACTGAAATTGCAGACAGTCCGTTATATGCTAAGACTGTATTAGATTTTAGTGAGTACAGTAAAGCTAGAATTGAATTTGAAGAATTAAGCAGTGAATTATTAGAAAAGGTTGGCTTATGAAAAGATCCCTAAGTTCGCTTATAGAAAACACAGACGTCAGAGAATTTAAAGTAGTAGATATTGAAGTTGATAAAATCTCTGAAAGCAAAACACAGGCAAGAACATATTTTGATGAAAAAAAACTAGGTGAACTTTCAGAATCAATTAAAAAAAGCGGCGTACTCCAACCCATAATCGTTCAACTCTTGGGTAATGATAGATATCAATTGATTGCTGGTGAAAGAAGACTCCGAGCAAGTAAAGCAGCTGGCTTGAAAACGATTCCTTGTTTAGTTAAAGATGTAACAGACAAAGATGCTGCAGTTCTTGGTCTTGTGGAAAACGTACAAAGATCACAACTTAATACTATTGAAGAAGCACTCGGTTACAAAAGTCTAAAAGAAACATATGGCTTAAACGCAAAAGAGATAGGTCTTTTGGTGGGAAAAAGCAGACCATTTATTGCTAACTTATTACGCATTTCTAACTTGAGTAAAAAAGTTCAAGAAGCTTTAAAAGAAGAGAAAATTTCCTTTGGTCAGGCAAGACCTTTAATAGTTCTAGATGAAAGCTTACAAGACAAATTACTTTCAGAAATTATTAGCTTATCTCTAAATAGTCGCCAGGTTGAAGAGAAGGTGAGTGGGTTAAATGGAAAGTCTTCTGTGAGTGAAGAAGTTCTGCACCTTAAGAGTGATCTTGAAAACACTCTAGGTTCAAAAGTCCAAGTCAAAAAATCAGGAAAATCATTTAAAGTAAATTTAAACTTTCAAAACATCGAAGCGCTTAAAAAATTTATAGAGAAATTAAATTAGTTTCAAAAAATTTCTGAATAAACTTCAAAAACTATATTAAAAACCGTATTTGGATTAATTTGGTAAAAATTACCATTCAATACTAAGGAAACCGCTTTAGTATTTTTAAGAAGCATATTGTTTTTACCAACGGCATCAAAATTTAATTTTTTTCCAATGTCTTCAGCCAATTTTTTACCAATATTACTTACAGAGTGTTTTCCTTTGAAATAATCTATTGATTGTGTTTCACTGTTTTCAAAGGTCAAAAAAAGCGAGGGGTTAATTTTGTTTACAAAAGAAATAATATTTTTTTTACTCATCTCTTCCCCGGCTTCGGAAGCAAAAGTAATGTTCATTCCATTTTCTGTTCCAGATACTTTAATTGATTCATAAAACACTACTTGTTCTCTGTACTCACCATTGTTTTCAATGTTTATGCAAATATTCAAAGCTGAACCAGCTGGCTTAAAGCCTTTAATTGCTTCATTAAGGGACTTGTCTAAAGTTGGTCTGATCAATTTTTTAATTTCAATGGCTGTATTCAAGCCAACAACACCATCTACACTAAGTCCTCGATTTTCTTGAAATATTTTCACAGCTTTCATTAGCTCTTTTGTATACTCGGAGTTGATTGGCTCAGAGTAAAACCCAAGTCGAGACAACATTTCTTGAAGCTCTTCTACATCAGACCCTCTTAATACAGGATTAGAAAAATTGAGAATTCGATCACCTAAATCGTATCCATGATTTAAAAGCTCTAACCAGAGATTTTCTTTAGAAATAGTTTTCTCTATATTGTAATCATTTAAAAAAAGCTCTACTAATGACTTACACTCAACTAAATCAGCAGGAAACTGATATCCTGCTGCTTGAATTTTGTTACTTAAATCTAAAAGTTCATCAGATGACAATTCATCAATGTAACTCAAGTTTTCTTGATTAATGATCTAACCATCTTTCAGAATCAATAGCCGCCTGACACCCGGTTCCCGCTGCAGTAACTGCTTGTCTATAGATCGAATCTGCAACGTCTCCAGCAGCAAAGACTCCAGGAACAGAAGTACTAGTGTCTGTTGTGAACCCAGTTTTTATATATCCCTTTTCATCTAGTTCAACAAAATTGTTTAGAAACTCTACATTTGGATCATGACCAATTGCTACAAATACGCCGTCTAAGTTAAGTTCAGACTCTGAACTATCTTCGGTATTTTTTAGAACCACAGAAGACACGGCACCATCACCAATAATTTTTTCAACAGTACTATTCCATATCACTTCTATTTTTTCATGATTTAAAACCCTATCCTGCATTATTTGACTAGCTCTAAACTGATCTCTTCTATGTATCACATACACTTTCGTTGCAAACTTGGTTAGAAATAAAGCTTCCTCCATTGCTGAATCTCCACCACCAACAACTGCTACTTCCTTTTCTTTAAAAAAGAATCCATCGCAGGTTGCACAAGCAGAAACACCATATCCTTGAAGTTCTTTTTCACCCTCAACACCAAGCCACCTTGCTGAAGCACCTGATGCAATAATTACAGATTTAAATTCGTACTCACCTTTGCTGCTGGTTAGCTTAAAACCTCCATCAATATTTTCAATTGAGTCAATAATTTCTGTCTTAATTTCTGTTCCAAATCTTTCAGCCTGTCCTTTGAAAACTTGCATTAACTCAGGGCCCATTATTCCATCAACAAAGCCGGGATAATTCTCAACATCGGTAGTAAGCATTAGCTGACCGCCAGACTCAAGTCCTTCAAAAAGCACTGGTTCAAGGTTTGCTCTACCTGCATAGATTCCAGCGGTATACCCAGCTGGTCCAGAACCGATTATTGCTACATCTTTCATACTTTTTTTCTCCAATAACTTTTAACTGATAAAAATAAAAACAGAATACCCAGCGAAGCAAATGCGAAACCAGTTGGATTAACTCCAAGGAGTAACCCCAAACCCTGCATAATTTTTATTATTCCTATAAATATAAATATTAACGACAAAAACAGCAAAACAATTAAAAGGAAACCCAATGAAGCAAAGCCAGTCACTCTTTTTACTGGTTTAACAACCAATCTTTTAACAGTGTCTAGCAAACTTTCAAAGGATTCTAAAAAGCTATCTTCTTGTTCCATAGAACTTATATTAAGCTAACGAGGATTATTAATGAAGTTCTATTTATGGTTGCTAGTTGTCAAAATTAAAAAATTGGTCTTTGTATAAACAAATCCGTTATTTAAATACAAACTCTGAGCATGTTTGTTTTGAGTTTGTGTATTTAGGCGAACATTAACTAGTTTTTTTTGTTTCGAAAATACAACGATGTCTTCGAGCAACTTTTTGCCTAAACCGCTATTTTGATGCTTTTTTACAATTCCAAACCTCTGCAAAAATCCATAATTTCTAGTTATACCTAATATTCCATAACCAGTTGTATCATCACCAGCTTTTTGGATGAATAAA
This sequence comes from uncultured Candidatus Actinomarina sp., assembly GCA_902610815.1. Classification (GTDB taxonomy): domain Bacteria; phylum Actinomycetota; class Acidimicrobiia; order Actinomarinales; family Actinomarinaceae; genus Actinomarina. Next base: position 48,379 of record CACLXG010000003.1, read on the forward strand.
TAATTATGAACACAACTTTCAATTGTCTCTTTAAACGCAGCACTTGAATTTTGCCAGTACGGGTCAAAAATATTGTGATCTAGATTAAGAACTTCAGGAATTTTTGCATCCGTAAAGACTTCAACATTTGCTATGTTTTTATCAGACTGTTTAATGTTTTTTAGACTTAGAGACAGTACGTTTAATTTTTCTAAAATTTCCCACCCAGCTGATTGCCAAACTGATGAATTATTCTCATCAACCATAGAAGAGTTAAAAGGGAGGTTTTCTTGTAATGCAAGTTGATTAATTTTCTTTAATAAAGGTTTTCCACCATATAGTTTTTCAAAATAAACAACAGGTGTTTGATCATTCCATTTTCGAGCATAAAAAGTTCCCTGCCAGGTGCTATGTTTCTTTTTTTCATTTGTTAAAAACATATTTTAAAATTTTCTTATCTTCTTCGTGGGTTAGTAAATCAAGAGCGCTATCAAAATCAACTAGTGCAATTTCTTCTATTTCATTATCAGGTTCATTTTTGAAAGACTCAATAACCTCCATTTCATAGAACCAAACAGTTTTTTGAACCTTTTCTCCATCACGACTTATTTTGTATCTGGACTCAACGATTGGTTTGTTGCTTTTTAATTTTACTTCGAATCCTGTTTCCTCAAACACCTCTCTTACAGCTGCATCTGCAGGTTTTTCGCCTTCTTCCATATGACCTTTTGGATAACCCCACCAAGACACGCCATCTTCTGGTGAATCGCTTCTTTTGTTTTTTACAATTAGAATTTTCTGCTCCAAAAGAACAATCCCACCCGCTGCGAAATCTACTCCTGAATTCATACTTCTATTGTTTCCATTCTTCTTCTAAGCTATCCATATGGTACCAAGAACGTTGTTAAATCTAATTGACAAAAACGAATATTTAAAAATCGTTTCTGATCTTTATATATCAAATGGTTTTGATTTTTATCTTGTTGGAGGAGCTGTTCGAGATGGCATATTAGATATTGATACTAAAGATTTTGATTTTACAACCAATGCAACCCCCGAAGGGTCAATAAGCTTGTTAAACGATAATGGTTATAAAACAACAGAAATTGGAAGGGAATTTGGAACTATTGAGCTTCAGATCGATAATAATTCAATTCACATAACAACATACAGGAAAGACACATACGACAACTCTTCACGAAACCCATCTATTGAACCAGCAACAGACTTACATACAGATCTTTCCAGAAGAGATTTTACGATTAATTCTATAGCTTATTCGATTAATAAAAACGAACTTGTTGACCCATTTTTAGGATTAAAAGATCTAGCTTCGGGCATAATTAGGACCCCTGATGATCCAATTATTTCTTTTTCAGATGACCCTTTGAGAATGTTGAGGGTTTGTCGGTTCATAAGTACTCACGGATTTTCACCTGACAACGATACTTATGTAGCAATGAGAGATAACATAGAGAGAATCAAAATAGTATCTGTTGAAAGAGTAAGGGATGAAATATCTAAACTACTTGTTGGTAAAAATCCCTCACTTGGTTTAAGAACCTTTGTTGAAAGTGGTTTAAGTTCGTATATACTTCCTGAACTAAACGAACTTAAAATTGAGGTTGACCCAAATCATCACCACAAAGATGTTTACGAACATACCCTCACAGTTGTTGATAATGTCTCACCTACACTAATTCGAAGACTGGGAGCTTTGTTTCATGATATTGCCAAACCAAATACTAAAGGCGTTGAAAATGGGAAAGTTCACTTTAGACATCATGAAGTTGTAGGTGCGAAAATGACAAAGAAAATTTTACAAAACTTAAAGTACGATAAAAAAACTATTAAGAGTGTTGTGAGTTTAGTTGAGCTGCACCTAAGACCGCATACATTCAAAATGGGCTGGACAGATTCTGCAGTGAGGAGATACATAGTAGATGCAGGAGATGTTTTGGAAGATCTAAATAATTTAGTAAGGGCAGATGTAACAACTAAAAACAAACAAAAAGCAAAAGAAATTTATGAAAAACTTGATGAAATGGAAACAAGAATAAAAGAAGTTTTAGAAAAGGAAGAAATGTCAAAACTCAGACCACCAATTACTGGTGATGAAATTATGAATCTTTTTAATCTAGAACCAGGTCCGAAGGTCGGCGTGATAATGAAGGCATTGTACGAGCAAAGAATTAATGAGGGTGAAGTTACTAAAGAGGAAGCAATAAATTTAGCTAAGGAAACTTTCAATAATTTATAATTGTATAAATATTCATTCATATGTATATTTATACAATGAAGAAATCGACTATACAAAGACAAAGGTTAATTGCAGATTTTATAGATTCAAAAAGTGTTTCCTCTCAGAATCAGCTCAAAGGGCTGCTTAAAAAAAACCACATACAAATCACCCAAGCAACACTGTCTAGAGACTTAAATGAACTTGGAGCAATAAAAAAAAGATTAAAAAATGGAAGATTGATTTACGTTCTTCCAAAAAATCAAGACAATAATGCTCAGGTTAAAATTGCTAAAAAAGCCTTAGAAGATTTTGTACTCGATGTAGAACCAGTATCAAACCAAGTTGTTGTCAAAACCACAACTGCTGCTGCACAAGTTATTGCAGAGTCTATTGATAATTTATATATCGACAACATTGTTGCTTCAATTGCAGGTGATAATGTAGTATTGATAATTTCTACTGACGAATCAAAAGCAAGAGAAGTAGCAAAGAAAATTGAGGATAATATAAAATAATTTAATGCTGCTATTTTCAGAATACGACAAAAGTTTAGAAAACATCTACATAAGTCAACCAGTTGTAGATATAAACCTTGGAGACACAAACAACTATTTGGTCAGGTTTCCCAAGTTTAAGAGAGTTACTCACATGATTCTTGCATTTGATGCAGAAAATCTATTCTTAAAATCAAAGAGTTCATACGGTTATTTTTTTAATTTAGAATCACTATTAACAGATCTAGAGGAAAGAGAAAACAGAGGTTACTTTGTTGTTGCGGTGACCTCAAACTCTAGCAGGCAAAGACAATACAACCCATATCCAGGAGATGGACAAGAAAACTTTGCAATTATGCACATAGAATCTATATTAGAAAATCACCTACCTCAGATTTATGGTGATTACGACATAGATATAGCTAATTTAAAAAAAATTGTTATGGGAGCTTCGATGGGAGGATTAATGTCAATAAAGACAGGTATTTTAAATCCATCTTTTGAGAACATAATCTCTCTTTCCCCTGCATTTTGGTTTGGATTTCCAGGGATAGTTGAAGATCTAAATAATTTAAGTAAACAATCTATTTGCAACTTATCAGTTGGAACGAAAGAAGGAGATATTTTTGGAGACAAAGTAGAAAACATATTTCCTGAAGAATGGGATCTAAACTTTTCAAACAATAATGATTTTTATATTTCTGGTGTTAAAAAAATTGAAAAAGAACTTAAGCTAAACAAAATTAAAACTAATTTTGTATTTAAAAAAGAAGGTCAGCATAACGAAGAGTATTGGAACCCTATTCTTAATGAATTTTTAGCTTCAATATAAAAACAACTAGCTTTTTTATTACCTAATAGATTATTCTTATTCAGTGATGGGTAATTCAAAAATTGCCAGAGAAAACTTGGCAAAACAAATAAAAAATGGCGCTGTCATTCTACATGGTGGAAGTATTGTTTACAGAAACAATGACACTTGGTATCCATTTAGACAAGATTCAAATTTTTATTATTTAACAGAATGGCCTGAACCCGATGCCCATGCTGTAATTCTCATTAATGACTCAGAACCAGAGTTGCATTTGTTTGTTCAAGATAGAAACGAGGAAATGGAGACATGGGAAGGGAAACGTTTAGGTCAGTCTGGAGCAGTTGATGAATATGAAGCTTCAAAAGCTTATTCATTTCAAGACTATGAAAAAATACTTCCAAACCTACTTAGAGGTTTTAATGAAATTTATTGTGACTATTCGTCAAATAATTTTGAAAAATATGATAAGAAAACACTTACACACGCAGTTCCGTATGATCAACGAGGCGCTGACTTCAGCAACGCAACACTTTATTCATTGCAGCCATTAATTTCAGAACTAAGACTAATTAAAAGTGATGGAGAGATTGAGCTACTAACAAAAGCCTGTGATATAACCGTTGAAGGTCATATTTATGCAATGAAAACTACAAATCCTGGAATGTACGAATATCAAGTTGGTGCGGAGATGGAAAAGATATTTCAAGACAGAGGTGCAGAAAGATTAGGCTATCCCTCAATAGTTGCTGGAGGTCACAATGCTTGTATACTTCATTACTCAACAAATAGAGATCAGCTTGATGATGGAAGCCTACTTCTAATTGATGCAGCAGCAGAGTATGGAATGTACTCTTCTGATGTAACCCGAACTTTTCCTGTATCTGGAAAATTTACGTCACCTCAAAAAGATGTATATGAAGAAGTGTTAAAGGTACAAAATGAAGGCATAGAAGGAGTAGTTGTGGGCAACTCCATGAAAGAAGTACATCAACAAACTATAAAAACGTTATCTGAATCATTGGTTAATTTAAAACTAGTGCCACTTGGTGTAGAAGAAACAATCTCAATGATGCATTTTTTCGAATTCTTTATGCATGGCACTGGACACTGGCTAGGTCTTGATGTTCATGATGCTGGAAGCAATGAAGTTAATGGACAACCAAGAGCATTTGAACACGGAATGGTAACAACCATAGAGCCAGGAATCTATGTAAGACCAACAAAACCTGTAATAGAATTCCCATTACTTGAAAGAGACCCAAATGAAATTAGAGAACGTAGAAAAATTTTGGGTATGGAGAAAGCTACAAAATTAGAAAAAGAAGAAATCATGAATGCTAAAACAGTAAAACATGAGATCCCTAAAGACCTATTAGGCATTGGTGTAAGAATCGAAGATGATATAGTTTGTACAACCAATGGACCGATGAACCTTACAGAGAATGCTCCAAAAACAGTTGAAGAAATAGAAGCAGTTACAGCCTAAAAAATGTCATCTCCAAGATTAATTTACTCAATTTATGAAAATCGTTTACGTAATAAATTAGCTAACGAAAGCTTGCCTAAACATATCGGATTAATTCACGATGGTCACAGAAGATATGCAAGGAAAGAAGGACTACTTAGTTTTGAAGTTTCATATAAAATCGGCATGACAAGACTTAAGGAGTGCATTGGATGGTGTGATGAGGTAGGAATTGATTTCATCACAAGTTGGCTTTTATCAAGAGAAAATTTATCAAGACCACATGAAGAACTAGAACCATACTTTCAAGTGCTGAATGAACTCTTTGAAGAGCTATTAATCGATGACGTAGTTGATAACTTTAAAATTGAATTCATTGGATCCACAGACCTTCTACCTGATTTCTTACAAGAAACTATTAAACAGCTCAAAGAAGTTAGAGGTGGAGGACAAAAAACCCTAACAATTGCTTTAGGTTATGGAGGGCGTCAAGAAATTTTAGATGCCATTAAGGGATTAATTGACCAAAACAGAAACGATCACAATGATTTTGACGAATTACTTGAGAATGTAACTGATGAGCAATTACGAAAACATTTATACTCTCCGGAAACGCCAGATATTGATTTAATTATTAGAACAAGTGGAGAGTCAAGGTTGTCAGGGTTTTTATTGTGGCAAAGTGCATACTCTGAGGTAATTTTTCAAGATGTTTACTGGCCTGAATTTAGAAAAATCGACTTTCTTCGTTGCTTGAGAGAATACTCTCAAAGAGAACGCCGCTTCGGTCAATAAAAATATTTATGTTAAACTAATTCAACTATGCAAGAATTTTTAGCTTCTACAAACTTCACAGTTATTTTTATATCTCTGATAGCTATCAAATTTTTGCTTGAGACATATTTAAAAATTAGAAACCTTAAATCTATTGAATTAAACAAAAACGCTATTCCTGAAAGGTTTGTACATGTAGTTACTGAGGAAGAGTACAAGAAATCAATAGACTACAATATTGATCGAATAAGATTTCAAATATTTACAGCTCTCTTTGGTGCTGTAGTGTTAGTAATTTTTACTTTGGGAGGTCTTTTTAATTTTCTAGCTGAAATAGTTGTCTCTACTACCTCATCAGATGTTCTCGGAGCAGTTTTATTAGGACTATTACTGTTGATAGTTGAGCAAGTAATTTCAATTCCAATATCTATATACTCAACATTTGTAATAGAGGAAAGACACGGCTTTAACAAAACAACAACAAAAACATTTGTGACAGACATGTTTAAAAGTTTGTTAATTTCTGCCACTATCTCATCAGTTATTTACGCAACTGTTATATATATAGTCGTAAATCTAGGTGACAACTGGTGGATATACGCATTTGGAGCTGTCTTTATTCTCCAGGCAATTATATTCTTTCTTTATCCAGTATTAATAATGCCGCTGTTCAATAAATTTGAACCACTTGATAATGAAGAATTTAAAAAGCCCATAGAGAAATTATTGAAAAAAGTTGATTTTAAATCAAAAGGTTTATTCGTAATGAATGCAAGCTTACGTAGCACTCACGGCAATGCTTTTTTCACTGGGTTTGGAAAGAATAAAAGAATTGTATTTTTTGATACGCTGTTAAAAACAATTACTCCAGACGAAATGGAAGCAATCCTTGGTCATGAGTTGGGACACTATAAATTAGGGCACATAAGGAAGACACTAATTAGTTCATTAGTATTTGGTTTTATAGGGTTTTACATACTAAGTGAAGTACTTAAAAGTGATAACTTCTTTCTTGATCACGGACTTGAATCTTTAACTGTATATTCTAAGTTTTTACTATTTTATTTAGTTGCTGGTTCATATACATTTTTTACTAAACCTTTCACTTCAGCACTATCTAGAAAAAGAGAATTTGAAGCCGATGATTTTTCATTCCAATTTACTGATGGAGAGTATATGATCTCAGGTTTGTTAAAGCTTAGTAAAGACAATGCTTCTAATTTAACCCCAGATTCTTTATACAGTTCTTACTACTACTCTCACCCACCAATTGCAGAAAGAGTTGCCAGCATAGAAAATAAGTTAAAATAAGTATATGAGTACAGCAGACGAAATTAAAAAACTAAATGAATTACTAAGAGACAAGATTATTTCTCAAGAAGAATTTGATTTACAGAAAGAAAAACTTCTTAACAGCAGCTCACCTGGAAGCGACTCGCAATGGGTTGTAACTCTACTTCTAGCATTTTTACTTGGAGTTATTGGTGCACACAGGTTCTATGTTGGTAAAACAGGCACTGGAATACTTATGCTTTTAACATTTGGCGGTATAGGGATCTGGTTGTTAATAGATTTAATACTTATTGTTACCGGACAATTTACCAATAAAGATGGAGAAAAAATAGCAAGAATTTAGCCATCCAAGCTTATCCAGTAAACACCACCAGCTCTTGTTCCAGCATATAAAATTCTACTTTCTTCTGATAATTCAAGAGAGAAAACACCGAGATGTTTTAGGCCTGAATTAAATTCTTCCCATGTTGTTCCGCCATCGGTACTTTTATATATACCAAAATCTCCTAAAACGCCTCTACTTTCTGAGAGTCTAAAATAATCAACAGTTCCAATATAGATATTGTTACTATTTTGTGGATCAACAATAATATCTCCTACACCAAAAGATTTTGGAATAGCTGAGACATTTAATTTTTTCCAACTTTCTCCACCATCTGTACTTTTGTAAACTCCGTCGTCATCTGTTCCAAGATAGAGTGTCTCAGAATCATTAGGGTCTACAATTAATATATTTGTTTCGAGGCTATCAAGCCCATTATTAATTTGAGTCCAGTTGTTACCACGATCAGTACTTTTAAACACCCCTGCTCCGTCACCAACTTTATCTGTATATTCTGTAGCTCCCTGAGTAGTTGCATAAAATATATTGTTGTTATTTGGATCAATTATTAATTTACTTACATGAACATCTCTTACAAAACCATCATCAGAATTTCTCCAAGTTTCTCCGTTATCCTCTGATCCAGTTAACCCCACACCTTCTTTTGAATACTGATCTCCACCGCTACCTACAAGAACTTTGAAAGGAGCTTCTTTCTCTACAATGATTCCGTGATAGTGACAATTTCCACCTACATCTTCATCATCACAAAGATCTGAACCACCAATAAGCTTCCAAGATTCTCCAGCATTTGTTGATTTATAAACCCCTCCATTAGTTGTTGTAAATACGGTGTCTGCATCTTCTGGGTGAGTTGCTAGCTGCATGCCGTACCAATTTTTAATACCAAAAGAAGCAAAAACCCAGTTTTTACCTCCATCGGTACTCTTAAATATTCCTAGATTATAAGTTGTTGCATACATAGTTCCATCCAAAGCAGTAACTATATCCACAACTTCAGAACCTACAAAACCCGTATTTGTTTCAATCCATGTTTTACCATTGTCGTAAGTTCTATAAATACCTTGGAGACCTGCCATAAATACCTCAGCTTTACTTTCACCAAACGTTATTATCTCCACACCAACATCGGGAATAATAGGGTGTTCTTTTGTGTCTAAGAAGACATCAGATGATATTCCAGCATCTTTACTCACAAATGTTTCTCTTCCAAAAACCGAATAAATTTCTGAATCATCATATTCATTTATATACACACCACCTTCTGATGGGTCTCCGGTAGCTTCTTCAAGTAATTTCCAGCTTTCACCTCCATCAGTACTTTTATAAATACCTGGACAATACTTGGATACACTTTCTTCATAATCAGGGTCATCATTATCTACATCTGAACAATCTGAAAATGTATAAAGTCCAATTCTTACATAAATTATGTTTGGATTATTTGGATGAATTGCCAAACCTTTAATATCTGATCTATGGAAAGTGTCACTTAAAGACTCCCAAGACAAGCCTCGATCACCACTTTTTAATAGTAAATTACTTGTACCAACAAATATATGGTCATCATCAGATGGACTCACATAGAGAACTGTTACTTTATCTATGTCTTCTTCCTCTAATTCTTGTCCTTCTTCTAATTCGATTTCTTTAAAAATCCCTTTTGGTATGGAGGATGATTTTGTCCACGATGCCCCAAAATCATTAGATATAAATATTGCTGAATTTTTTTCAGGAGTACAATCGTCTTCACCATCTTCATCTTCACAGTCTTCTCCATTTGGAAAATATCTTCCTGCTACGAATAAAGTTGAGGTATTTTGAGAACCTATAGCTATAGCTGAATATTGTGAACCATCTATTTTTGCTTCATCCCATGTTTCTCCACCATCTTTAGAAACAAAAACACCAGAATCCGAATTACTTGTAGCTTCAGTGTAAAAAGCTATCTGATTAGAGTTTGATGCATCAACAACAACCCCACCCATATTTCCACTTATAGTTTTTTTCAATTCCCATGTAAATTTTTTACTGTCTACTAAATAAAGGTTGCTATCTGAGAGTCCAGAATTGTCTGTTGTAGTCACCCAGTACCCATCCGAACTTTTAAAAATACTTGTAATTGTTCCACCAAAAGGCCCATTTACTTGATTCCACTTAGACGAACTTAAATCTGGGTCTGGTAAATCTGGTAATTCTGGAGGTATAAAATTTAAAACTTTCTCATCATCATTTTCTACTTCATCTATCTCATCATCATTTTCTACTTCATCTATCTCATCAGAGGATATCTCTACCAATTCAGGACCAGAGGAATCATTGTTTGAACACGCGGAAACAATTAAAAAAAACAAAATTAATACGAATAATTTGTTACTATTTTTTATCATCAATGACGATGTTAGCCTTGCAAAATATACGTTGCCTGCATATTTTACGGAACACTAAGCACAAATAAAGCCTGAAGTGTTAATGCAACTGTTATAAACAAGAAAATATATTGAGTTTTATCACTTTTTTGATGCCCAAAAATTTTTACTGCTAAATCATGAGCTAAAACCACACTTATCATATGTCCGGCAAGTGTCACAAGTACCATAATTGTCCATAGCACTACAGGTTCTAAAAAGTAGTCAACTGTGGCATCCTGTATATTAAAAAGATTCCATCCAAAACCAAATGGATCATTAAGCCTATAGAGTAGTGTTTGTGATTCAAATAATAGCAAACCCAGGTAATGGGTGACATGATACGCAAAAGCAATAGGAAGCATTGTGTGGCCAAACTTGAGTGATATTTCGTTTAAGTCAATATCTTCTCCACTTACTTTTATGGCAAAATAGCAAGCAAATCTATAAAAAACTATCACAATTAAACTCATTGAGAGAAACGCAACAGTTGAAAAAAATGTTTCGTAAGTCCTTGATCCAAAAATATTAAACCAAAAAGTTGTCTCCCTTAACCCATCATAAGTAACAGTACCAATCATAAGAAGTATGAAATATTCCATACCTTTTAATTGTGCGAGGTTTGATAAATTGTTTAAGAGTGTTTTAAAAACAGGAGCTTTGTTAGTTACTCTCATTTTGCTATATAGATGATGCAAAAGAAGCAGGGGATCGACTTCAATAATAGTTTTTTTATAATACTTCTGAAGTACTGATACGGTAAGAAACAAAATTAAAAACACAAAACCAATGTGCCTTGGGTTTCCTGGTTTACTCCAAACTAGCTCAAACCATGTCAAACAAATAAACAAGAAAGCTGCAAGGTAGACATTTTTAGGTTCACCTTCTCTATTTACTAAAATTGAAAGTGGGTTAAATTTTGCATATAAATCTCCAAAAAGTAAACCAAGAACTGGGACTCCTATCCACAAAAAAACCCACAAAATTAGTGGAGTTACAGAGACTGTTGCAGGTTCGTTATTAATTAAACCTGGAATAGTGAGTAAGCTCAGAATAAACAACCCAAACAATTTTCCACTAGTTGACTGTTTGGTGGGGAAAAGAGTTTCTTTTGAGGTTAGAATTGATTCTTTCCATGAAACTTTTAAAAATACAAAAGTAAGAACAATAGTTAAAACCGCTGCATTAAGCACCATGTTGAACGGTATAGGCAAATCACCTACATTTATAATTCCGTGATATAAATTGCCTTGAAATTTCAATTAATTAGCCTTTTTAAAAGTCTGAATTCATTGTAAAATCAAAATAGATATAAATAGGGAAATAATATGTGTGTAGCTTGTACAAGTTTAAGTCAAAATGATTATATTGAAAGTGCATTAGCTGTGAAAAGCACAATTAGTGGTGAGGCAATGACAATACCGCTTGCTAGTGCTGTTCAAAATTATCACACTATTGAATATATTCAGTCCCTACTTTTAAATGCAAATTTAATAGCAATACTATTTTAAACGGAGTCTCTACAGGCATTACATTCGCCAATAAGCTCTAAACCGTGATCATCAATTAAAAACCCTAGAGTTTTTTCTAGCATTTTTACTTCATTAGAAAGCTTTTGTTCAAAACCTAGGCTTAGTTCGATATCAGTCACATCCCCACAACCTTTACAGAATAAATGATGGTGATGTCCACTTTCGTTAAGTGAGAGCTCTACCATGGTTATGTTTTCAGGACTTAAAAACTGAGATACGATATTTATTTTCTGTAAATCATTAAGAACTCTATAAAGGGTAGAAGTAGCAACTTGATTATCAAGACTATTTAAAAGACTGTCAATAGATATTGGTTTTTTAACTTTTAGCAACTGCTCTAACACAAGGATTCTCGGATTAGTTATTGAGATATTATGTTCTAAAAGGATATCTTTAGATTTGTTTGACATATTTAAATTATAGCTTGCATAAAAATAAATGAGAACTAATCTCAATAAAAATGAGAAATATTCTCATTTATTACAAAATAGAAAGAAGGAACGCTTTGAAAAGTAAAGCTATTTTTAAATTCGGCGTAATTGCGCTTTCAATAGTTTTGGTTGCTTGTTCTGGCGGCAGCTCAGATGAAGCAGGTTGTCCTGCAATAGAAGACAGAAAAATTAATGTTGTAGCAACAACACCAATGATTGGTGAATTTGTAAACCAAGTTGGTGGAGACAATATAAACTTAACTGTCATTATGCCAGCTGAGGCAGATCCACACACATATGAGCCAGCTCCTCAAGATGCTGGAACCATTGCGGATGCAGATTTAGTATTTTATACAGGGCTGAAGTATGAACCAGCAGCAGTTGTTAAATTGCTTGAAAGCTCAGCGTGTAGTACAGATGTACTAGCTGAAGTTGGTGAAAACGTTTATCCAATTGAATTTAAAGAAGATGGAGATGGCGATCACGGGGAAGAAGGTCACGATGATCATGGCGATGAAGAAGGCCACGATGACGAAGATGGACATGAAGGTCATGGCCATGGAGCATACGATCCACACTTCTGGTTTGACCCAAACAGAGTTGTATATGCAGCTGAATACATTGAAGGTAAACTAGTAGAATTTGATCCAAACAATACTGCAAGCTATGAATCAGCTGGCAGTGCTTATGCAGATGAGTTAAAAGGTCTAATAGGTCAGGTGTCTGACTTAATATCTACAGTTCCGTCACAAAATAGGAAGCTTATAACAACTCACGAATCGTTGGGATATTTAGAAGCTAAATTTGGATTAGAGGTACTTTCTACAATTATTCCTAGTCTTGATTCAGCAAATGAAATATCACCAGCACAGCTAGTTGATGTTATAGACGTCATTGAAGACAATAATATAAAAGTCATCTTCATTGAATCTGAAGCCCCATCAGTATATGCAGAGACAATTGTTTTAGAAACAGGTATAAAAGCTGTAGAAGGCTTATGGGTTGAGACCTTAAAGGCAGGTCAGTCATATCCAGACTTTTTAATTAGTGCTGTTGAATTAATTGTGGAGAACTTAAGGAACACAGACTAAGTTAGTTGTAGACAACTTTCGATACTTTCAATAAGAAAGGTATCACGATGGATACTAAAGAAGTAAATAGTGCAAGCACCCCTCTGATAATTTCAGATGGGTGCTGTGTGCATTTTGGAAATATACCGGCCTTAGAAAGCGTTAACTTTTCTATAAATAAAGGAAAAAAGGTAGCGGTCGTTGGACCAAATGGCGGTGGAAAGTCAACCTTATTTAATGTTCTAGCTGGCTTAATACCATTAACAGAAGGGTCATTAACTATCGAAGGAAAGAGCCCTAGTGAAGTAAAAGGTAAAGTAAGCTACGTACCTCAGAAAGATCTTATAAATTGGAATTTTCCTTTATCTGTAAAGCAAGTAGTAGAAATGGGTTTAACTACCAGAAATTCTTTTGCTTTATTTTCCAGGAATAAAGTTAATGAAAAAATTAAAAAAGCATTAGAGGATGTTGGATTATTAGAAAAAATTAATAAAAGTATAAAAAACCTGTCTGGCGGCCAGCTTCAAAGGGTTTTAATTGCGCGGGCTCTTGCGCAAGATTCTGAAATACTATTATTGGACGAAGCTTTTAGTGCTGTTGATATAGGAGCTCAAGAAGACATAATGCAACTAATTGACAATATAAATTTAGATGGAAAAACAATATTAATTGCAACTCATGATGTGAATAATTTAGAAGAAAAATTTGATGAAGTGCTTTGTTTAAATAAACATTGTTGTGCTTATGGAGACCCAGCAGAAGTTTTAACCCCAGAAGTTATAGAAGAAATGTATGGGTCACACAATAGCTTACTCAATAACAAGGCACACTTTAATAATGAAGGATCTAGTAATGATTGAAATTTTGCTTGACCCTTTTAGATACGACTTTATGATACGTTCACTGATAACAGCCTTTGCATCAGGAGCTATGCTGTCATTACTCGGTCCGTTTACTATTAATAGAAATATGGGGTTTATGGCTGATGCGATGGCTCACGCCACACTCCCTATTATTGCTGTAGGAGTTTTTTTGGGTTTCAGTATTTCTGAATTAGGAGTTCCAGCGGCAATTTTAATTGCAATCTTTCTTGGTTTAATAATTAAGAACACAAATGTTGGTGAAGATACAGCTATTGGGATAATATTTTCTTCTTTCTTTGCATTGGGGTTCGTGTTGATTTCACTTCTAAATGTCACAGTTAACCTGGAAGACTTACTGTTTGGTCAAATACTTGCAGTGAACATTTCTGATGTTTACATTGTTGTTAGCTTACTGATATTGGTCATTTTGGTAACAGTGATTTATTTCAAGCAGTTATTGTTTTACTCTTTTGACCCAATTGGAGCCGAAGTTAAAGGGCTAAACACTACTTTTTTAAACTATCTTTTTTTAATTCTTTTATCAATTGCAATTGTTGGATCTTTACAAACAGTAGGTATTATTTTGGTTTTGAGTATGCTTATAATTCCAGCTGCTGCTGCAAAGCTTGTAACAGAAACATTTACAGTGTCTATAGGAGTTAGTGTTCTTTTCGGAACAATATCTTCAATAACAGGCTTGTACCTTTCCTACTTCCTAAATCTTCCTTCAGGACCTTCTATGTCCTTAGTCGCAACAACAATATTTGTATTTGCTTTTCTATCAAAAAAAATCAGAGAAAAAGGATCGCTAGCTACAGTTACTGTTTCTTAATAAAATAACAATATGTATAAAGAAACCTATTCAATTTGGCTTCAAAACTCTATACACAATGAAAAAGTTTATGAACTTATTAAAAGATATGCGAAAGAAGAGGATAAATATTCTTTTTTTCCACACGTGACTCTTGTATCTCATATTGATTCGGAAGAAACAGCATTAAAAATCTTAAATAAATTATTAGTTAAAAAATCTACAGTCATTTTTGACAGAGTTTCTACTGGGGACACGTACTTTCAAAAACTGTATCTAGAATCATCAGACAACTCATACTTTTTTAATGCTGTTTCTAAAATAGAAGGTTGGCCAAGTCTTTGGGTACCTCATATGTCACTGTGTTATGGGGATGAGTTACCTAAATCTTTCGACCTAGGGGAGCTTAATGAACTCATCCCTATAACTATTTCATTTGATACTCTGTCTTTATACAAAACAGGACCAAACATTTCAGAGTGGAAGGAGATAACCACTCTAAGACTTAATTGACTCCTTTGCTATTTTTACTTTTTCAGCAGGAAATTCGTAATCTACCATTTCTCCTGATAGGAAATTACTATAAGCCTGCATATCAAAGTGTCCGTGACCACACATAGCGGTTAAAACTGCAATGGATTCAGAGTTTGTATCTGCATTTTTAGCTGCCCTTATTGCTGAGGCTATTGCATGAGTGGCTTCTGGAGCTGGCACTATACCTTCAGTTTTTGCAAACAACTGACCTGCTTCAAAGCACTCTTTTTGCCCTATTGCTTCTGCTTCGATTAACTTCTCTTCATACATTGCGCTGACCAATGGAGCCATTCCGTGGTATCTTAAACCACCAGCATGAATTGGATCAGGCACAAAAGAATGACCAAGGGTATGCATTTTGACTACGGGAGCCATTCCTACTGAATCCCCAAAATCATATGCATACGTTCCCTTAGTCAAAGATGGACAAGCCTGTGGCTCAACAGCTCTAATAACAGTAGATTTGTTATTTTGCATATTTTCTCTAGCAAAAGGTGTAAAAAGACCCGCAAAGTTTGAACCACCACCAGTACAGCCAACTATTACATCTGGATAGTCGTCTGCCAGTGCCAATTGTTTTAGTGCTTCTTCTCCAATAATGGTTTGATGCATTAGGACATGATTCAAAACACTTCCAAGTGCGTATCTTGTTTTCTCATCTTTAGCAGCAACTTCAATAGCTTCTGAAATGGCAATGCCTAGACTTCCTGGAGTTTCAGGATCTTCTGAAAGAAACTTTTTACCAATATCTGTTCTTTCAGAGGGGCTTGAGTAAACTTTTGCGCCGTATATCTCCATCATGGTTTTTCTGTAAGGTTTTGCTAAATATGACGCAGCTACTTGAAATACTTCTAATTCAATTCCAAAAGCCTGGCATGCAAAAGCCAAAGCAGAACCCCACTGACCAGCACCTGTTTCCGTAACCATTTTTGTAACACCTTCTTCCGCGTTATAAAACGCTTGGGGGATTGCAGTGTTCGGTTTATGTGAGCCAGATGGGGATCCACCTTCATATTTGTAATATATTCTTGATTTTGTACCTAGAGCTTTCTCAAGTCGAACTGCTCTAAACAAAGGAGAAGGTCTATAAAGCTTGTATAAATCTAAGACAGGCTTTGGTATGTCTATAAAAGAATCTTGAGACACTTCTTGTAAAATCAAACCCATTGGAAATAAGGGAGCTAAATCCTCTGGACCAATAGGCTCCATTGTTTGCGGATTCAACGGTGGTGGTAGTGGATTTGGTAAGTCCGGAATGATGTTGTACCACTGTGTTGGCATCTCAGATTCTGATAATAAAAACTTATATTGTTCGCTCATTGTTCCTCCTAAAATAAAAAAACCGGGCTGTGCCCGGCTTTAGAAAACAACATAGAACTAGGCACCTACATATGTAGCGTCCACCAGTTCCAGTTTGTTACTTTATACATTGTTATTAATGTAGATGTTTTTTCTAAAATTTCAAAATTATAATTGTAAATTTTTTGTTAACAGAAAATGTCGAAATATCAATATATCCATTCATAACCTAGTATTGGGTTCATGAATAAAATAATTCACTCATCAAAGTTAACAAAAGTTTATGGTGAAAAAGAAACAAGTGTCACGGCTTTAGATGATATTAGTGTTGAATTCAGTGAAAATGAATTTACTGCAATCATGGGGCCATCAGGTTCAGGAAAATCCACACTATTACACTGTTTGGCTGGTTTAGATAGACCTACATCTGGACAAATTTTTCTAAGAGATCAAGATATCTCTACATTAAACGACAAACAACTTACAAAAATTAGACGAGACAGCTTTGGTTTTGTTTTTCAAGCATTTAACTTAATTCCAACGCTCACTGCTGAGGAAAACATAACTCTCCCAGCTTCCATAGCTGGAAGGAAGCCAGACATTGACTGGGTAAAGCAAGTAGTTGAAGCTGTTGATATTGGAGATAGGTTAACACACAGACCAAATGAACTTTCTGGAGGCCAACAACAAAGAGTTGCCGCAGCAAGAGCAATGGCAACAAAGCCTGAAGTAATTTTTGCTGACGAACCATCTGGAAATCTTGATTCTAAATCTAGTAAAGAGCTCTTAGTTTTTATGAAGTCAGTAGTTGATGAGTTGAATCAAACAATAATTATGGTTACCCATGATCCTTATGCTGCTTCATTTGCAAGTAGAGTCGTTATGTTGAAAGATGGAAAAATTGCTAGTGATTTAGAAAAACCTTCACAAGAAGAAATTGTGGCAGAGGTTACAGCTCTTACCAACGTCTAATGTTTGGATTTACAAAGCGCCCACTATTTTTAATAGCTTGGAAAAATTTAAAAACCTACCCAGTAAGAATATTTCTCACAACATCATCTATTATTCTCGGTGTTGCGGTCATTATTGCGTCTAATATATTTTCAGAAAGCAACAAATCTGCATTCGATAACCTTTTTACTGGAATATATGAAGGTGTAGATTTAGTAGTTCAACCGATTCAAGAAGATTTTGCTCAAGGGTTCAGTGGGGATGGTGGACAGGGACCCATATCTTTTGAAGTAAAAAAAATACCCGATGAAAAAATACAAGAAATCGAAAACTTACCTAGTGTAAAAGCAGCTTGGGGTGAAGTTCTTGGTTATGCACAATTTATAAAATTTGGACCCAGACAAGACTGTCATGCTCTTGTAAAGGAATGTCCAAGGGAAACAATTTTGATTCAAAATGGTTTTGCTCCAACTTTTGGAGCTGCGTGGGATAGCAATCCTTATGCTCAACAATGGGCACTTGTTGAAGGACAGCCTCCAACAAATATTAAAGAAGTTGTCATGGACGTTGTGACTGCAGAAAATCATGGATTTGCTGTTGGAGATAAAGTTACAGTTCTTGCTGGGGCAACTCCAGCGACATTTACTGTCACAGGAATAGCTGAATTTGCCAATGTAGGGTCACCCGGAGGTGCTACTTTTGCATTGTTTGAATTTAAGACAGCTCAAAGACTTTTAGATTCTAGAGGTAAAGTAGACCTCATTAATGTTGTTATAGAAGACAACTTTGATATAAACGATGTCAAAAATCAGATAACAGATTTGGATGCACAAAATCTTAATGTTATTAACGCCCAAGAGGCGGCTGCAGAGCAAGCAGACTCAATAAAGCAAGGTTTAGATTTCTTTAATACAATTCTTAATGTCTTTGCAGGAATAGCAATATTTGTTGGTGCTTTTATTATTCAAAATACTTTTAGAATTTTACTTTTACAGAGAACAAAAGAGTTATCACTTTTAAGAGCGTTAGGAACCTCAAAGAGACAAATTTATCGACTAGTTATTTCAGAATCACTTTTTATGTCTGTCATTGGTTCTGGTTTAGGAATTGGTTTAGGTATAGGATTAGCAGTCGCAGTTAAGGCTGGCCTTCAATATTTTGAATTCGGACTACCTGATGGACCATTAGTTTTAACCTCAGAAGCTGCGTTAGTCGGATTGGCTATTGGAATAACTGTCACCATACTTTCTTCTTTATTACCTGCTAGAAAAGCTTCTCAAGTTAGCCCCATGGAAGCTATCAGAGACAGTGTATCCACACCAAAAGGTAAATCATTATTTGTACGTTTGGTGTTTGGTTCTTTAATTTCAACTATTGGGTTTGGAATGTTGTTTGGTGTTTTGTTTGAATTTCTTGATCTTCCAACACTGTCTGCTCTCCAACAAGTTGGTTTTGGCGCAGGAATCATCTTTATAGGAATATCGGTAATTACCCCTTCTATAACAAAGCCTTTTGTGTTTTTATTTGAGAAAATTTATAACTTAGTATTTGGAATTTTAGGTAAATTAGCAACTGAAAACTCAAAACGTACACCAAGAAGAACTGCATCAACTGCTTCTGCATTGATGATAGGTTTAACTTTAATTTCATTAGCCAATGTAATTACCACCTCATTTAAAGCACAGGCAGAAACATTAATCAGTGAAGTGATATTAGCTGATTACCAAGTCAGCGCGGCGAATGTATTTGCATCACCAGGAATTCCCACTGGACTTTCAGAAGAACTTCTTGAGTTAGAAGAGGTGACAAAACTATCTAGAACAAGGGCTACTGTAGTTGGTTATAATCAAAGACCTCTAATTCTCGGTGCTGTAGATGAAACAGTATTTGATCTTGTTAAAACAGATGATATAGAAGGAAGTCGCGAAGATTTTTTAAAAAAAGACACCATCGGTATTTTGAGACCAACTGCTGAAAGAGAAGAACTTAGTGTTGGAGACGAGGTATCTCTTACTATTCCAGAGGAAGGGGAAAAAGTTTTCACAGTCGCTTACATTTTTGATTGGACTACACAACCTCCAGCTGAATTCTTTGTTTTATTAGAAAACAATTCATTTTTTACTGATGAATCACTTGATACTGAATTGTATTTCAATGTAAATGAAAAAACACCGGAACTTGAAGCGAAAATAAATTCGATTGTTGATGGTTATCCTGGAGTTGAAATTAGAGATGAAGACGGTTTAGTTGAAGAAGCTAATAATCAAATACAATTACTACTTAACGTAATCTATGGATTTCTTTCGATATCTATTTTTGTAGCTTTGTTTGGGATAACAAACACACTTTCTTTATCTGTATATGAAAGAACAAGGGAAATAGGGTTAATGAGAGCAATAGGTACTTATAGAAAACAAATAAGAAGAATGATTTTTATTGAGTCTTCTATTATTTCAATATTTGGTGCCGCTCTCGGAACAGGATTAGGAATATTCTTTGCTTGGAGCTTGATTCAGACATTAGCTGATGAAGGCTTCACTGTATTTGCTGTTTCCATTCCGCAAACATTTTTGTGGATTGGTATTGCAATAATTGCGGGAGTCATTGCAGCAATACTTCCTGCGATTAGGGCAGCAAGACAAAATATACTTGAAGCTATCTCCTACGAGTAAATATTTTTTAACCTTACAATATTCCTATGGTTCAAGAAGAAATAATAAAGTTATTATCAGAAATGGTTGAGATAAAATCTATTAGCTCTGATAAAAACCATAGGGATTACGTTGATGCTTCAGCACAGTTTGTGCAAAACTTGTTTTCAGATCTTGGATTAAACACTCAAGTTATCAAGGTTGCAGGGGGAATGCCAGCAGTGTTAGCTCACACAGAAATTGACCCTTCTAAAAAAACTGTGCTTCTTTATGCTCACCACGACGTACAACCAGTAGGGGATGTAGATTTGTGGGACACTGAACCATTTGAACCTGTAGTAAAAGACGGAAGGTTGTACGGAAGAGGTTCAGGCGATAACAAATCGGGAGTAGTCGTTCATTACAATGTCGTTAAACAACTCTTAAATGATTTACCAGTAAATATCAGAATTTTTATCGAGGGGGAAGAAGAAATTGGATCTCCTACAATGTCAGATTTCATTGAACAGAATAGAGAAGCTTTAGAAGCTGACGTCATTGTTATCGCTGATTCAGCAAATGTAAAAATTGGCGTACCAACCATTACAACTACATTAAGAGGACTAGTTGATGCAATTATTGAAGTTGATCAGCCAATGAGACCGATACATTCTGGTGTAGGTGGAGGTGTTGTTCCAGATGCTTTTATGGTACTTAGTAAAATTATTGCCTCTTTTCATAACGAAAAAGGAGAACTCATGATTGAAGGCTTAACTCCTACAGATATGCAAGTAACTGAACTAGAAGAATCATTTTTGAAAAAAATGCTTGGATCAGAAGAGATTAATCTATTTGATACGGAGAGCATTTCAAAAAGACTTTGGTTAGAGCCAGCATTAGATGTTTTAGCTATCGATGCTCCACCAGTCAAAGATGCAGTAAATTTAGTTATTCCTAAAGCAAGTGCAAAAATTAGTCTTAGACTTCCTCCAACAGAAGATCCAGAGCATGCAATGAAGATGCTTGAAGAGCATGTAATGAAAAATATTCCATGGAATGCTTCTGTTAAATTTATTCCAAACGCTAAAGGATCCGGTGTAGTTGCAGATCCTAACAAACCATTTACATCAGAGTTAGTCAACAGCTTTAATTCAATCTGGAAAAATGAAACGGCCTATATCGGTGTTGGTGGTTCAATACCATTTGCTAATGATTTTGTCAGAGAGTTTCCTAATGCTGAACTTGTCTTAGTAGGTGCTGCTGACGAAGAACTAGGAAATGCACATGCACCAAATGAGAGTGTGCAAATTGATCACATAGAAATGCTTATTGAAAGCCTAATAAAAACTTTAAAAAGTATCTAAATTTATATAATTTCTAAAAAAACTATATTTCTTAGGCTTTTGTTTACATAAATTGGCTTTTGTTTACATAAATTGGCTTTTGTTTACATAAATTTAATAATAATTCAAGCAAGCGCGCCTTTAGATTTGTAGAATAATCATGTAATTTGGGGGAGCTAAATTACATTTACAAATTAATAAAAAAAACTTAAGGAAGGAAGTTTTATGAAAACGTTTTTTACACAGCCAATCGGCCAACTTGGAAGACAAAACTCACTAGGCTTTATTGGATTAAATGTAGTTTTGGTAGTTGTAGGCTTTGGAGAAATAGATATTCCAGTTGGATTAGGTAATTTTTTAAATTTTTTATGGGGATTTTCACTATTTTCAATAATCCTTGCAGGATATTACTTAGTAAAAGATCAGGTACCGGACTATTGGAGAGAGGCTTCAGCGATTTTAGGTGGAGTAATTCTTGTGGGAACACTAATTGAAATATCTTCACCAGATTACACATTGGATAATGGTGGCTTTGCCCCAATGTATTTCTTATGGGCTTTCAACTCATTGATTTATGTTTTAACCTTGAGAGGTTCAGGGGTATTTAGACCGGTTTATGAATATTTAAGTATCCTTGGTTATATTTCAATAATTATTTTCTCAGGTGCAAATGTATTTTTTGATTATGCAATACCAGAATCTATTCAACCAATATTTGGACTTGGCTGGATCGCAATGGTTATTGGTTTAGGTTATGGGGGTTATGTTGCTTGGGGCGACAAACTGGCATCTAGCGAAGGGGTTGAGTAATTTTGTCTATTACTAACTCAAGAGAATTCACGATAAATGTTGGAAAAATTGCTGAAGCTGAAAAATGGCTATCCGAAGGTGCAGATTTATGGAAAGAAATCACTGGTAAAGATGCTGTTATTTACAAAGAAGGATGGGGAGATCAGTACAAGATGTTATTTGTAACAACATATGAATCAATGGGAGAGACTGAAGAAGTCGGTGATAAAGTAATAGCCGACAAAAGAATAGTCGATTGGGTTCAAAGTGGAATGACAAATGGAGATTTAGTCTCTGGCGCAGTGGATCGTTTTTTTACAACAATAAAAGATACGAGAGAGTAGTTATAAAGAAAAGAAGCTAAATCGATGAAATCATTTTTTGTACAACCAGATAAACAGCAAGCAAAAGGATCAGCAATTATGTTTATTTTTTCGGAGGTGTATGGCGCTCTTGAACTAGGAATAATTGGGTTAGATAAATTGATTGCATTTTTTGGAGCAATTGCTTTTGCCAATGTAATTTTATTAAGTTATCAATTAGTTGAAAATAACAATGTACCAAAAAGTTGGGAAACTGGAACAGCAATGATTGCAGCTGTGGCTTTAGGTTTTGGGATCTATGACACAGCTTACATTGGATCAGATGCTCCAATAAATACTGATGGAATTTACTTGTTTATATTGATAACAATAGTTGGCTTTAATGTTGTTGCTGAGGGTGTTGTTTCAAACATATGGAGGTACATGGCGATAACTGGATCATTAGGCCTGTTTTTCTTTATAGGATTTGATTATTTCTTTGATGATTTATTCTTTGATAATTTACCTGAATGGACATTTCCTATTGGTTTAATTTTTTATATTTCATGGCTTCTTGGAATAGGGGTTGGAACATATACAGCTTGGAACAAGAGAGAAGAATAAAAAGAAAGAGAATAATAGAAAAAGGAGGTAGGTAATGAGAGGAGTATTCGTTGCTACTGAAAGAGATGACGTAAGAAATAGCGCATTAGCTTTCATAGCTGCAAATATATATTTTATTGTTCAGGGATTCGCGGGGTTTGAAATCACACCGCTTGATAGAGTTGCTGATTTTATGTGGGGGCTTGGTTTATCCGCAATAATCATGTCTTATGCAACTTTATTAGAAAATAAAATCTCTAATTATGGAGAACATTTTAAGTATTTATATTATATGGCTGGCATACTAGTTATTGGAAGTACATTACTTGACTTAGGTCAAGCAATGGTACAGTCAGACCCAGAAGCATATGCTATTAACACCCAACCAATATTTTTAATTGTTGGATGGATGATTATAACAACCTACTACTTATCAGACGGTGTAATTGGCAACACATATAGATATTTGATGTTGCTTGGTGGTGCTTTTGGCCTAATTGTTGCTTCTCTACAAGTATTTTTTGGATATGATCCATTTACTGAAATACCAGAAGCATTTCAGTTTGTGTTTCTTGTGCCCTGGATTGGCTTTACATTTGGTGTTGGTTTAGGTGCATATACAGCTTGGGGTAGCAAAGAATAAACGAAAACAATACAAGGAGAAGGAGGTAAATATGTTTGTAAGATTAACTCTTGCAGACGTCAAAGAGGGTGAAATAGATAATACCCTTGAATACGTTAAAAATACAGTCATCCCATCTTATGATGGAGTTTCAGGGTTACTAGGAATAGCTGCATGTGCGACAAATGATGGAAGATTTATGGCATGGTCTACTTGGGCTAACGAAGAAGCTAAAGAAGCTTCAATTGATAAATTTAATCAGGCTCTAGCAGGAGCGGCAGACATGCTTGCAGGTCAACCAGAGGTGATGGAAGGACCTATGGTTGCTGGACAACAATATATTGCTGTATCTAAAGACGGTGAAGAAGGATTCTTTGCCAGATTCGTTTTAGGTGGAGGAACTCAAGAGGGTAAAACCTATGATGATGTTGCAGAGTTTATGTCCAACACTGTTTATCCAGCTTACGAAAATGTTGAGGGAATTTTTGGAACTGGAGCTTGCAAAGTAGATGACAACAGTGGTTTTAGTTTCAATTTTTGGACTAGCCATGATGCTGCACACGCTGCATCTGACGTAATCTCAAACGTTGTAAAAGATGCTGTCACAAATTTAATAAAAGAAGCTCCAAAAGAGCTAACTGGAGAATGCAATGTATGGAAAAATTATGTTGATTTTCCAGTAGGAAAAATATAGAAAGGAAATTATGTTAAGTAATAAAGAGGTTCAAATAGGCTCAAATATGGCAAGAATATTTGCATTTGCAGTTATTCCAAGCTTTTTAATCCAAGCTTTTGCTCTTGATCCAGCGAATCCTGGCTATGACGCAACATGGGGTCCGGTAATTTCGGTACTGAATGTTGTAACAGGATTTGCTTTGCTGTTTGTATTTGCACTAACAACAAAGTTGTTTGGAGACGATAACAACCCATATGTGAGAATTACAGGATCTATTGCATTTGTTACGCAATGCATCTTTGTGCAAGACGCATTTGCAGGACCATTAAATGAAAACAATAGTGATGCATTGTTCACAACAACAGAAATTTTGCAAACAACTGGAACTAACGGTCCAGTTTGGGCATTATTTTTAGGCATTTTTACACTATCAGTTTTAAGAAGTAGTAACGTTAATCTTCTTCCGAGCTGGGGTGTAGGTGCTGGGTATGGGGCTGCAATACTAGTGATGGTTAATGGAGTAGGTGGAGCATTTGGACTCATTCCAGACGCAGCTAACTTAATTGTTTTAGTTTTAGGAGGAGTAATACTCTATCCCGCAACTGTGTGGGCACTTGGAGTCTCTTTCCAAAACTCAGGAGGTGAATAATAATGATAACTTCTGAAGAAAAAGAGCTTGGGAGGAGATTTGCATTAGGTGCGCTGGTACTTCTTTTAGCAAACTTTCTTATACAGGTTTTTGTATTAGGTCCAGAAGCAACCGGATATAACGAAACATGGGGTCCAGTAATCGGATTAGCAAGCGCTTTACAGCTAATGGCTGGAATGGGTGTTATTAGGTTGTCAGGAAAGCTTTTGGATGACAAGGATAAACCATTACTGACTGGGTCAATTGGCTTAGGCTATACGGTTTCAGCTGTAGGACTAGTAATGTCTCTAGTTCCAGCAGCAGTTCATAATGCGTTTAACGCCACTGCTTTAACAGCTGATATGGCTGCTGACCTTGTATTTTATGTAACGCCAGCAGTATTTTTGTTCATAGCTCCTTTTAATATACAATTTGCAAAATATGGTAAAAGTATTTTACCTTCATGGGGACCTGCAGTTGGTAATGCGGTTGGATATGGAATAATAGCAGTAACTGCTGTTTTCTTATCTGGACTGTTTCCTGATGCAGCATTTGTTCCATTGCAAGTCGTCATAGGAGTAGTATTGACACCGGTTTGGTTCTTTGCAATATCTAAGGCGTTTTCAAATTAAATGATAGTGAAAGATTAAAAGAAAGGAATTTATGTATTTTAGAATTACATTACCAGCCTTACAGGATGGAAAAAGAGATGAAGCTATATCATTTGTAAAAGATAAAGTGATGCCAGAGTTTGATGGAACACCTGGACTTTTAACAATGATGGCAGCTATTACAGGGGAGACTTCTGGAGTTAATTTGGCTGCTTATGAAAGTAAAGAAGCTGTAGAAGCTATAGAAGAAAAAATACAAGGAGTATTATCAGAAGCAGCAGGAATGATGGCAGCACCTCCTGTAATTTATCAAGGAGATGCAGTTTATGGCAAAGTCTATCAGACTATGGCTAAGGAAACTACAAGACCAAGCTATTTAAGGTTGGTGGTCGGTGTTGCTAAAGATACAGACGCAGTCTTAAGTTTCCTCAAAGAAAAAGTGGAACCAATTTATGAAGAGTCGGAAGGTCTTCAGGTAACAGGTGCTATTTTTGATGGAAGCAGCGCTGTTAGCTGGAACTTCTGGGATTCTGAGGAAGACATGAATGCAGCTGTTGAAAAATTACAAGCAGCATTGGACAGTGAATCAGAGTCCGAACTGTTTGATGGAAGTACTGTAGCCTATATGGGACCTGTGTATGCAGGTAAGTTGTTTATAGATTTTAATGAAGGAGATACTCCAACATAAATCTTTTGGAATAGATAACGCATAGAAAAAAAGGGATTTTTTATAAAATCCCTTTTTTTTGTATTGAAAATATTTAGCATATTTCTATGTTCAGAAAAATAACTATTACAAGAGTGCTTTTAGTTATGCTGCTTTTGTATATACTATTTTCTGAAGACGATACGGCAAGAAGATTTAAGCAACTTCCTGAACTATTGTTAAATTATTTTTAAACTGAATTTATGAATCTAAAAGACTTCTCAGGTGTTGAATATATAAATCTAATTACATACAAAAAAGATAAAACGCCTATAACCACACCAGTGTGGGTTGCTGACTTTTCTAATTCATTAGTTATAACAACTAGTCTCAATGCTGGAAAAGTAAAGAGAGTTAGAAACAATGGCAAGGCAACAATTTATATTACTAACCAAAGTGGCTCTAAAAAGTTATCAGAAAGCCTTGAGCTTGAAGCATCGCTTATTGAGGATATAGATCTAAAAAAGCAGGCTGCAGATTTAATTAGAAAAAAATATGGAATGATGGCAAAAATGATCATGAAAGGGCCTGATGAAAATAGGGCAATTATTAGATTAGAAGAAAAGGGAGGTGAAAAATGATGTGTCCTGAGTGCGGATGTGAAGACGAAAATTAATTTAAATTATCTTTATGCCATTTTATGACGTGATCAAATCTTTGCTTTCTGTGATTTGGAGTTCCAGATCTAGAAAGTTCGTGACTTTCACCTGGAAATCTTAGCATTGCCGTTTTCACACCCCTTCTTTTAAGGTTTGAAAACAGCTGCTCAGCTTGTTCTATTGGACACCTGTAATCTTCTTGTGAGTGAAGGATGAGAGTTGGAGTTTTAATATTTGATGCGTAGGTTATAGGACTTTTCTTTCTATATAAATTTATATTTTTATCCATATCATCAAGTAGATACATCTCAGGAAAACCTATTCCTATATCAGATGTTCCAACCATTGTTTCCCAATTTAGAAGTGCTCTTTCAACAATTGCAGATTTAAACATATTAGGATGATGACTGATGATCCAAGATGTCATAAAACCACCATATGAGCCACCCATAATTCCATCATTTTTATTTGTAATGCCCATCACTTTTTTCATACTTTTAAACGAAGTAAGAACATCATGCATATCTGTTACACCCCACTTACTACCACACACATCTCTTAAGAAATTATGACCTCTACCGCTCGACCCTCTTGGGTTACAAGCAATAACATTAAAACCAGCCGAGGCATATGTTTGAAACTCATCAAAAAAGGTAAAAGCATACTGGCTTGCAGGTCCACCATGTATATTTAAGATTGTTGGCTTATCTTTGCCTACAAAAATTCCCCATGTATCTATTTGAGATTTACCGGTATCAATTCTTTTATACTGGCAATCCCAAGTTTTGACTTTTTTAGTAAAAAATTCATTAGCTTTAGAAATTTTTGTAAGTTGACCATTATTTAACTCGTATATTTCATCTGGATTTGAAAATGAATTTGCTATTACGAACATTTGTTCATTGTTGAAAGCAAAATCTTTAATTGTAACTTCTGAATTTATTAGATCTATATTGTTTGTTCCATCTCGTAGTAAAGTTTTTCCTGAGTCTTCGTACAAGAAATAGAGGATAGCTTCATTAACTTCTGCTTTAACTATATTTCTATCAAATGAAAGATACTTATAAGATACTTTTCCAGTGTTTGAAATTTTTAAAACAGTAGTATTTGTAGGCCAGTCAAATCTTCTTCTCATACCTACTGCATGAAGTTCATCTTCGTAATAAAAAAGATTTCCCATGCTGCCTTTTGAGTAAATTTCTTTAATTTTCGAACCCTCTATTGCTCCGATTTTCTCTTCTAACATGGTTCCTTTGGGGTTATATTGGTCAAAAGAAAGCACAAGACCCTTGTCACCCTCCACCAATGACTCAATAGAAATAATATTTTTTGTATCGCCATCAATAATTTTGGTGAATTTTTTGGTTCGAATATTTACTTTGTAGACATGAGCTCTTTTATTGTAAATTATGCCTCTAGTATCAAATCGAAAAGGAAGGTTTTCATAGTACATAGGTTCGGAATTTTTATCTTCAATATTTTTAAATTCCTTGCTCCATTCACTTGTAATAACATGTATTGACTTTCCATCTTTACTTAGTGAATAATTACTTATACCACCTTCAATTTCAAAGACAGTATCTATTGACCTACCTTCTTGCATATGAATTGTTGATAAGGTTTTTTTCGACCTACTTTTATCTTGAACAGATCTATTTGTTTTTACATAGAAAACGGTATTTTCTTTATCCCCAAATTTTGGATTACTAAAGTTGTTGTTACCTGTTTTAAAACTTTTCCACTGCCCATTACTTCTTTTCCATAGTTCACTTACGTAGGTATTTGTTTCAAAATCCATTCGAGTACTTTGTACCACTAAAGTGGTACCTTTCCCAACTAGGTTAGACAGTGTATTAAAAGAGTTTAAGTCAGTAGGCTTCATGTATTACTTATTCTATTTGATAGCTTTATCTGCCACAAGTGTAATAACCATTGAAGAAATCAAACCAATAGCAAAAGTGTTTAAGTCAGCAAGGCCATAAAGGTCCGTAGGAATAAAAACTCCACCCGGGTTTACTTGGAGGTCTATAAATAAATACCTATAGACGTAAACAGAAATCAGAGATCCGACAAATGGAATTATAAGTAATATATCTTTGCTAGATTTTTTTATTCTATAGAAAGCTGGAAACACAAGGCATGCTGCAAATAAGTCGGCTACTAAAAATACATTAAATATACTCGTTACTTCAATTGAAATTACTAATGCAGCAGAAACAACTAATAAAGTTATTAATTTAGCTTCTTCAGATTTTTTCTTAAGAATATCTAGAGAAATAGTTGATGCAATTGCATTTTCCAAAGTATCAATACTCGATGTTACAAGCAGCGTTGCCAGAGAAACTAGCAAGACAATTGTAAAATTATTTAAATCAAGCTGTTCAATGAAGCTTAATGCAGGTGACTCTATCCCTTTTCCTGCACCAACTGCACCACCAATTCCTAAAATTAGAATAGTTAAAAATGCACCGATTCCAGAAAAAATACTTGCTTGTTTTATTGCTTTTGAGTTTTCTGCTGAAAAAGTTCTCTGCCAATAACCCATCGAAAAAACCTCAGCTGCAGTTACAGCAATTATTACAGCTAATGCAGATTTGAGACTAAAAGTTTCGAAAGAGCTGAGTCCTCCCGCATTTGCATAAGTTACTAATTCAGAAAGACTATTCTGACTTAACCAAATGGTAAGAACAATGGCTAGTAATAAAATTATTCCATAACTTTGAAGCCTATCTGTAAAATAAGAAGCTTTAAAACCATGTCTGAACAGGTATGCGAGTGTAGTTATTGCAATAAGCAAGCTTATTAGAATTCCACGTACAGACGATATAGATTCAAAAACAAAACTAATTGATGCAAACTCAGCTATTAAAAAAGCCCCCATGTATATCACTGCTACTATTGAAACAATTTTTTGTGCAATATTGCCATATTTAGTTTCCACAAATTGTGCAAGGGTGGCTCCTTTTGGCAACAAATCTGCAATTTTAGGACCAAAGATATAAATCAATATAAAGGGTGTTGCTGCTGAAAGAGCATAACCATAAATGTCATATCCTAATCCATACCACGCGACTTCAGCTGGAGAGGTTAGAATCCAAAGACCCATTCCACTTGCGTAAAAACTTAAGCTTAAGCCGAGTACACCCTCTGACTTATTTAAAACAAAATACTCGTCTTCATTAGATTTCAAACTTCTTGTTTGAAAATAGATCCAAGTCAAAATCAATATAACTATTAAATAAACTACATTTGCGTTCATGCATACCTCATTCCTATAAAAGTAATGGGATTTGAGTCCGAGTTCCCTACGTTAGCATTACCTAACAGGTTCTTACGGTCGGTCTTTTAAACCCTCTCAGCTTTTGCTCCCGTTAATCAAATACTACTAGCAATTGTTAGTAAAAGTTATCTTTTAAGACACATTACTATCTCAATAATGAACTCAACTGAAAAAACTGACTTAAAACAACCAACTTTGCTACAAGCTATAGGTGCAATATTGGTTGCTGCTGTTATGTGGGGTTCAGGAAATGTGCTCTCAAGAAGTTTATTAATTGAAGGCATAAATGAAATATTCTTAGTTACATTGAGAGTTACGCTAATTGGAACAGTATTATTTTTAAATTATTTTTTATTCATACGAGAAAAATTTCAAATAACAATATTTAAAGAAGCAACTATAACTGGAACTTTTTCTGTTTTTTCTGTAAGTTGGTTTTTTATTTATGCATTACAATATATTTCTTCTGGACTTGTAACTTTACTTATTAGTTCTGCTCCAATATTCACTGCTCTATGGTTGAAAGTACTTTTAAAAGAAGAAAAAATTTCAAAACTTAGATACTTTGCAATTGCAACTGGGTTTGTTGGGATTTTTTATTTATTTGTAACAGGAGAAACAGGATTATTAAATGATGGAAATATTTTACTTGGAGGAAGTCTGGCCTTCTGTGGGGTACAGTGCATTGCTCTAGCGACAGTGCTTAATAGAAAATATGCCCCTAAATATAAAGTTGCGACTTGGCTTACATATCAATATCCTTTAGTAATTATCTTGAGCATCACCGCGTATCTAATATTTGACATTTCACCACAGCAATTATCAACTTCTCAAATTATTAGAGTTGCAGCATTAGTTGTTTCAAATCTTAGTGCATTTACTGCTTTCACCTGGCTCATTAGACGAGTCAGTGCATTACAAGTTGCATCTGTAGATTATTTAGTACCAATTGTTGGAGTGACAGCAGGAGTTGTTTTTTTAAATGAATCTTTTAATTCAAATATAATTGTGGCTGCAGTGTTTATATTTATATCTTTGTTATTGAATACTAAAGAAGAATTTTCAAACTGAGCTAATTTCTTTCTTGACTTTTTTTAGATCTTGCCAAGTTAACCATTTTGGTTTACCTTTTTCTTTTGAAGGATTTCGCAAAAGATATGATGGGTGAAAAATTGGCATATACTTAATATCATCTCTAACTATCCACCCTCCTCTTAATTTAGAAATTGCCTCATCAATATTTAGGTACGATTGAACTGCTGTAGATCCAGCTAAGACTATAACTTTTGGTTTAATTAACTCAATTTGTTCATTTAACCACGGCATGCACTCTTTGACTTCATTTGCTAAAGGCTTTCTATTATTTGGAGGTCGACACTTAACAATATTTGATATATAACAGTCCTTATTAGTGTCAATTCCAACAGACAGAAAAGCACTATCCAGCATTTTTCCAGCCCTTCCTACAAATGCTAATCCCTGCTCATCTTCTTGTTGGCCAGGTCCTTCACCTATCACAAAGAGATTCGAGTTCGGATTACCTCTACCAAAGACAACATTATTTCGAGTAGAGGACAAAGAACACTTTAAACACTTAGAACATTCGCTTTCTAAAATATTAAATTTTTTTTGATTAATCATTGCTTAAAAGGTCTGTAAATGAGAAAACCCTTGAAAACTCCGCAATCTGTTTCCAGATTTCCTGTCTCAAGGGTCATCTCTTTATACTTCTTATAATGATCATCTATAAAGATTTTCTTCATAAAAAGTAATTTAAATCTATCTAAAAAAGATTAAAAAATCAAAAAAAATTTTAGGAATTTTTCCCACTCTTTCTTCTGGAAATAATCAAATTAAACATGATTGCCAAAACAGTAACACCAAGTAAAGCACTAAGAACAGTTGATATAAAATCATTATTTACAGCACTAATTCCATAGTCATCAAGAATCAAAACTATTCCATCTGTTTGTGTAAAGCCAAACTCTTCCGCGACGGATTCTAAGCCATCTGGAGATGAAGATGCAAAAGGTGTGACAAGGCTTAAAAGTAAAATAAGAATAATAAATAGACCATAGAAAGATACTTTGGTTGTATTTTCATCACTTCTCTCATATGCATAAATTAGATCAGGTCTTACTCGAATCAAAAGAGTGATAATAAGAGCTGTAATTACCCCCTCACCAAAACCAATGACGAAATGTGTTGTGACCATGGCCAACAAAACTGTTCCTACCGGTATTGAAATAGTTCCACCAATTGCATATTGGATTGTAAAAGCTATTGATGAAAACACAACACTCAAAATTCCCGCAAGCACACTCACGGAGACAATGGAGGTCTTATTTTTTCCAATGAACTTTATCCAGTATTTAACAATAAACCAGCTAGTTGCACTGGTCACTATTGCCATATTTAAAACATTTACTCCTAATGCACTCAGGCCTCCATCAGCAAAAAGAAGAGATTGAATAATTACTACTACTGATAGACAAATTAACCCCAACCTTGGACCTAGAACTATAACTGCAAGTGCTCCACCAAGTAAATGCCCACTTGTACCAGCAGCTATGGGGAAGTTTATCATTTGAAGAACAAATATTAATGCAGACATCATTCCAGTTAAGGCAATAAATTTGTCTGCAATCAAATCTTTTGCTGATCTAATATATGCCCACAATGTGCCAAAACTTATTACTCCAGTTGCGGCAGACATAGTTACATTCATGAATCCGTCAGGTACGTGCATAAAAAAAGTATAAGCTCTATGTTCTCTTATTGCAAGTGTTTTGCAATAAGAAACTTAAATTATGTTTTTCTCTTTAAACCACTGATAAATTTCGCTCAATACAAAAGTTCTTGTATCCTGATTCAAAATTTCGTGTTTTGAATTCTCTACTGTTATAAATTTCACATTTTCAAGTTTTGAAATATTTTCACTTGCCTTGATTGGAACAATCTTATCTTGATCTCCGTGTAGAACTAATGTAGGCACTTTTAGCTTTTCTATATTTTTATTAACATATTTTTGTTCAGTGGTTATTTCACTACCGAATTTAAATGTCAAACTTCTAAACACTTGTGGATCATTAAAGTAGCTATCTACAGTCTCTTTATCGGTAGATAAATTTCTTTTATTTATTGGTGAAGGTGCACGCAAT
The DNA here is from genome assembly GCA_902610815.1 of uncultured Candidatus Actinomarina sp. Classification (GTDB taxonomy): domain Bacteria; phylum Actinomycetota; class Acidimicrobiia; order Actinomarinales; family Actinomarinaceae; genus Actinomarina. The sequence goes on from CACLXG010000003.1 coordinate 81,632, forward strand.
TTTGGAAAAATTTTTGCCATGGCACCGGACATATTCTTAACAAATTTTGGATAATTATCATCAAAATGGGGTGCTGACAGAATTAAATAATCGGGGTCAATTTTTTCTCTAAGAATTGCAGAGACTGATACAAGAGACCCATAAGAATGAGCAAAAATAATTTTTTTATCTTTGTTTGAAATTTTACTGTACGCATTAACTATCGCATCAATATTTTCATCCCAGGTCTCTATATGACCTTTTTTACCAACGTCACCATGACCAGGTAGATTTAATGAATACGTTTCAATACCTAAGTTTTTTAACCAATCAACATTGTCTTTGTGGCGTCCTTCATGTTCGAATAATCCATGAAGCACTAAAGCTCCTAAATTAGACACAAGATCCCCTTTTTTTTATTAAATTTATATTAATGAATATTGACTTCATAAAAGTGCCATTTTCAAACAATCCTACTATGCAAAAATTTGACGGCTTACTCTTCAATCAAAATCCTAATAAAGAGTACTTACTTGATAAAGAAGCACAGTTTAAAAAATATGGAGTCGATTTACATGGTCAAACAAAACAGTTTAAAAATATGAACTTAAACAGAAAGGTAACAGAGCTCCTCGGTTCAAACCAAACAGACTCTTTTTTTGAAACTGCCATGAAAATTGAAGAAGATATTGCTGTAATGCATAATGGGAAATTGGTTGCCGTATGTTTTTGTTTTCCTAGTGGGTGGATACCAAGCAATGAATTAAATTCTGACCTTTCAAAGCTACACGCTCCCGTTGCAGATAATGAACTGTTAATCAAATCAAGTAAGAAATTAGAACAACATATGAGTAAGCAAACAATTCGTAGATGGGTTTGGAACATAACAACAATCTCAAATTTAAGTAATCATCCAAATATAGAGAGACCAAAAATAATTGATTTTGATAGTTTATATTTCAGACTTGAAACGCAAGTATCGACTCCATTAGATGATGAATCAAGTTTATTTTTAGTGAAGGTAGATGTATTTCCATTAAAAAAAGTTTGGAACGAAAAGATATTAGAGAGCATAAATTCTATGACCGAAAGTGTCTTGAAATATAAAAACTTAATTGAAATAAAAAAATTTTTAAACAGCTGACCTTTTCTCTTTTACGATTAAAAATAAAATTAGGCCAGTAAGAATTGTTGTTAATGAGTTTGTGGTCATTAAAGGAATGTCATCTAAATAGCTGCCATAGAGAAACCAAGATAAAGACCCTAAGAATAAAAATGTGTAAGTTAATAATGATAACCCTTCAACATTTCTAGTCTTTAAAGTTTTTATTGCTTGAGGAAAGAAAGATACAGTTGTGAAAAAAACTGCAAAATATCCAAATATAACAAAACTCATTACTATCTAGATTTTATAGCTTATAGGAATTAGGAATTAAATAAATTACTAATTACAGAGCTTACGTATTCTGCAAAAATAGGTTTGGCATCATTCCAAGAAATCTCATAAGTAAGCTCGAAAGCCTTTTCAAAATCTCTACCTGAGGCCATAACCGAATACATATGCATAGCAGAGTCAGCACCAGCCATTGCGTTCATGGCTTCAACGGTTAAATATCCAATAGAGTATCCAAGTACATAATCAGGATTTTTTATACATATACCAGGAATGTTTTCGTTGTAGTATTTTAAAATTGTAGATGGTGAATAATCATTAAAAGGTGACCTAATGTGTCTACCAGTAACCTGTGATGATCTTATATTTAGATATTCTTCATATGTTCCCACTCCAAGTGATAATCCAGCTGCATGAGCAATTCCTTCGTTTAACCAGCATGGGGAAGCATCATTAGCACTTTGTTGTGGATTTCTAGCAATTCCAATCCATTGAGAAGCCACAACTGAATGAGTTACTTCATGAATATGAAGAGGACCGTATCTGTATGTATCTATCGAGTCTGAGCTGTTGATTCCAAATGTACCTACTCCGAAATGGGGAGGTCTTTGATATATTCCAGAATTTGCTCCACTACAAACTCCATCTCGACATGGCGCTCTTGCCATATCACCTTCAAATCCTGAACTGTTTAATTCATTAATTGCCCAATCAAGATCTGAATAGTTGTAGAAAAATCCATAATACTTTTCGGGTAGAGCAAAGTTTTGCCAAAAATTTATTCCTTTTTGTAAATATTCTTCGTTATCTAAAAAATATAAATTAGTAGAAGGTCCAATATTTAAAATTATTTCAAAAGTTGCATTTTCAAATTTTATATTTTCATTAGATATTCTTTGATAATCATTCCATGCAAATAGTGGCACACTATTAATATTTGTATTTAATTCTCCTATACTTATATATTCACAATCATCACATTTATTTTTTATAGTTGTTGTCGTAGTGGTGTCCTGAACAGTGGTGGTTGTAGAATCTTCAATAATAATATCAGTTGTTGTCGTAGTGGTGTCCTGAACAGTGGTGGTTGTATCTATATTGTTTGAACTTGACTCAACCTCGTCAATGCTATCTTGAGATCCTCCACATGTAAAAAACAATAGAAAAGGGATTATTAAATATATTCTCACATCTTAATTTTACAGTGAGTTTTTAAAATTGGTGGGCCTAGTTAGATTTGAACTAACGACCTCATCCTTATCAGGGATGCGCTCTAACCAGGCTGAGCTATAGGCCCATACGTCTAATTAACAATAGTCTATCAATGGAAATATTTAAATTTTTTTTTCATTTACTGTAAAATTTAGTGCATAATATAAAAGCGAGGGGATGTAGCTCAGCTGGAAGAGCACCTGCTTTGCAAGCAGGGGGTCGTGGGTTCAAGTCCCATCATCTCCACAATAAGGTAATCTAAATATATGCATAAAAAAAATTTAAAAAACTTTCCCGTTAGTTCTTAATGGAATATTTAATTGCTTTATTTATCGGAGTAGTAATTTTTAGATTTTTAAGAAACTCTATTTCATCTTTAGCCAGCATACCTCCTGAACTAGATACAGATGATGTTGTTGAAATATCACAATCTTTTATATGCAACAAATGTGGTACAGAATTAACTATAAATAGACAATCTGTTGTGGCAAATGAACCTCCAAAGCACTGTAAAGACCCTATGGAGCCATTAGATTAATGAACTTTTCAAGACCTGAACAGATACAGGAGCTTGAAAGTAGATCGGAATTCGATTTACTTATTATTGGAGGTGGGATTGTTGGATCAGCCGCTCTTGAAATGGCAGCTTCAAGTGGATTAAGCTCAATTCTTTTAGAGAAAAATGATTTTGCATCAGGTGCATCTGGTCGAAGTACAAAACTCTTACACGGCGGTATTAGGTATCTTCCTCAGCTACAGTTTGGCCTAGTTAGAGAAAGTCTTCAAGAACAAAAAGTATTAATCAAATTACTTGGGGGACTTTATAAACCCTTAAAGTTGCTTGCACCAATTTATAAAGATGATGGTTTTTCAGACCTCCCTAAAATACTTCAATATAATTTCATATCTTCGTTTGCTTTCAAGCTGGGATTAACCTTGTATGACTTACTTGGAAGCAGAACAAAAAAACAGAGACATATAAATTTTGATAAATCAAAAACAAAGGAAATGTTTCCTTTACTTAAACAAGAAAAATTAAAAAGAAGCTTTATTTTTCAAGATGCTCAAACTGACGACGCAAAATTAGTAGTTACATTATTGAGGAATGCAGTGGAAATCAATAATGCTATTGCAATAAACTACATGGAAATTACAGACATCAAAAAACAATCTTCAAAATATCAAATAACTGCAATTAATAAATTAAATGGCAACAAACATATGTTTATTGCAAATAATATTATTGCGGCAACAGGAGTACACGCTTTGCCAGGTGATTATTCTGCAAAGTCTTCTCGCATTAAATTTAGTGGTGGAGCTCATCTTATCCTTAAAGATGATCCTCTAAAAATTAATGGAAACGGTATTTTGCTGCCAAAAACTGAAGACAACAGAATCATGTTTGTTTTGCCTTGGTTTGGTAACACTATAGTTGGAACAACAGATACCGAAACTTTTTCGGGAACACTAGACAGGCCATATGCAAATAATGATGACAAAGAATACATTATTAGGCACATAAAAAAATACTTTAATGTTGATAATGTTGAATACATATCATCTTGGTCAGGTATACGTGCTCTTATAGATAACAAACTAACATCGACAAAAAATGTTTCTAGGGGTCATTTTTTTAACAATGTTGATGAAAGATTTATTCAAATTTCAGGAGGTAAACTTACAGGATTTAGACTTATAGCTAAAGAGAGTTTGGAAGTATTGTTTAGTGATAATTTTGAACTAACACCTCTGAGCTTTGTTGATGAGGTTCTAGATTTATCAAATAAATTTAATGAAAATGATTTAAAGAAATGCTTCGAACACTACTGTATTGTTAAACCAACAGACTACATGCTTAGAAGAACTCATTTAAGTTGGTTTAGTAATAGTGGCGGCAAGAACGAATTTTCAAAAATATTAGAAAATTTTGACACAAATGGCATTGAAAATGATACTTTTGAGGAACTAATTGATGAGGGTCTTTTAAATAAAACTTACTAGTTATAGTTTGTAGTCATTAGAAAACCTGCACCAATCAACCCTAGTCCGCTCCACAAATACCATCTTGAAACAGATCCAGGTAGCAAAGTTAAATAGTTAAGAACTATCAAAAGAACTCCAACAATCATCAGTGCTGACATAGTGACGACGTACCATCTTGGTGAAGGGCCTTTTCCAGAAGACATTTGATTAGAAATATTTTTTGACTGTGTAGGTTTGCTACTTCTTGTTCTTTTTTTTGATACTGGCATATTGTTCAACTTAGTATTAATCAGAATTTATTTCAATCACATTATTTTTATTAACTTTTATTAAATTGTCTTTTTTCATACTAGATAAAGCTTTCTTAAGTTTTATTTCGCTTGTGTTGAGCTCTTTTTTCAGTTCATAAAATGAAACTGGTTCCTCTGTTATTAAAAACTTGAGTATCTTACCACGTGTCTCTCTGTTGGATCCTTTGTATTTCTCTAATGATTTATTTTTAACTTTAAAATACTTACTGCAGGAACTTTCAACTGGGCACTCGGCACAATTTGGGCTAATACTTTTACACACCTGACTTCCAAAATCCATAAATGCTTGATTAATGTCTCTAGATTTAACTCTACTTAAGAGTAAGTTAGAGTATTTTTTCAAGTAAGAGCCCACATCGTCGATACCGAAAAACCTACTAAGTATTCTTTTAACATTTGTGTCTTCTGTAATAATTTGGTCACCATATGCAAATGACCTAATTGCACTATTTGTATACTTTCCAACACCAGGTAAACTTTCAAAATTTGGATATAAATTGTCAAAACCTATATTTGAAATAATTTTTGAAGCCTCGTGCAATCTTTTTGCTCTATTGTTATATCCCAGTCCTGACCACAACTTTAAAACCCTTTTATAGGATGTTTTAGACATAATCTCAGGGGTTGGAAATGCTTTTACAAACACTTCATAGTATTCGTTTGCTCTGTTGAGCTGAGTCTGTTGAGAAATAGTTTCAAGTAGAAATATTTCCCATGGATTACTAGAACTTCGCCACGAAAACTCTCTCTTATTTGCTTTGTACCACTTATAAAGTTCTTTTTTTAGTTTTTTAGTTTTAACTTCCAAAGCTAAGCTCAACAAAACCTTCTGGATCTAAAAACTCACCTTCTTTAGGGACCTGGTCGCTAACAGTGCCACCAGTATCTCCAGTTGCCGAAGGCAATAGACCAACTTCTTGCAATACAGTAGATGCCTCTTGATAATTTAAACCAATTAAACTTGGAACTTCTATTTTTAGACCAAGCGAAACAATGACTTGAATAATTTGAGTTGGAGGAACAATTTCTCCTACGCTAGGAATAGTATGTGAGACTAATCCTACATCTACATTCTCAGAATATTCTTCGATAATTTCATATTCAAAACCTAGAGTTTCTAAAATTTGAATCGCATCTTCAGGAGACTTTCTAGATAGATCACTAATTTTTATAAGGCTCGGACCGGCTGAAATTACGAAATCAACTTTTGAGTTTGGACTCATTTTTGTTCCAGCAACTGGATTTTGTGAAATTACAAACCCTCGTGGAATGTTGTCGTCATTTACTTCAATTTTTTGACCAACAGTAAAGCCACTTTCTTCTATGACATATATTGCTCTCTCTATTTCTAAATCTAATATGTAAGGAATTGGAAACGCCTCAGGACCGACGGAAACAATGATTGTAACGAGAGAGTTAGGGTTTGCAACAGTGTTTGCTGTAGGTTGTGTACTTATTACAGAACCTGCTGGTACGGTTGGGCTTGCCGCATTCTCTATTCCTACTTTAAATCCTAAGTTTTGAAGGTCAGAAAGAGCTTGAGCTTGCTCACTTCCAGTTAGATCAGGAATCTCTAAGAGAGTGGGTGCACCACCGTCTACGGGCAATCCATCAAAAACTTGAGTTAAAGTCCAAATTGTACCAAAAACAACACCAACTGAAATTAGTAATGCTGGAAGAGTAAATCTTAGTTTTATTTTTGGATTTGTGAGGTCTACTAAGTTTTCTCTGGTTTGTTCAGACTGTAAGCTTTTTCTCTGTTGAAGAAAGGTCGCACGTAAGTCTTCTGCAGATTTAAATCTATCATAATTTGCTTTTTCAAGAAGTTTCATAACAGCATTTTCGACACCTTTTGGTAAATCACGTCGAAAATTTGAGAGCTTTTCAGGTTTTTCTGTTAAGTGTTTTGTAGCTGTAGATATTGGAGAATCTCCAGAAAAGGGAGGTGTTCCAGCTATAAGTTCATAGATAACTGTTCCAAGAGAGTACAGATCGGATTCTATTGAAACTGGCTTGCCCTGGGCTTGTTCAGGCGATATATAACTTGCTGTTCCAAGTATTGAGCCAGTTTTTGTAATATCACTCTCTTCATTTTGCAAAGAAACAATACCAAAATCAGTTACTTTAACCTTTCCATCGGGAGTAATCATAATATTTCCAGGTTTAATATCTCTATGAACTAAACCTTTTTGATGAGCTGCATGTAGGCCATTTGAAACTTGAGCTCCAATAAATAATATATCACTTAAGCTAATTGTTTTATTTTTTGAAATAATAGATGTGAGAGTGCTACCTTCTATATATTCCATCACAAAAAAGGGTTCTTCTTCAATCCCCCAATCAAAAATTTGAACAATATTGGGGTGATTCAAATTGGCAGCAGTTTTTGCCTCTCTCTTAAATCTTTCAACAAAAGCTTCTTGGTTAACATAATTAGGTTTAAGTGTTTTAATAGCAACAAATCTTTCTAGTTGGGTGTCTTTAGCCTTATATACAAAAGCCATTCCACCTTCTCCAAGAACTTCTAGTATCTTGTATCTATCTTTAACAACTTGACCAATTTTCATAATTAAATCACATTAATAATAATCGCTGTAACATTGTCTTTAGGTTCTTGTATTAAAACTTCGCTGACTAGAGTATCTGCACTAATCCCCTCTTGTAATTTTTTCTTTAAATACTCATCACCAACTTCGTTATAAAGACCATCTGTACAAAGAAGAACAACATCCCCACTAGAAAGTTTTATATCTTTTTTTTGTATGTTTAGATTTTTCTTAGTACCTAAAGCTTGTATTAAGACGTTTTGATATCCTGGGACATTTTCATCTTCTGTTAATTTTATTAAATTCCTTTTGGATAACACATAGCACCTTGAGTCACCCACATGAGCAACATGCATTACACCTGACGCATCAATCTTCACTGCAGTCATAGTTGTTCCCATTCCTTCAGAATCAGCATTGTTGGACTGATACTCAAAAATTTTATTATTTGCTAATTTTATGTAATCTTCTATATTTTCTAATTCATCACTCATTACAGTGGATGCAATAGAACTTGCAACCTCTCCTTTTTTATGCCCACCCATTCCATCAAAAACTCCTGCTCTAAAAGGAAGAGACATATTTCCTGAAATCAAAGGGAAGTGAGAATCTTCATTTTTCTCTCTCTTTGGGCCACATTCAGACTTAATTGACCAAACTATTTTTAATTCATTCATCCATACATAATCTTAGTTGTGAAATGTATTTGTTTTCTTAGACTTAATAAAGAACTAGAATATTACAAAATGCATTCCAAGCATACTTATGAAAAGGTTGAAATATGCAAAGAAATATAAGATATTTGATTTTCTCAATAGTAATTTCAATATTTTCTATCGGAATCTTTCAGTACTATCAGAATTTTAATGAGTCAAGAATATTTAATACATTCCTAGAAAATGCGGGAGTTGTTTCAACTTTGCATGTAGACAGCTCTGAACAATTTAAAACTTTACTTGATTTTTCTGAAGTTAGCAGAGAAGAATTTGAGTCAACGTTAAATAATGTAATTTCAAATGCAAGAGAAGCATATGAGATATTAAATAATACAGATTCTTCCCTAACTTTAAAAGAGAAAGAACTTTTATCCTTAGCAAATTTATACTGGCTTCAAGGATTAGAACTTTTTGAAGTCTCTATTCTAACATTGATTGATAATCCAGATTCTGCCAAAGTTCAGGAGTCTATTGCTCAAAGTATCTCTGATTTATCAATTGGTGACAGATCTTACGAAGAATTTCTTTTTTTAATAAAGACAAATTCTGAAGCAGCAGGAACTTTTTTGCCAGTTCTATATGAAATAGAATATGTAGGCCTTGAAGATAATTCATTTAAATTTGCGGACTTGCTTGTTGAAAAAGCTAAATCTAGCACAGGCGGATTGTTTTTACGAAGAAATTTGTCTATCTCAGGGGCTGAGTTTGAACCCACTCCAATTGCAGTAACAGAGGATGATTATTTTGTACTATTAAATGAAAAAATAGAACTTCAAGTTGTTCTTACAAATGAAGGAAATGTTGATTCTTATGACGTTGTTATTTTAATTTTAGTAACTGATGAATACGGAGAAACTATTCATGAGCAGCAATCCAAAATTGACTCCATAGGTCCTCAAGAAAGCAGAATTTTCTATAGTGATGCAATTAATATAGAAGCAGGTGTATTACATGAGTGGTTTATTAAATTAGAAGAAGTAGAAAAAGAGGAAAACCTAAATGATAACTTATATAGTATTTTTGGTTTTATTCCCCCAGAAGGATAACCTATGCTAGACCCTACAATATTGAAAGATAATTTAGAAGTTTTAGAATCAAATATTTCAAGAAGAAATTTAAAAATAGATGTTAACAACTTAATTTCTTTAAATGAAGAAAGAAAATCTTTACGATTTGATGCAGAACAAAAACGTTCTCAACAAAAGGAATTAGGTAAGCAAATTGCAAATGCCGATGAAAGTGAAAAAGAAGGATTGTTAAACAAAGCTTCAGAATTGAGTAACGAGGTCAAGTTGTTGTTTGAACAAGTTGATAAAAAAGATGAAGAATTCCTAAACTTGTGGGTAAAGATTCCTAATTTAATTTCTGAAACTTCACCAGATGGAAAATCTGACAAGGATAATTCAGAAATTAAAAAAGTTGGAAATATTAAAGATATACCTAATCCAAAAGATCACTTAGAAATTGCTTCTAAATTAAATTTGATAGATGTTGAAAAAGCTTCAGAAGTTTCAGGTTCAAGGTTTGCATATCTATTTGGAGATTTAGTAAAAATTGAGTTTAATTTAGTCTCTTGGGCCTTAAATAAATTATCAGAAAAAGGATTTACTCCGACAGTCCCACCAGTTTTGGTGAGAGAAAATGCTTTGTATGGTACTGGTTTTTTCCCAGATGATGCAGAGCAGGTTTATGAAATTCCAAATGATGATTTGTTTCTTGTGGGTACTTCTGAAGTTCCCCTTGCTGCACTGCATGCAAATGAAATTATCAACATGGAAGAATTGCCTCTAAGGTACGCAGGGTTTTCAACATGTTTTAGAAGAGAAGCCGGTACTTATGGAAAAGACACTACAGGAATATTTAGAGTTCATCAATTTGATAAAGTTGAGATGTTTTCATTCTGTAATCCTGAAAAATCTGAAGAGGAACACGAATTTATTCTGTCAGTAGAAGAAGAACTTTTACAGTCTTTGGAGATACCATACAGGGTTGTAGATGTTTGTGCAGGAGACCTGGGTGCTTCTGCTGCTAAAAAATACGACATCGAAGCATGGATACCAAGTCAAAATACATATAGAGAGGTTACTTCATGCTCTAACACAACAAGCTTTCAAGCAAGAAGGCTGAATATAAGAGCAAAGTCAGAAGGAGAAACTAATGTACTACATACTTTAAATGGAACAGCCATTGCAGTGGGAAGAATTTTAATTGCCTTAATTGAAAACAACCAAACTGAAGATGGTAAGGTCGAGTTTTCTGATAAATGTGCTGAAATTATAGGTGTTAAAAACCTAGGCTAATAAGAGGCTTCCAACCATACTTAAACCTAAAATGATATATACAGCTCTTTCCCATGATATAAAAATACCTCTAAAATAAAATCCTGAAGATGAATTTTTTATCAACCAACCTTGTAGACTTTCTCCTAAAATTAACCAAATCCCAACACAAAAAGGAAGAACAGTAAAATAAATAAGTGCACCTTCGATACTCGTTAATTTAAACGCTGTTAGACCTGATACAGCCATAACAATTCCTTTTGGGTTTATCCATTGAAACAAGCACCCTTGTATAAAAGTTAGAGGCTTTTTTAATCCAGAATTATCTTCAACAGAAGTTTTTGTAATTGAAATTTTGTAAGCTATGTAAATTATTACGATATATCCAACATATTGTATATATTGAAATACTTCATTAGGAATGAAAGATAACAAAAATCCACCAATTAAGAATAAAAATGTAAATCCAAACCAAATGCCTAAAAAGTGAGGAATAGATTTTTTGCGACCAAACTTTATTCCAGATGCCATAAGCATAGAGTTGTTTGGGCCCGGTGTAATCGCAGTTACAAACGCAAAAATGAAAAACTCAAACATTTGGCTATATTAACACCAACACTTGAGATAATTAAATAAGATGAAATATATATCAGATGAAGACAAGATGAGAGTAGCTCTTGATGAAGCAAGAAAAGCTCACAATATTGATGAAGTTCCTGTGGGTGCAGCAATATTTGATAAAGACGATAACTTAATCTGTGCAAATCATAATAGAAGAGAATTAGATCAAAACCCAGTCTCTCATGCGGAGATACTAGTTTTAGAAGAAGCTTCACAAATCTTGGGTACTTGGAGACTTGAAGACACAACAATAGCAGTAACTTTAGAACCAGACGCTATGTGTGCAGGTGCAATTCTAAACGCCAGAATTAGCAAACTTATTTATGCTGCACCAAACCTCAAAGCAGGTGCAGCATATTCATTATATAACATTCCACAAGACCCTCGACTTAACCATCATGTCGAGATAAAAGATAATATTCTTTCTCATGAATCTGAAGCTATATTATCCTCTTTCTTTGACAGTAAGAGATAACTAAAATAGAATCTCAGGTTTTTTTCGGAGGGATCGCATAGTCTGGCCTAGTGCGCACGCTTGGAAAGCGTGTAAGGGTTTATCCCCTTCGAGGGTTCGAATCCCTCTCCCTCCGCAAAAAGAAAGAAACCATCTGGAGGGATGGCCGAGCGGACGAAGGCGATAGTCTTGAAAACTATTGTATGTATTCCATACCGTGGGTTCGAATCCCACTCCCTCCGCTGACTTGGAGAGGTGACTGAGTGGCCTAAAGTGCTCGCCTGCTAAGCGAGTGGGGAAGAAATTCCCTCGAGGGTTCGAATCCCTCCCTCTCCGCAAAGCGCCCGTAGCTTAACTGGATAGAGCATCTGATTACGGATCAGAAGGTTGGGGGTTCGACTCCCTCCGGGCGTGCTCTAATTATTATTAAATTAATAGTTCCAGAGTGGCTCTTCTAAATTCCAATTAGTTTTATTGCCCCAAGTATTTAAATACGTAACTTCATCTACTGGAGTTCTTTTAGCAACACCCCATTTGCCTAGTGGATAACCCGCAGTTACAACAGCATCTATCTTCCAGCCCTTGTCGCTTGGAATATTTAAGATTTCAAAAGCTTTTTCTGGTTTAAACATTCCCAGTACGGTTGTCAAGCAAGTGCCTACACCATGAGCTCTTCCTGCAAGCATTAAACTCCAAATTGCAGGGAATATAGAAGACCCAGTTGGGTCATTTCTTGATAACACTACAAACATTGCAGGCACTTTATGAAAATTTTCTGAAAGCCAGGCTGCAGATTTAGTGATTCTGATTACCTGCTCAGCCTTTTCATCATCAATAACATTTGAAGCTCCCAAATCTGAAGTTCCTCCATAAAACTCTTTAACATAAAAATCCCAGGCCGCTCTATATAAATCTCCCAATTGATTTCTAATCTCTTGATCAGTAACTAAAATAAATTTCCAACCTTGACGATTAGAACCACTTGGTGCTCGAATACCAGCATCAACCATCTGTCTTAAAACATCTTCAGGAATTGGATTTTCACTAACTCTACGCATCGCCCTTGTTGTATATAAAGCTTCGAATACATCCATCAGACAATCTTACTAAGATTAATTAAATGGATGATAAATTAATCAAAGAAATTAAAGGGAATGTTGCCTATGTTTGGATAAACAGGCCAGATAAAAAAAATGCTCTTGATTCTGATGTTTGGTTTGGTTTACCAAAGATTATTCAAGAAATAAATGATAAGGACGAAGCTAGCTGTATCGTAATATCTGGTAAAGGAGACAGTTTTTCTGCCGGTATAGATATAACAATGTTCATGTCTGACATGAGCCTAAATGAAAACTTATCTACGACACCTCAAGACAGACGAGAATTAATGGACCTTATTGAAAGTATGCAAGGTGCATTTACAACTATTGCTAAATCTAAAATACCAACGATTGCATTGGCTCATGGGTTTTGTATCGGTGGTGCGACAAGTCTAGTTTCAGCTTGTGATATTAGATTAGCAACTAAAGATGCGAAGTTTTCCATCGGCGAAACAAAACTGGGCCTAGTTGCTGATGTAGGTGTTATTCAGAGAATGCCAAATATTGTATCAAGTGGAGATATGAATGAGCTTGCACTTACAGGTCGGATATTTGACGGTCAACACGCTGAAAAAATTAGATTTGTCAGTAAAGCGTATGATAATTCAGATGATTTATTTGATGCGGGAGAAAAGCTTGCTAATGAAATTGCGTCCAACTCAACAAGAATTGTTCAGGCAACTAAACAAGCATTAGAAAAGAGTTCTAACTTAACGATCGATCAAGGTCTTGAATATGCAAAACTATGGAGTACGTCGTTTTTAGTTTCAGAAGACCTCAGAGAAGGCGTAATGGCGTTTCTTGAAAAAAGAGAACCTAAATTTAATGAATAGAATTAAATGTTGAAATAGCAAACCTATCAGTCATTCCTGCGACGTAGTCAACAGAGTTTGCAATATCGCTTTGATTTTGAACATAATTTTTTGGAAGTTTATCTGGATTTTTTTCATAATAGATTACCAAGGCTTCAACGATATTTTTTGCTTCAGATCTTTGGGCTAGTGTTTCTTCTCTTAAATAAACCTTATCGAACATAAACTCTCTTAATTCATGCATAACTGTTAATATTTCTTCATCCATTTGTAAACTACCACCGGAAGAAGCTTTAAAAACACCTGAGATTAATGAATTGATCCATGTTTTTCCTGGTGAACCCAAAATAGACGTAATATTTTTTGGAATGTCAGATTCTTTTAAAACACCTGCTCTTATAGCATCTTCAACATCGTGAGAGAGATAAGCAATTCTATCAGCAAATCTACAAATTAAACCTTCGGGAGAGAATGGAGGCTCTTTATATCTCCAGGGGTGTTTTTCAATTCCATTTATAGTTTCTTTTGTCAGATTAAGAGGTTCTATTACAGACAACATTCTTACGGAGTTCTCAGAGTGACTCCAGCCACCATCAAGCATATCATTTAATACATCTTCTCCAGTGTGACCAAATGGTGAATGACCTACATCATGTCCTAAGCAAATTGCCTCAGTCAAATCTGGATTTAAACCTAACGTTTTAGCAATAGATCTTCCAATTTGGGTTACATTAAGTGTATGAGTCATTCTTGTTATAAAATGATCTCCATCAGGATTTATAAAAACTTGTGTTTTATGTTTCAATCTTCTGAAAGTTTTTGAGTGAATAATTCTATCTCGATCTCTCTCAAAACATGTTCTGAACGCATCTGGTTCTTCATTTAAGTGTCTTCCTAAAGAGTTGGAAGAAAAAGTAGCATTGCTGGATAGAGTAACACGTTCATTTTGCTCTCTCCATATCCTATCTCTAAGGATAAATGAATCGTTCATACAACTACTTTACAAGTTGTAGCTCTCTAGTAAAGAGCTTAATTCCATCCAGTCATTTAAATCTTTTGTTCCAGAAACTGGTCTATTATAAGGGCGAACAAACCTGAGAATTAATTTTTCGGGCACATGCTTAACAAAGTTTTCTAACTGATGAGGGGCATCATCAATATATACATCACAGTTTATGTTCCACTTATCTTCAATAAAATGAATTTCTTTAGAAGGAATTGTATTTTCCCCAAGCCAAATAAGCGTATCGTGAATTGACCACCATGGTTTAGAGGACAAGATTACAATTTCATGACCTGCCATGGACAACTCAATTAGTACCTCAACTGCATTGTCGTATGTTCTTAAATTCCTAAATATAGAAGAACCATTAAAATCTTTTGCCCAATTCCAAAAATCAATTTCTTCCTCGAAGTGAGTGAGAGGTTTTGATAAGCCCCATTCGGTAATATCTTTTTCTAGAACCTCTTTACCGAAGTCTTTTTTATATTGAGATGTCCATCCGCTAGTAAAGTCTGCTACAACCCCATCTAAATCAACACCTATTCTCATTTGACTTAGTCTAATTGTATGATGCATTATGGAAAGTAAAAGATAGTAACATTTATTTATATGCAAGAAGCACTATACAGAAAATATAGACCTAGCTCTCTAGAGGAGTTAGTTGGGCAATCTGATGCCGCACAACTCATCAGTGAACAAATAAAAAATAATAACTTGAGTCATGCGTACTTATTTTCAGGACCAAGGGGAGTTGGTAAAACTTCTTTAGCACGCATTATTGCAACAACAATTGGGTGTGATCCAGTATTTGATATTACTGAAATAGATGCAGCGTCTCATAATAAAGTAGATGATGTTCGAGAGCTTAATGATAGTGTTAATTTTATTGCAAGCAGTCCAGGAAAGAAAAGAGTATTCATCCTTGATGAAGTACATATGCTTTCTAATGCTGCTTCAAATGCATTTTTAAAAACCCTTGAAGAGCCACCCGAACATGTAATTTTTATACTTGCAACAACTGAACCAGAGAGAGTGATTGAGACAATTAGAAGCAGAACAACACAAATAGCATTTAAAAGAATAAAAAACGCTGATATCATTACTTCTCTTGAAAAGATTAGTAAGGCTGAAAAAATTAAGTTGTCTAAAGACATTTTAGAGTACATTGCCAACCAAAGTGATGGTTCACTGAGAGATGCCATTAATCTATTTGAACAGACTTTCTCAACTTTCGGCAACAAAGCCACTATGGAACAACTTTATAGTATTTTAGGAAAGGTTACGACAACAGATTTACTTAAAATATTAGAAGCAATGGGAACTCAGGATACTGCAACTGTTCTTAGAGTACTTAGGGCAAATTATAAAAACGGATTACAGGCTATTGATATCTTAAATTCCATTACAGATCTTTTCAGAAATTTATTTTACTTTAAGTATCTGCCTGAAGATGAAAACTTCACTTCATTAAGTGATTCTGAAAAAGAGTTAATCAAAAATTGTAATGATATTATTTCTGCAAAAGATTTATCAAGAATTTTAGATATGCTTGATGAGATTAATCAAAGTATTAGAACTTCACCGTCCCAAGAATTAAAATTAGAACTATTTCTAGTAAAACTTATTAAACCACAATTGGCGACGGATATTAAGTCTGTGAGTAGAAGAGTTGATATGCTAGAAGAGCATGGTGTAACAGGAAAAATTTCTGAAAAGCAAGAAACATCTCCAGATAAAAAAAAACTAGGTAATGAAAAAGTAGCTAAAGATAAACCTAAAAAAGAAAATACTAAGAAACCAATTGTAAAAAATGATATTGAGAACTTTGATGTTTATTGGCCAAAAATACTAGAGGAGGCTAAGTCGATTCTTACACCAAGAAAGTACTCTTACTTAACACTTGTAAAACCTGAGGTTATAGACTCAAATAATTTAACTTTATATATAGATAGTGAAAACGAATATCTGATATCTGAACTTCGTAAGTCAGATGAAATTATTGAATTAATTAAATCAAATGTTACCCAGAAAATGGGGGTAGAAGTAACTGTTGCTATTCAACCGTATGAAGGGCTTCAAAATAATAATCAAACAAGTAAAGATGTACAAAGTAACATTAGTGAAATTTTTGATGTTGAGAGTATTGATTAATTTTCTTTAAGATTTAATTCACTTAACGCAACTGTAATTCTTCTTGAGCCTTGATTTTGAGCACTTTTACATAATTCAATAAAGCTCCTTAACTCACCAGTTCGAAATTTCTTTAACTCATCACCAGATTCGATTTTTGTGTTTCTTTCTCTTTCCAAAAGTTTTATTTCTATCTCTTTTGCTCTAGCAAGGTAAGTGCTACTTACCTCGAATAAAGTATCTACCCCATCAGCTATTGGTGGGTTGATGTGTCCCATAAGAACATCAATGTATTCCTTTATTTCATCGTGCAAATCTTGGGCACTAGAGAGACCTTTTTTTAATGGAAATTTTTGCATTATCTTCTTTTAGCTATATTAATATACTCAAAGTTTAGCAAGTTTAATGAGACAAAAATCACTACAGGTATAAGTAATAAGCTAAAAATTAAATTTAATATTCCAGAAAGTGAAATTGAGATTCCAAAAACAAAATAAACTAAAACAAGAATCAAAGTAATTTTAAAAAACTCAACTACTAAATTTTTATTAAAAATTCTTTCCGAATTAAATTTGATCGATACGAGTAGCACAACGCAGTATATGTATAAGGAAAAAATTATAATCCATGCATATGTCTGAGAATTACTTGCAGCATTAAAAAGCATGATTGAAGTTAAAACAGTAATTAAGCTACCCGTTATTACTGGAAACCAAAATTTTTGTTGGACATAATACGATCTTGTAAGAATCTGGTTGATAGACCAAGGAATTATTGCCAGAGAAATAATAACAAATACTCCACTTACTCTAGATGTATCTGTACTTGTAAAAGCTCCTCGTTCATAAATTATTTTTATTAAGTAATCTGCATTTACAATTGCAACAATCATCAACGATCCACCAATTAGAAACAAATAAGATAGTTGTTTTTTTACTAGTTCAGATAGTTCATCAATTTCTTTTTTTTGATAAAGCCTAGAAAGCAACGGATAGCTTGCCACTCCAACTGCCTGAGCAATAATACCAACTGGAAGAAGCGCTATCCTCCTTGCATATCTAAACGTTGCAACACTTCCAGCAGTAAGAAATGTACCAAAAATTCTAAATAGCTGCTCATCAATTACTGCAATCGACTGACCAATAATTAATGGGAATGAAATAACAACGTATTCTTTCAGGTGTTTTATTTTTGGAGCAAGAAAATAGAAATTTAATCCCGATTTTTTTGCACCATAAATCTGAATTATAAAATGACCTATTATTGACCCAATTAATGTTCCAAGAGCAAAACCTTCAACAGTTTCTTCAGGGGATGATGAATTTACCCATCCAAACAAAATAATTGTTGAGTTGTAAACTACTGGTGCAAGCGCCGCATATCTAAAGCTGTCATGAAAATATTGATATGACATAAGTATTGCTCCAATAAAGAAAAATACTTGGCTAAAAATAATTGGAGTAAATACCTTTGTAAAAAAACCTAATGACTGAATCTCTAAAAACTCTGCAAACTGAAATCTGAAAGAATATGTTATTAGTGAAAAAAGTACAAAAACTATTGAAAGTCCATAAAGAATTGAAAGGAAATATTTTTCTAACTCTTCTTTACCTTTCTTGCTCATTATTGGTATCAATGTGATTGCTAGGTAGCCTCCAGCAGAAAGATAGAAAAGAAAGTCAGGAATTATAAATGCTAAGTCCAACGTATCTGTAGCTTCCGATACTCCTGCCCAATTAGCTAGAAGTATTTCCCTAAAAAATCCAAGTACTCTACTTGCCGCATAAGAAAAAGTTATTATTGAGATAGATCCAATTAATTTTTTATAATTTTGCATGTAACTCTTTCATTTTAGATAGTAATTCATAGGGAACTTTTATAGGGGAATTTTCGTATCCTATACCTAATAGATTATTTGGTTTTCTACTTCCATGAAAATCACTACCTCCTGATACTAAAAGTTTTTGATTTTCACACACTTCTAACAATGTATTGATGGTGTTATGAGAGTAACCTGGATAATAAACTTCAATTCCGTCAATATCCATATCTTTTAGAGTCTGAATATAATTATGAAAATTATTATCTATCCAGTTGTCTGACTTTGAATATAATTTATTGCTCATAAGAGTATGAGGATGAGCAAGAAACACTAAAGATTTTGATTGCTTTGCTAGATTTATAATTTCTTTTATACCCAGCTGATGATTATCAATCCCATCTATTTTTCCATTACCAAGATATTTTGAAAAAGCCTCAGAAATGTTTGAAACATAATTTTTTTTAACCATAAGTTCTGCAATATGAGGCCTTCCAGGTACTTTTGTCTCTAAGCTATCAAGATCTTTTTTATCAATATAAATTTCAAATTCTTCCAAATTATCAATAATTGAATAATTTCTTTCAATTTTATTTTGCCTCAATTCATGTAGTTTTTTATCTAAGGGTGACTCTTCTTTAAGAAAATATACCAATAAATGAGTACCTCCAAATTTATTAGTATCATCAAGAAGATTCCAACTTACACTTATTTCTACACCATGGATTATCTCTATATTGTTTTGTTGAGGAACCTTAGTGAGGTATTCATGGTCTGAAATACAAATAGCCTCTAATTGTAGTTCTATAGAGGATTCAATAATAGCTTCAGTTGAATCGGTTCCGTCAGAATTTACTGAGTGAACATGTAAATCTATACTCATAAAACAAGAGTACTAGGGTCTTTAATTCTTTAATAAATTAATTAGAATGTTTCCAATGAGTTTAATAGTACAAAAATTTGGCGGTACGAGCGTTGCAGATACAGATTCACTCAGAATTGTTGCTGAGAGAATTATCGATTGCAAAAAAAATGGTAATGACGTAGTAGTTGTTCCATCTGCAATGGGTTCCAGTACAGATGAGTTAACTCAACTTGCAAACGATCTTTCAGAAAACCCAACACCTAGGGAACTGGATATGCTCTTATCAGCAGGTGAGAGAATCACAATGTCTTTATTATCAATGCATTTAAATAGTCTTGGTTATAGCTCTTTTTCTCTTACTGGTTCTCAAGCTGGGATAATTACAACTTCTAGACATGGACAAGCTGAAATAGAGGAAATAACTGGTGAAAGAGTTAAAGAAGGCTTAGAAAACGGAGACATTGTAATTGTTGCTGGGTTTCAAGGCTTTAACAGAGATACAAAAGAAATAACAACCTTAGGCAGAGGAGGTTCTGATGCTACTGCAGTTGCACTTGCTGCTGCTCTTGGAGCAGAGAGGTGTGAAATATTTACTGATGTAGAAGGTGTGTTTACCGCAGACCCGAGAGTTATCAAGTCTGCTGAACTAATTCCTGAAATCACTTATGAAGAAATGTTAGAAATGGCTTCTTCTGGAGCTGGAGTTTTAATGGCTAGGTCTGTAGAATTTGGCAGAAGGTATAATGTACCAATAATTGTAAAATCTACATTTAAAAATAATGAAGGAACTGAAGTAAAAGAGAAAGTAATGGAAGAAGCATTAGTTAGTGGAGTGACACATAATACTAAAGAAGTAAAATTTACTCTTTTTGAGGTTCCAGATCAACCTGGAATTGCTGGAAAAGTTTTTGGTTTATTGTCTCAGATCGGCATCAATGTAGACATGATCGTTCAAAACGTGTCCAAAGACTCTATAACTGATATCTCATTTACGGCGCCTACTGAACAAAAAGATGCTGTTGAAGATATGTTAAAAAATATTGCTACAGAGCTTAAAGCCAAAGGTTACGATGTTGATGAAAATATCGGAAGAGTTTCGATAATTGGAGCTGGGATGAAATCAGAATCTGGAGTTGCATCTAAAATGTTTCAAATATTAGGGGAAAACTCAATAAATATTTCGATGATTTCAACTTCTCCTATAAGAGTTTCTTGTGTAATCGATAGTAAAGATATAAACCATGCCGTGGAGGCCTTACATAAGGAATTCATAGAAAAAGAATGAAGATAGCAATTGTTGGTGCAACAGGCCTTGTTGGCACAAATATTATAAGTTTATGTGAAAAGTATTTCGATATAGATACTGAATACACACTCTTTGCTTCAAAATCCTCCGAAGGAAAAAAAATAAAAATTAATGACAAGGAACTAACCGTTAAGGAACTTAATAAAGAAAATATTGGAGAATACAATATTTCGCTCTTTTCAGCTGGTGGAGAAAGGTCTAAAGAATATGCACAGACTTTCATAAACAAAGGTTCGTTTGTTATTGATAACTCATCTATGTTTAGAATGAAACACGAAATACCTCTTGTTGTGTATGGAATTAATGAAAATATAATTACAAAAGAATCAAGACTAATATCTAATCCGAACTGCACAACAATGGGATTAGTAATGGCTTTAAAGCCCCTACATGACAAATACACCCTATCTTCCATGACACCTGTTGCTTATCAGGCAGTGTCTGGATCAGGATCTGAAGCTATAAAATCATTAGAAAATGAAACTTTATTAGGGAATAAATTAGATGCAAATTTTGAACAAGCTTATTATTCAAATCCAATAGCTCGGAATGTTATTCCTCTTGCAGGAAGCTTAACTGATAATGGATACACTGATGAAGAAATGAAATTTGTGCATGAATCAAGAAAAATACTATCAATTTCAGATTTAGTTGTTGAACCTTCTAATGCAAGAGTTGGAGTAAGGACAGGTCATGGAACTTTTTGTTCTGCAGTATTTGAAAATGAAGTTGATGTAGAGGAATGCGCTGATTTACTAAATAATTTTGACGGTGTAGAAGTCTGGAATGATTCATTACCAACACCATTAGATGTAGAAGGCAAAGATGAAGTCTTAGTTTCTAGACTTAGACAAGGACTTTCCTCAAAGAAGATTTTAAACTTTTGGGTAGTCTCCGACAACCTTCTAAAAGGGGCTGCTTTAAATGCAGTCCAGATAGCTAAGTTTGTGGAAAAATTATGATTTCTACGAATGAAAAACTAGCTAAAAAACAAAGAAAAATACTAGGGCCTCTAGGAAGGTTATTGCTAAAAGTTTTTAGGTGGGAAATTAAAGGAAAAATTCCTGATTTAGAAAAAATGATACTTATAGGTATTCCCCATACAGCTATGAGAGATGCTTGGTATGGGCTATTAGCTGTATGGGCATTAGATCTAAAAGTTAATTTTTTTGGAGCTGCTTGGGTTTTTACAAGGCTTCCAAGTTTATTTACGATATCTAAAAATTTAGATAGGCAGGGAATTCCCTGGCCATTTTGGTGGTTACAAAAGTACTTGATGCTTAAGCTGGGAGGAATTCCTGTTTATCGTGTCAACTCCAAAGGATTAATTAGAGGAGCTGTTGAAGAATTTAAGACAATTGATAACTACATTTTACTTATAGCCCCAGAAGGGGGAGTTGAACCTGTTAAGCAATTTAGAAGTGGCTTTTATTACTTAGCAAAAGGATTAAATATACCCTATGTGCCAATTGAGATTGATTTTAAAAATAGGTGTTTTGGAATCCAAGAGCCTAAGTATATAACTGGAACATTTGAACAAGAATCAGAAAAAATAGCCAGCTTATTTAGTGGAGTTGAAGGAGCAACTAGAACTTTTAAAATGTTATAAAGAAGGGGATAAACAAACTCAAAATATAATTACCAACTGGTATTTGCTTTAATCCTAATAGATTTATTCCAACACCTACGAGTAAAACTCCACCAATACCCGCAATTGAATCTGCTACGACTTGGTCTATCGACCCTCCGAGACCTAATGCGCACAATGTAAAAAATCCTTGATAGAAAAGAATTGAAACCCCCGAGTATCCTGCTCCTTTCCCACCACTTGAAGTTAGAAAAAGTACTAGAAAACAATCGAGTGCTGTTTTAATTAAAAGTAGTTCTATATTCCCTTCTACAACGTCGAGAAAAGGACCAACAATTGCCAGCGGACCAGTAACTACAATTAGAGATGCAGTTAAATAGCTTTCAATAAACTTACTTTTTTCCGAACTATCTTTTTCAAATTTATTATGTAGATACTCTCCAAAACTTTTTATTCTCTCTTCTATCCTTAAGTAAGTTCCTATAATCGCACCAATTAGTACGGCTACTAATGTGAGTAAAAACTCGGGACTTTTTAGCGACTCTCTTATTCCAAGAGTAAGAACAAGAAGACCAAGTGGTAATAAATTATTTTCGAAATTTTTAATCTCTTTTTTAACGAAGAGTCTCGTTAAAACTCCAACACCAATTACAGCAAAAGAATTTATTAGTGTGCCTATTCCTGGAATCATAACTTTTTAAAGTCAGTGTGACTTCTGCTTGGAGTAGGTCCTTCCTGCCCCTGGTACTTACTCCCATAAGTTTCTGATCCATATTCAGATTCTGAAGGCGAATTCAGATAGTAAAACGATATCTGACCTATTTTCATTTCAGGGTAAATTTTTATTGGAAGATTTGCTACATTTGAAAGTTCAAGTGTTAAGTAGCCCGAAAATCCTGGATCCACAAAGCCTGCAGTAGAGTGAATTAATAAACCAATTCTTCCAAGTGAACTTTTTCCTTCGAGTCTGGCAACAACTTTATTTGAAAGAGAAACTTTTTCGAATGTGGTTCCAAGTACAAATTCACCGGGGTGAAGCACAAACGGCTCTTCAATACTTGCAGTTACAAGTGAAGTTAGATCATCTTGTTGAGCTTTTGGATCAATATGAGAATATTTATGGTTTTCAAAAACCCTAAAATCTGCACCTACTCTAAGATCTATACTTGAAGGTTGAATATATTCTTCAATCAATGGGGATATTTCGATATCATTATTTTTAATTGAATTTTTTATGTCTATATCTGATAACATTTTTCCACTTACTCCTTGAATATAATAATCGTTTTATAAAAAATTATCTGTTTATTAAAGATGCAATAGACCAAAGCGTTATTAAAAGACCAACACCAGTTAAAAAAATGGTTCTACTCAGATACATATTTTCCCTTTTATGATTCTTGTTAAAAAAAGCAGCAAGGTTTCCAGCAACCATTGCCGCCCCAACACCCAACAAAAGAAGAATAATTGTTAAATCTAGTGCAAATGGATCATTCATAACTTATATTATGATAATGAATATGATCAAAGCTAGTGAAGTGATAGAAATATTTTTAAAATATGGAATTTCAAACTTAAAAGATGAAAGCAAGTATGAGATTTCAGAACTTGATGGTATTACAAATACAAGCTATGTTGTAGATCTGGATAATGAAAAGTACGTTCTAAGAATACCTGGTGATAACCCAGATGTAATTAATAGAAAATCTGAAAAACAAAATACATTAAAAGCACAGGAATGTGGATTGACCTTACCTTATTTAATTTTTGATGAATATACGGGAGTAAAAATTTCCAAATTTTTTGATATATACACATATAAATCATCTGATTTTAAAAACGAAAATTTGAGAAAGGAAGCCTTCAAAAAACTGTTTGATTTACATAACTCTGATTTAGTTTTTGAAAATAATTTTTCACCACTTAGTGTTTTTAGTGAAATTGCTGATATTTCTAACTCAATCGAGAAAGAAGCAAGAGATGTTGGGTTCAAGATTATTAATAAAATTAAAGAAATTGGTATTAATAATGAGCCTTGTCATCAAGATCTTTATTCAGGTAATTTTGTTATATATGATGACCAAACCTATTTAATTGACTGGGAATACTCATCAATGGGAGACAAGTATTTTGATTACGCAGACTTATTTTGGCAAAATGAGTTCGACTTAGATAAGAGTATGCGTCAACAGGCACTCAATGAAATTGATATTCAAAAAAAAGATGAAATCGAAAAGTTTGAATATTTTGAAATATTATCCATGGTCACATGGGGATTATGGGCATTAAAACGTTCTCCAGAAGACAATGATGGTAAAAAAGCTTTACAAAAAGCAATAAAACTTGGCATTGATAAAAAACTTTAAAAAGATTTTCAATTAATCATGAAAGTCCGTTAGAATTTCGCAGTTAGGAAAAAAGGAAAAAAATTTAATTTATGGGATCTTTGATTAAAAAAAGACGTAAAAAAATGTCAAAACATAAATATCGTAAGCGTCGTAAATCAAATAGACATAAGAAGAAAAGCGTTTAGCTAGATTTCTCTCTCTTCATTTAAGAAATCTTCAATTTGTTGAACAAGATTATCTTCTGAAAAATTATCTTCGATACTAACATCAGCATCTTCTAATTTAGAGACATACTCTGCTAAATCTTGAGAGTTTTCCATAGCTTTGTTAATTTTTAGTTCAAACTGTTGTCCTTCACTTTGAATTCCAGAGTCATCAATATCGATTTTTAAAATATCAGATGTTTTATTCAAGAGGGCACTCATTCCCTTCGGGTATCCGCCACTACTTAAATAGTGAGGTACCGCTGCCCACAGACCTGCTGTCTCAATACCATTATCTCTGAGGGTTTGACCAACCACACTGGTGATGCCTGTAGGTCCAGAATAATTTGGATTAAAGACATTGTATCTTGAATGAAAGGTTGGATCTCCACTAACACCAAATATTGGAACAGGAAGTGTGTGTGCAACTTGTCCAAAAAAAGCACCTAAAGTAACTGCTTTTTTTACACCAAGCTCCAGCAAAGTATCTGTAATATTCCTAGAGTAATCTTTCCATTTCATTGATGGTTCTTCACCGAAAACCAATATCAGGTCACTTTTCAACTTATAGTCTTCAATTGAATAAAAAGATGTTTGAGGCCAGTGAAAGTTTCTTTCTCCAAAGTCTTTAACCTCAATAATCGGCCTTCTCATTTGGTAGTTGTAATAAGAATCTGAATTTAATTCTGCAAAGGGTTCAACATCATACGTACTGCTTAAGTTCTCAACACAGCCAGTAGCAGTGTTGCCAGCATCACTCCAACCTTCAAATGCAAGTATTGCAACAGGTTCTGATAAAAGTGGCTTTCTATACCAAACTACATCTTCCATATTTGAAGAATAATGTAGAGACAGATTTATTTAAGATTAATTTTTAGAGTTTTCTTGAAGAGTTTATAACCACAGAAATACTAGAAAGAGCCATTGCTAATGCTGCTAAATTAGGTGTAATAAGACCAATAACCGCAATGGGTATCATAAGTGTGTTATAAACAAAAGCAAGAAAAAGATTTTGATATATTCTATATTTTGATTTTTTTGAAAGATTAAATATTTCACTCAGAGTCTCTAATCCTCCTTTATGAATTAATATGTCTCCAGAAACTTGTGCTATCTGGCTACTAGAAGAAGTGGTTACTCCAACATCAGCCTGTTTAATTGACGGTGAATCATTAATTCCATCACCAACAAAAATTACCCTACCATCTTTTTGGATGTCTTTCACAAAGTCTAGTTTTTCCTCAGGGCTTTTATCAGAATAAAATTCTTCTATGTTTTGTTTTTTAGCAAATTTTTCTACATTAACTTTTTTATCACCAGATAGAATTATGATACGTTTCTCTTCTTTCAGCTCTCCTAAAAAATCGTTAGATACAGATGATTCTTCTTCTAGATACAAAAAATAAGTTTTATCATTTATTGATACCTTAAGGGATGAATCATTTTTTTCATTGTTTTTTTCAATTCTAATATGATGTTCTTCAACAATACCTTCAATTCCAACACCGGATTTTTCTTTTATATTTGAAGCAGGTAAAAGGGATAAATCCTCTAACTCCGCTTGATATACAATACTTTTTGCAATTGGGTGTTGAGAATAATTTTCAAGACTTGCAATCAACTGCAAAACAGTACTTCTTGGGATGGTTTCATCAAGCATTTGAATTTCTCTGATCTGAAAGACACCAGATGAAAGAGTACCAGTTTTATCAAAGACCATTGTATTTATGTCACCAAACTTTTGAAGAATATCAAAATTCTTGAAAAGAAAACCTTTTAGTTTACTGGTTGTTGCAGTTTTGAATAACACTATTGGAGTTGCTAACCCCAATGCACATGGACATGCTATTACTAATACAGCTATTGCGTTTTTTAAGGCGTCTATTAGGGAGATATCTTGAATTAAATACTTTAAGACAAAAGTACTAAAACTAATTAATAAAACAACAGGTACAAAATATTGTGTAATCGTGTCTAGGGATTTTTGAATGTCTGGCTTAGTACCCTGAGCATTTCTGATTAACTCTTCGATAATGTTGTAAGTTGACTTTTGGTATGATTCTTTTACTTCAATCTCTATATTTCCTTGTAAATTAATACTTCCCCCAACAACTTGATCTCCTTTTTTCTTAATTAGAGGAACTGACTCACCAGTAAGAAGGCTTTCATCAACAGTAGTTTCACCTTCAACAATCTCTCCATCAACTGGAATAATTTCACCAACCATTACATTGAAACTATCTTTTTCTTTAACGTCTTTTGTAGGTATTTCAATTCTGTCTTGATTTCTGTTTACTATCAGCGTTTTTGGCATGCGGCTTTTTATTGATTCCGATGTTTTCACAGATTCTTCTATTACCTTGTCTTCAACCGCTTTACCAATGAGTAAAAAGGAGACTATAAAAGCTCCAGTATCAAGAAACATTTTATTTTCACCTGAAGCAGTACTTACCGAAGAAACGATTTCAGCTGGTAACAGAGAGATTAACAAAGAGCTCAAACTTCCAAGCGAGATTAAAGTGTCCATATTGAAATCGAGATTTTTAATTTTTTTAAATGCAGATATATGAAAATTTCTTCCAAGAACTAAAATTACAAAAAAACCAATAAGGTAAGATATTAAATCTAGTCCTGCTTCAAAAAAATACCTAAGAGAAACAGTCATTAACAAAGAAGCTATAGGGGTAAAGATCTTAAATTTGATATTTTTTTCAGTGCTATCTTCAGCAGCTTCTTTTGCTTTGTAGCCGATCTTATTTACTGATTTAATAATCGCATCAAAATCAAAATTTTCATTATATGCAATGTCTACAATTGCAGATTTTAATGGAAAACTTACTGATGCATCTAATACATGCTCGTTTTTAGTTAGTACACGTTCAACTCTTGCAGCACAAGCTGCACAAGTCATACCATCAATATCTAAATTGACAGATTTAACTTGATTCGACAACTGTGTAACCTTGTTCATCGAGCATGCTAGAAACAAGAGACAAATCTAAATCTGTAGAAGATTTGACCTCTACTGATTTTTGATCAATATCAACGTTAACAGTTTCAACATTTTCAAGACTATTTATAGCTGACTCAATTGTTTCTTTACAGTGTCCACAACTAATTTCAGGTACAGTAAATTTTGTTTCCATATCTAAATAATAATATTGATGGGTTTATAAAATAAGCCCCTATTTTATAGGGGCTTATTGGAAATCTCATGGGGGAGATTTCATTAAAAGTGGGGGGGGTTAAAGATTAAGCAGTTTCTTGGAGAATTCTGCCTCTAACTCTAGGGTATTTCACTGGAGCGTGATTGAAGCAATGATCTCTTTTGTTATATATACTTAGTTGAGTACTGCAAGATTCGTCTTTACATACTCTGCCCTGGTCAAAACTTTTTGAAGGCCTTATACCGCCTTTAATTTGACTCGCCTTTAGTCCGTCTGTCATTTTATTCCTTTATATACTTTGTGAATATATTCACAAGCTTAACACTTTTATTTTAGATGGCAACTTTATTTTGACAAGTTTTTTTGGGATAAAAAGGCCTCATCGTTCCATTTTCTACCTAAAAAGTCCTGAACCATGCTTTCAGCAGGTACAGTTCCTCCAGGTTTGAGAATTTTATTTTTATAGTCAACACCAACAGAATTAGACAATACTCCTTCATTTTCAAATCTACTAAATAAGTCATCACCAATTATTTCAGCCCATAAATAACCATAATAAGCTGCATCATACCCACCAAGTAAATGTCCAAAAGCTGCTAGATGATTGATATCTTTCGGATATGTTATTGTTGTAACTTTTTGAGCTGCATGTTCTATTTCTAAAAGGCTATCGTTAAAGTTTTCACCATGTAAATGTTGGTCTGCAAGACCAAATGAAACCTGCCTGAGTGTAAGTAAACTAACTCCAATATTTTTTGATTTATTCAATTTTTCACATATTTCTTCAGACAATGAATCACCAGATTCAATATGCGTTGAAATTCTTTTCATACAATCAACTTTCCATACCCAATGCTCCATAATTTGACTTGGTGCTTCAACGAAGTCCCATTCACAGTTTGCACCAACAAATCTCGTATATTTTGATTTTCCAATTCCATTGTGTAGAACGTGGCCAAATTCATGAAATAGAGTTTCAACCTCATCAAAAGTCATTAACCCATCTCCTGTGTTCGGGTTTGGGAAATTTGCAACCATTGAGCATATTGGCAACTCTTGTCTCCTAGATCCGCCAGAAGATATATCGAATACTGCGGCGTGTGTAAATTTTCCTTCTCTTGGGTAAAGATCTAAATAAAAATAAGCCAACTGCTGACCATCTTTTTCCCACAAGGACCAAAGCTCAACATCTTCATGCCATGCAGTTTCATTTGATTCAGGTTTTATTTGTAAATCAAATACCTCTTCACAAACTTTAAACATTTCAGTTTTCACATCATGTATGTAGAAGAATTTTTTTAGTTCACTATTCTCAATACTGCTTACCTTACTTCTTTCTTTTGAAATAAAATAGCGTATATCCCAAGGATTTATATCAGTAGTCTCGATGTTATCTATAGCAAGTATACTTTTTTCAACTTCAGCCGCTTTTTGTAATTTTGGGATCAAGCTCTCATACATTGTCGCTACATTTTTTGGTGACTTTGCCATTCTATTCTGCAATCTATATTCAGCCCAAGTTTTAAATCCAAACAATAAAGCCTTTTCATTCCTTAGTAGAACAGCTTCTTCAAGAATTGGACTATTTTCTTTTACAGCTCGATTGTTAAATGCTTTCCATACAACTTCTCTAGTTGTTCTTACACTGCAGTTTTCCATAACAGCATTGATATCTGGATAGGCCATTGATATAACAAAACTATCATTATTTTTTCTTAAGTTCTTAAGTTCATTTTGACTTAGCCCGTTTAGTTCATCTTCCAAAAACAAAACTTCAGTTTTATCTTTTGCAATATTTTCTGAAAAAGAAATACTGAGATCTATAAGCTTTTTTTCAATTTCTGTAAGCCTATCTTTTTTTTCATCTGATAAACCATGTCCTGCGTCTTTGAAGTCAATTTCTAAATCCCTATAAAATGTTTTCGATTCCTCATCTAAATTACTTGTTTGTATTTCTTTAAACTTTTTGTAAAGATCTTGATCTTTAAAAATTTCAAGTGCAAGATTTTGTATTTTTGAATCAGCTTCATTTCCAAAATCTCTTATCTTTTCATCTGGATGTACATTACCCATAAAGGCAATGCGTCCAGAAAGATCATAAATTGTACTCTCTAGTTCATTAAACTTGGATAAATCAATGTCTTCAGAAGATTTAATATTACTAACCAAAACTTTACATTCTTCGATCGAGCTGTTTAAGTCTTCTTCTAATTTTCCTAAAGATATGTCTGAATAGTTGTACACTTAACTCCTTTAACTTTTTATATGATAGTATTTAGTTATGGAAATCAAACTTGAATTTTGTGTAGTTTGAAACTACACACCTCGTGCAGTTGGCACGATTGAAGATATCTTAGAAGTTTACGGTAATAAAGTTACAAATATTCAACTAATTCCTAGCGGTGGTGGAGTATTTGAATTACATTTAAATGAAAAATTATTATTTTCAAAAAAAGAACTTGGAAGACACTCAGAAGATGGAGAAATTCTTAAATTAATTGAAGAAGATCTTGGTTGAATTTACCGTTTGATTTAAATCTATTTGAAGTAATTTTCATTGCAGTATTACTTTTTATTGGCTCTGCCATCCAAGGAGTTTTGGGTTTTGGCTTTGCTGTTATTGCTTCGCCAATAATTGTTCAAATTGAGCCTAGCCTTGTACCTCAACTGCTTGCGTTACTTGGTTTGCCAATTGCTTTAAGAGTTTTTTACAGAGAAAAAGACGAAGTTGATTTATCTAAAGTCAAGCCACTTATTTTAGGTCGGTTAATAGGGGGGCCAATTGGACTCTTATTATTGTTAAACTTATCCGAAAAGTATTTATCAATCTCTGTGGGACTCATTGTCTTCATAGCAGGTGCAGGTTCTTTTTTTGGCTGGGAAATAAATAGAAACACATTAAATTCTTTTTTTGCAGGTACTTTTTCAGGTATTTTTGGGATGATTGCAGCCATTGGTGGCCCTCCTGTAGCTTTGCTTTATAGAAATACTAAATCTCAGGAATTTAGGCCATCTCTCAATAGTGTATTTAGCATAGGCATTTTGATTACATTGTCTCTTTTAATGTTTAGTGGCAATCTTTATTTTGACCATATATTTTTATTTATGTTATTTCTTCCAGTTGTTTTGATAGGAATTAGAGTTTCTAGTTCACTTTTCTCAAAAGTCTCAGATAGTTTTATTGCCCAGTCGGTAACTTATTTTTCATTGATTTCTGGGCTTTATGTTATTTTGAGAAACATAAATTAGTTTATTTCAACTAGGGGGATTATTAACATATAAGCATATGTTTATGAACGCCATTATTGCCGGCTTGCTTTACTTCTTAAGTTTTCCTCCTTATGATTTTTGGTATTTAATATTTCCAGCACTTTATCTTTTTTATTATTCATTACTTTCAAGTACAAAATCTTTTCTGCCAGGATTTATCTTTGGGTGTGTTGCTTACGGTGTGATTCTATTAGGAATTCAATCAATAGGACTTGAAGCCTGGATACCATTGACAATTTTAATGGGATTGATGTATGGAGCATTTTCAAAACTATTTTCTTATCTAAATAAAAAATCCAGAACTAATTTCTATGTATTATTAGCAGCTTTAGCAGTCTTTGATCTGATTAGGGCATATTTTCCTTTTGGCGGTTTTCCTTGGGGTTTTCCATCAACAGTTTTACTAACAGGCCCTATAGATAGTTCGTTATTTTTTAAAGTCCCTTTATCATTCAAAAATTTTGGACCAACGGGATCCTCTCTTTTACTACAATCCCTTCCTTTAATAATTGCACTTAGTGTCTTTTCAAAAAGCAAACAAAAAAATTATTTAAAGGATTACATAATATTTTTATTAATAATTTTTACAATATTCATTTCAAATTATGTGGTTAATGACTATCAGCACACTCAACATGAAACATCAGAACTAAACATCGTAATTGTTCAAGGAAACAGTCCCTGTCCCGGTGCAAAAAACAGATGTAATAATGAAAGACAAAAAATTTATGATAGCCATTTAGCCCAAACACAAACTATCGATGGAAATTTTGATTTAGTTGTTTGGCCAGAAAGCTCAACAGGATTTAACAATGATCCTGGAATACACAGTAGAGTTCAAAAAGATATTTCTACTGAAGCTTTAAGACTAGGTTCCTATTTTTTAGTAGGGGGAGACAGGCCTGTTCAAAAACAATATTTTGAAAATTATGGAATCTTTATCAACAAAGAAGGAGAGGTTGTAGATCAATATTTAAAACAGCATCCAGTTCCATTTGGAGAGTATATTCCATTTAGAAAATATTTAGAGTGGATTCCCCCGCTAGCACTGGTTCCTCGTGACATGATTAGGGGAGATGGTCAAAAAATATTTATGGTTAATGATTCAAAAATATCAACTGTTATCTCATTTGAAGGATCTTTCCAAAGATACATTAGGAACAGTGTCTTAGACGGTGCAGAGTTAGTTGTAATCCTTACTAACCAAGCAAGCTATGGAGAAAGCGGGATGTCGGACCAATTTATATTAATGTCCAGGGCAAATGCAATTTCAAACGATAGACCAATTATACATGCAGCAATTACAGGTAAATCAGCGTTTATAGATCACAATGGAAAAGTTATTTCTAAAACTGAATTATTTGAAACAACAACATTAATTGAAAAACTTGAGTTAAGACAAACAGAAACTCCATACAGCAAATATGGAAATTATTTAAATTATATTTTTATAATATTTGGAGCTCTTACATTTGCTAGAAGATTTATTCGTCAAGTTGATTAAATGGTAAGTTTTTCATAGCCACAGCCTCTATTACACCACTTTGGAAAACTCGTAATCCAAATTTTGGAAGAATTGCAAATAAGTGATCAAAAATGTCTGATTGTATTTTTTCATAAGCAACCCACTCTGTTGTATTCGTAAATGTATATATTTCTATAGGCACTCCTTCAGGAGAAGAGGGTAATTGACGAACTAAAAAAGTCATGGTGTCAGTGTTTAAATTTTGACTTTGCTTCAAATAGTTCTCAACATAGGCTCTATAAGTTCCAATATTTGTTAATCTCCTAGTTTCTAATTGGTTAGAAGACTCACTGTTTAATTTATTAAACTCTTCTAACTCATCGTTTTTTTCTGAAATATAGCTCTTAATTGGTGAAAGCTTTTGAAGTTCGACTATTTCTTCTGCAGTTAAAAACTTAATACTAGAAATATCTATTAATATTGATCTTTTTATCCTCCTCCCTCCATACTCAGACATTGCCCTCCAGTTTTTCACAGAAGTATTAACAATTTTTGATGTAGGTATTGTTGTAATTGTTTTGTCCCAATTTTGTACTTTTACAGTGTGAAGGGCTATATCTACAACATCTCCATCTGCACCAAACTCGGGAACCTCTATCCAGTCACCAATTTTAATTATGTCATTTTGACCAATTTGGACTGATGCTACAAAAGAAAGAATTGTATCTTGAAAGACTAACAACAATACTGCAGTCAAAGCTCCAAGACCACTTATGTAATAAGCAACTGATTGACCAGTTATTATTGCAAAAATAATTATTGCGATGAATGATGCGATAATTATTTTAATTATTTGAATATATCCTTTGATAGGTTTATTTTTTAATACATCTATATTTTCAGAAACTTTATTGAACACAGTGAGCATTTCAAGAATGGTAAGACCGACAAACAAAGTCAGTAATGAATCAAGAAGTCTAGAAATTATTGGATTTGAAAATATTTCAAGATTAAATCTAGGAGACGAGGTCAAAAAGGTAAAAACTATAATTACTAGAACATATGAAAGTCGGTTCAGAAATTTTTTTTCCAGAAATAAATCATCAATAAACGTTGATGTTCTTTTTGCTATTTTTTTTAAAGCAGGAAAGAGGATGCTTCTCAATACAAAATAAGTAATGATTAAAATCCCAAAAATTATTGCAAGAGACGAGAGTTCTGAGGTTGATAAATTATTCATAATTAAATTTTACCTTAAAATCCTTTTTGTTGGCTTATCCAAGGTTTAGGTGAATTATTTAGGAATTCGTCAACACTTGGACCATTTAAATTTTGTAAACTTCTTTGACCGACAATATATGAAATTACTAAAAGAATCAAGGTGCTTTGATTAGATGTTGCAAGTTTGATTACAACCAGTATTTCAGGATTGTTAAAGAAGTAAATTTGCAACCCAGCCTTTAGAGACAAATAAATGGTCCAGATAATAGCAACTTTTGTATAAGCTGGGCGTACTCTTGGGTGAAAATACCACTCTTTAGGCCAATTCCTAAATGCTTTTGAACTATATATGGTAAATGGCTTTCTTATGAGTATCGAAATTAATCCAAAGATTGCAATTGTTGCGTCTCTTATAATTCCAGGAATGAAAAATCCAGAAGCACTTCCTTGAAGTCTTGCTAGAAGTAGTGCAATAGCAGATCCAACAAATCCGTAAAAAACAAACTTTAAATCTTGTTTTCTCAGTCTTCTGTAAATTAGAAAAACAATTAGTAATCCACCTGTACTAAAGATCGCTGTATTTAAATCAACAAAGTTAGCCAACACTACAAAAAACACTGGAGCAATTACAGCATCAATTACACCTTCATTGTTTGGAAGTAAATCTTTAACTTCTTCTCTTATTTCAAGAAATTTTGATTTAAATTTATCCAATTTATTGAAATTTATCTCTAAACGTTTTTTCGTCGACGTTTTTATTAACTTGATTTTCTAAATCTGGAAATTCTAATTTAAATTCTTTTTCAAGCTCTTTTTTTAATTCTTCAGCAGATAAATTGTTAAAAATTTCTTCTTGAATTTTTCTATATGCTGTATCTCTATCAACTCCGTTGTTCACAAGATATGAAAGATATTTTTGACTTACAGATTTATTTTTTGCATCTTCAAGGTTTACATTTATTTTTTCATAATTTATAACTAGGTGTTTTAGTATTGAATTCAACTCGATACTCATAAAACTAATAAGGTGAAAAGCATCTGGGAGCATAATCCTTTCTACTGAGGAATTAGAAATGTCTCTTTCGTTCCATAAAACCATATTCTCTAAGCTAGTGCTCACATAAGATCTCATTATTCTTGCTAAACCGGTTATTCTTTCGCTACCAATAGGATTCTTTTTATGTGGCATTGCCGAAGAACCTTTTTGTCCATCTTTAAATGACTCGAACATTTCAGATATCTCAGAACGCTGATAGCTACGTATGTTTGTAGCAATCCTTTCATAAGTAGATGCGAGTATACCAAGTGAGCTAACAACTTCTGCATACCGGTCTCTACTTACAATCTGATTTGCAAACTGTTCAGGCTTTAAATTCAATTTCTCAAGTGTAAGCTTCTCCATTTCCGAAGTAACTACTGAGTGGTTTCCAACTGGGCCACTTAATTTACCAAAAGAAATATTATTTTTAGAATTCTCAAGTCGATTCAATCCTCGAGCAACTTCTAGATGCCAGTTGCCAAAGATATTTCCTAAAAAAGTTTCTTCTGCGTAAACACCATGAGTTCTCCCAATAATCGAAGTATCTTTTTCTTGCACAGCTTTTTCCTGTAAAGTTGAAAGCAAATCGTTTACTAAACCCTTAACATAATCAAGTGACTGCATAATTAAAACGCTATTTGCAGTATCTACTATGTCTGAGCTTGTTAATCCATAATG
Organism: uncultured Candidatus Actinomarina sp.; assembly: GCA_902610815.1. Lineage (GTDB taxonomy): Bacteria > Actinomycetota > Acidimicrobiia > Actinomarinales > Actinomarinaceae > Actinomarina. The sequence continues at coordinate 117,140 of CACLXG010000003.1, forward strand.
TATCCAATTAGAACCTTCACCAACTTTTTTTTGCAATATATCAACAAATGAAGCTAAGTCATGGTTTGTAATCTCCTCTTGTTTATACACTTCATCCTTTTGAACAATTGATTGATTTATTTTTTTAGCGATTCCATTTTCAGCTACACCCAACCCTTCTAGTGTCTCAACATATTTTTCTTGAACCAATTTCCATGTATCGAATTTGTTTTGATCTTCCCAAATAGAATTAATTTCTGGATTTAAATATCTTTCAATCATTTTAAATTATTATATTTTCTGTTCTCTCAGGCCCAACAGAGATGAACGTAATGGGTACTTCAATAAAGTCTTCAATTGCTTTTATGTAAGTTTGTGCATTTTTGGGTAAGTCTTCAAAATTCTTTACAGAGGAAATATCTTCTGTCCAGCCATCAAAAGCTTGATAAACAGGCTCAGCTTTATAATGAATACTTTCTTTATATGGATAATTTGTAAAAAGCTCATTTTCATATTTGTATCCAATACATAAATTTATTTCTTCTAGTCCTGAGAGAACATCAAGTTTAGTTATAAATAGCTCAGTTAAAGAATTAACTCTTACTGAAAACTTCAAAGAAATTAAATCAAGCCAACCACATCTTCTTCTACGACCAGTAACTACACCAAACTCTGCACCCTTTTCGATTAGATAATCACCAATCTCATTTTTTTGTTCTGTTATAAATGGTCCACTTCCAACTCGAGATATATAGGCTTTTGTTACTCCAACAATACGATCTATATTTTTTGGACCAACTCCGGATCCAATAGCAGCATTACCCGCTGAAGTATTTGAGCTAGTTACAAATGGATAAGTTCCATGATCTATGTCGAGCAGTGTTCCCTGAGCTCCTTCAAATAAAATTGTTTTGTTCTCTTTAATAGCATTTTCAATTAAAAGTGAGGTGTCTTTTATATGGTTAGCAACAATATCTCTATAACCATTAAATTCTTCAATTATTTCCTCAGCTACCAAAGGGGGTCGCTCGTAGATTTTTGTAAGAGTGAGGTTAGTTTCTTCAATATTTGATTTTACTTTTTTTTCAAATACTTCTTGGTCTAACAAGTCCTGTACCCTTATGCCACGTCTCTGTATTTTGTCCGCATAACAAGGTCCAATTCCTTTTTTTGTGGTTCCTATTTTGTTTTCTCCTAAACTCTCTTCAATCAATTCGTCAAGTAATTTGTGATAGGGCATTATAAGATGAGCATTTGGTGAAATAGCTAACTTCTCAGTATCTATGTTCTTATCTTCTAACATTTTGAGTTCTTGTTTTAAAAAGCCCAAGTCTATTACACACCCTGAACCGATTACTGGAACACAGTCAGGATATAGAACTCCAGAAGGTGTTAAAGACAGAGCAATTTTATCTTCTCCAACTACAATTGTGTGACCAGCATTGTTTCCGCCTTGAAATCTGACAACAAAATCAGCTGTTGAAGCAAAAAAATCTGTGACTTTACCCTTACCTTCATCTCCCCACTGGGCGCCGAGAACTACGGTAGTGGACAATTTTTTCTCCTTAGATACAACATAAAATAATAATGCAGTTTTCTTATAAACAGTAGGAGTTTCTTAGCGAATTTATATTAAATTGCAAACAGTTTGTTTATTTACATAATTTTTCGTTGATACATAAATCTAACTATATTAAATTAATAACATACGGCTTCTAATGAAGCTGTCTACTTTTAATTAAAAGGAGATAAACATTGAATAAAAAAGCAATTGTTTTTCTTTTAGTATTTGCAATGGTAATTGTCGCTTGTGGAGACACAGCCGAAGAAGAAGTTGCTGTTGAAGCTACTGAAGAAGAACATGACCACGAAGGGGAATCAACTCTTGAACAAGTTCAAGAAAGAGGATTCCTTAAGTGCGGTGTTAGCACCGGTGCAACTGGATTCACTGAAGTAGGGGACGACGGTTCTTATTCAGGATTTGACGTTGACTACTGTTATGCAGTTGCTGCTGCTGTTTTCGGCGATTACAGTAAAGTTGAATTTAAGCAACTTACTGCTGCTGAAAGATTCACAGCACTTAGCGCTGGTGAAATCGACGTGTTAATAAGAAACACAACATGGACTCAAAGCCGAGACACTGAGCTTGGTAATGATTTTGGACCAACAACTTACTTTGACGGTCAACAATTAATGGGTAGAGTTTCTGATGGACTTTCTTCATCTTCAACTCTTGCTGACATTGATGGTCTAAGAGTATGTACAAATGCTGGTACAACCACTGAAAAGAATATTACAGAAGGTGCTGGACTTGTAGGAGCTACTATTGAGCTCGTTACAGTTGAAGCATTCTCAGAAGCAATTGACAAGTTCATTGCTGGTGAGTGTGATATTGTAACAACAGACGGTTCAGGATTAGTTGGTAGAAGAGCAGTTAATGATGCTCTTAATGACTGGGCAATTTTCCCACAATCACCAATTTCAAAAGAACCATTAGGTCCAACATACAGATCAAATGATAGCCAATGGGCTGACATCATTAACTGGACTGTTTATGCAACAGTCATTGCTGATGAGTATGGAGTTACAAGAGCTAACATCGACTCATTTGACTATGATGCTGCACCAGAAATGGGTAGATTATTTGGTAAGAATGACGGAGAGCTTCAAACCAAGATGGGTCTTAGTGCTGATGCGTATTACAACGTTGTAAAGCAAATCGGTAACTACGACGAAATCTTCTCACGAAACCTAAATCCATTAGGTCTCTATAGAGAAGGTGGAGCTAACGCTCGCTGGACAGAAGGCGGATTAGTTTACGCACCACCAGCAAGGTAATTTTTACCTATTTATAATTAGTAAAAGGGGCTTTTAGCCCCTTTTACTTTGAATATGAAAACTTAATCTGATAGGATTTATTTATGAAAAATGGACTAAAAGCACTTTCCTTTTTTAGGAATGTTGTTTTTCTAAAGTGGGCATCACAAATCATTTTTCTAGTAGGTCTTTTATACATAATCTGGAGCTATATTCAGAATGCAGTTGTAAATCTTGAACAAACAAATATAGCTTTTTCATGGGGATGGTTAGGAGAAACACCAGGTGTTTCGATAGCAGAAGGCATGTATACTCTTCCTAATTCTGGTCGTCAGATGATTCAAGTTGGAATGTTAAATATGTTAAGAGTCACAGTCACAGGTATTTTTGCTGCTACATTTTTAGGTACGTTTCTTGGAATTGCTCGACTTTCAAAAAACTATATAGTCGAGAAAACCTCCACAGGCCTTCTAGAGGTTGTTCGTAATGTTCCCTTACTAGTCCAAATTTTCTTCTTCCAAGCTTTTGTTTTAACTTTTCCTAGACTTGAGGTTTTTGATGTAGGGACATATAACCTTCATGTGAGCGCAAAAGGCATTGCTTTCCCGTGGCTAAATAGACAGCCCACAGCATATTTATTTTGGGTTTATCTATTGGCTATTCTTATTTTGGCTAACAGAATTTATAAATGGCGGGTACAAATTCTTGAAAGAGAAGGTAGAGAAACTAGGCCTTTTCTTTGGTCAGTTGGAATCTTTCTCGGACTACTAGTCGCTGGCTGGTATGGAGGATATCGAATCATGGGTATCATTGGATTTTTAGCTGGCTATATTTCAACCGGAGTTGACCTTCTACCTGCAATCTTTTATCAGATACTTTTCTCTTCAATTGCAGTATTTATTGGTTTCAAGTCTACAAAGAAGTTTATAGATAGTAAAAAATCAGAAGAAGCACAAGGAATTTATAGCGACGATGATTATTTTAAAATAATATTAAATGTCATAGTTGTATTACTAGTTGTTGTTTTAATGTTTTCTTCTGTAGGATTGGGTCTTTCTAACTTTTTAGTTGGTGACGAAATTGTTTTTAAAGCTGACTGGGGAGTTCCACAGTTCTTTGACGGAGTTAATAATAAATTATATTGGAACCCAGAAGCAAAAATTGTATTAGATCCTCAACTGGACGGAATGAAAAGAGCAGAAATCATAGATTGGATTGCCGTCCCCGGAACAGAAGTGACAGAGGGTGATGTGGTAGCAAGAGCCACAGCAAAAGACTTAAAGGGAGATTTAAATCAAGAAATTTCTATTTATGCGAAATACACAGGTGTAATAGAAGAAGTTTTTGTGTCTGAGGGAGACACTGTAAAAATAAATGAAAAAACATATGACATTCGAGTAACAGACAGCAAGCCATTAGAACTTTCAAGACCACGGGTTGAACAAATCGGAACAACTAAATTTAAAAGATATGCTGATGGGTATGGCAAAAGCCTTTCCGTAGGATATTTTGCTATTTGGCTTGGCGTAGTGCTCTATACTGCAATATTTATCTCAGAAGTAGTTAGAGCTGGAATAATGGCAGTTTCAAAAGGACAGTCTGAAGCAGGTCTTTCTCTTGGACTAGGAAGGGGTGCCCTATTAAGGTTAGTTGTCTTACCGCAGGCAATAAGGGTAATGCTTCCACCAATGGGTAATCAATATCTAAACCTTGCCAAGAACACGTCTTTAGGGATAGCCGTGGCATATCCAGAAATTGTTGCAGTAGGACAAACTTTATACAATCAAGAAGGGCAGACATTGCCAGTATTTTTAATCTGGATGGCATTTTATAGTACAGTAAGTTTGACTATTTCAACAATAATCAATTATTACAATAGAAAAATGAAGATAGTGGAGAGGTAATGGTTGATTTAATTAAAAAGAATGTAAAGTCATTACAGGAGAGTCTGTTCTCATCAATTGGATCTTCAGTTTTAACCATAGCCACAACCTATCTTGTAATTAACTTTTTCAGAGGAATGCTTGGTTTTGCATTAACGTCAGACAAAGACTGGCTAGCCGTGTTAAATAATATGCAGCTTTACATGGTTCAAGCCTACCCTGAGGAGGACTTCATTAGAGTTTGGCTATCAGTAGGACTTACTTTTGTTCTTGCAGGGCTATCAATTGGTATTTGGAGAAGCGAAGAAAGGGTCAAAAGTTCACAAGTTTTTAATTCATTTTTCAAGGGAGGTCTTGGTGTATTATTTTTTACAATCATTGCTCCAACAAATGCCAGTTTTATGGGAAATGATGGATCTGTCATAACAGAAGAAGTCTTTTCTATGGATTCAAGGTTAGGGATATTGATTCCGGTTGTTGTTTTTTGTGTAATATTTTTTAGTATTCGATTTATAAACGTGAAATTTACTGTAAATAGTTCTGACATGGTTTTCTTTTATTTATTTATTCCAGTAGCACTTCTTTGGTTTGTAAAGCTTCCAACTATTCAACTAGATCAAAATAATGAAAGAATTATTCCTGACCCCATAATGCCTATAGCTAGTAGCACAAAAATTCCGTGGACAGTTATTTTTGTATCATTCTTAGTTAGTTACTTTATTGGAATGTATCTTAAAAATATAAAAAGTATTAAATCAATCATGTCTTTATCGTGGTTTTTACTACCTCTTTTAATTTTTTCTTGGATATTCAAAAAACCACAAATTGATATGTCACTTGTGCTTGGTAGTGATCTTCCTATATTCGGAGTCTTCTTGCTTTGGGGTTTTCTAGTAATTACTTTTGTAAATAACTCTATTTTTAAAAAATATTATTCAACCTACTTAGGTGTAACATTTCTATTGACACTTGCTGGAGTGTTTTCTGGTTTACCAATGTTGGCTAAAACTTGCTTGCTTTTAATAACTTTATTTTCTGTTGTAGTACCAGCGGTATCAACCTCGTCACAGGGTAAAAGGAGTCTTTTAATCGTATGGGCGGTTGCGTTAGTTACTCTCACTTTTCTTCTTAGAGGGGGAGCATCAGATACAGGTATAGTTGTTCCAGGTTCAAGTATTTTTGGAGGTTTCTCTTTAACTTGGTTACTAGCAATTTTTGGCACATATGTATCATTCCCGCTTGGTGTCTTATTGGCATTAGGAAGAAATTCAAAATTACCAATAATTAGAATTGTTTGTACTGGAATTATAGAATTAACTAGGTCTGTTCCATACATAACCTGGCTATTTTTTGCAAGCGTTACATTAGCAGTATTTTTACCTGCAGGAGTTGAGTTTAATCTAATAGTTAGAGTATTAATGGTTACAGCATTCTTCAGTGGAGCATATTTTGCTGAAAATATCAGGGGTGGATTACAGTCAATTCCAAAAGGTCAATATGAAGCAGCTGATGCAATAGGAATGAGTCCTTTTCAGAAGATTTCTTTAATTATTATGCCACAGGCCTTAAGAGCTGTTATACCTACATTGGTCAGCAGTGCTATCACCGCTTTTAAAGACTCCAGCCTTGTAACAATTATTGGATTATTTGATTTTCTCACTATTGGAAAAACTGTTATCGGAAATCAATCAATACCTGTAAACTTTGTAGGTCACGATAGAGAGAATTTAATTTTTGTTGCAATTGTGTATTGGATATTTACATTTACGCTTTCAAGACGAAGCATGAAAGTTGAAAAGAAGTTAGGATTAGGAGAAAGGTAATCGCTTATGAGCATAATTCAAACAAAAGATGTTAAAAAATGGTTTGGAGACTTCCAAGCATTAAAAGGTATAAGTATGGATGTAGCCGAAGGAGAGGTCCTTGTTGTCTGCGGGCCTTCAGGTTCAGGCAAGTCTACGTTTATTAGATGTATTAACAGACTTGAGCAACACCAAGAAGGGCAAATAATTGTTGATGGAATTGAGCTTACAAATGATTTAAAGAATATTGAAGCAATTAGGTCTGAAGTGGGAATGGTTTTCCAAAGCTTCAATCTTTTTCCACACTTAACTGTAATGCAGAACATTACTCTTGCACAGATATGGGTTAGGAAAAAGAATAGAGCTGAATCAGAGGAAAAAGCAATGGAACTTCTAGAGCGAGTGGGAATTCCTGAGCAAGCACAAAAATTCCCAGGACAATTATCAGGTGGACAGCAACAAAGAGTTGCTATAGCAAGAGCACTTGCAATGGAGCCAAAAATTATGCTTTTTGATGAGCCAACTTCAGCATTAGACCCTGAAATGATTAAAGAAGTTCTAGATGTAATGAAAGAGCTAGCTAAGTCTGGAATGACAATGATTGTTGTTACTCATGAAATGGGATTTGCTAAAGAGGTTGCCGATAGAGTTATGTTATTTGACGAGGGTATGCTTGTTGAAGAAAATACTCCAGAAGAATTCTTCAACAATCCAAAGAGTGATAGAACTAAACTTTTCTTAAGTCAGATTCTCTAGAGTTTATCCCAAAGATTTTTTTCAGCTAAATCTATGATCGATGCACCCATTGCATATGCACCATCATATATGGCTTTATGGCCACCTTCAGTTAATGTGGCTGCTGCATATTCTGGTTGGTGATTAACAGCTTCTTTTTCACCTATACCAAGCATCGGATGTATGGATGGAAAGATTTGGGATACATTTCCCATGTCAGTAGAACCTAAACCAGGTCTGGTGGCATCTTTTTGTAACATCATTTTTCTATTTACATCTTGCGCATTCTCCATAAAAAGTTTGTAAAGAGTCTCATTATTATTTATTTCTTCATATTTGTAATCAGGAGAAGAAATTTTTACTTCACATTTTGTTGAAAGTGCTGCAGCATTTACAAAATTGTAAAAATCTTGCTCTAACTGGTCTAGACCTTCTTTGTTAAGAGATCTTAGGTACCATTCTGATACTGTGTATGATGGAATAATATTGGGCTTAAAACCACCCTCTCTAATTACACCATGCATTCTGTTACTTTGAACCATTTGTTGTCTGTAAGTTGATGCACTAACAAATAGTTGAATTTGAGCATCTAGAGCATTAATACCTTTATCAGGTGCGCCAGCAGCATGAGCATCTTTACCAAAATACTCAATAGTATATTGTTGGATTGTTGTAAAAGTTGGGTTTACAACATCTTCATATCCTGGGTGTATCATCATGGAACACGAAGCATCTTCAAAGGCTCCTTCATTAATAAGTATAATTTTTCCACCACCACCTTCTTCAGCAGGAGTTCCTAGGAGCTTTACTCTAATTCCTAGCTTTGAAGCTATATCTTTTAAACCCAATCCAGCACCTATAGATGCTGTTGCAATAATGTTATGTCCACATGCATGGCCAATTTCAGGCAAGGCATCATATTCAACACATATGACTGTAAGAGGACCCTCTTCACCAAACGTAACGTCAAAAGCTGTTTCAAGGCCATGAGAAGGGTAATTAACAGGTTTTGAGTTGTTTTGTATATAGTCAACTAGATATTTTGATGTTTTAAATTCTTGAAATCCTAATTCTGGATTTTCGTACATCCAATCACTAACATCACACAAACTTTCAAATAAACTATCAAGGCAACTTTTGAATTCATTTTTATAGGTCATGAATTGATTTTACTAAAGAAATCTTTTTGGTACACACTAGAATTATTCCAAATTATCCAATCAAGACCCTTATCTTCTGCTGCTTTAATATTTAACCTTACATCTTCAGAGGAATGCCAAAATCCCTGAAGAAAAGGTCTTAAGTTTTTCCCTTTTACCCCTCTTAAAAGACCATCATTTAAGGCTGCTGTAACAACTTCGTATGGGAAATTGTTTGGATAACTGTATCCAAATGAGCCTTTAGAATAATGGGAAGGATAGACCATAGGAGAAATAAAATCTACAGTATTGACAATTGTCTCTAAGTGCTGTCCTATACCGTTATCATTTTTGGCATTTAGGACATATCCAAATACATCTGCAGAAACTAGACACCCGTTGTCATGTAGTAGGTCTGTAGCATTTTGAAGAAATGAGTTAATATTTTTAGTCCTGTTTTCAAAATTACTTTCCTCATCATAAACTAAGCCCTGATAACTTGTATCAGGGTATCTTATATAATCAAATTGAATCTCATCAAAACCTAGCAAGCATGCTTCAAGAGCAACGTTTAGGATGTACTCTCTGCTCTTACTATCACTAGGATCAAGAAAGTATTGACCGTCTTGGGTGTAAGGCTTATTGGTTGAAATATCCTTGATAGTTGATTCAGGATAATTTCTAGAAAAGATGGGATCTTGAAAAGCAACCACTCTACCAATTAAATAAATATCAAATTCTTCTTTAAAAGACTTTAAAGTTTGGGTATCGTATTTAATTCTTTTATTTTTTAATTTTTCTACCTCTGTGATTTCACTGTCATAGAGTAAATGACCATTATCTGATTTAACATCAAGAACTATTGTGTTTACAACAGTGTTTGAGAGAATATCTTTAATTGGATTTATTTTTTCTTCTCTTAAAAAATGATAGCCACTTAGATAAATTCCTTTAATACCACCATTAGCAACACTGAATTCCTCCCACCGATTTACAGCGATATATTCATTAATGTCTTTTAAATTTTCATTTTGAATTTCTTCAAAATTATTAAATAGACTGTTGTTACTATTTGTTAAAACCTGTAACTTTGAACTAATTGATTGCTTTTGATCTTCCGAAAGAGAGATATTATTTTTCTCTTTAACATCTGTGTCCTCAAATAATTTTTCACTAATCTCAACCACTAAATCAAAATAAGTTATTCCATCATCATTAACATTATTAATGCTTAAAGGCACTATTAAAAATGCAATAAGTAAAATTAGAAAAAATACCCTGTTCATAATCATATTTTAGATTACTAATACTAATCTTTCATAGCTAGTTTTATAATATCTATATGAATAATCAGAACTATTTAAAAGCAGAAAAGTTTTTCGAAATACCGGTAATGATTTCTGTCCTTATGCTCATACCAGTATTAATTATCGAATATACGCAACAGGCTCTTAGCCCTGTAGCTTTATATTTAAACTGGGGAATTTGGATAGTTTTTTTAATGGAGTATGTGATTTTATTTTACTTTGCAGATGATAAATTAAAGTTTGTTAAAAGTCATAAGATCGAATTGGTAATTGTTATTTTTTCATTTCCAATTGTTCCGGAGGGTTTGCAGTCTTCAGGGTTTCTGAGATTTGCAAGGCTTCCAAGATTATTAAACGCATTAAGATTTTTTAGACTTGCAGCTTTATTAGGAAAATTTGCAACAACTGTAAAGTCAATTTTTAATTCAAAAGGTCTAAGGTTTATTGTTTATGCAACCATTGGCATTGTATTGTTCTTTGGCTTTCTCTTCTATATTTCTGAACCAGGCGTCACATCATACAGTGACGGCCTATGGTGGGCACTTGTGACAATAACTACGGTTGGCTATGGGGACATCACCCCCCTAACAAACCTTGGCAGGATTATCGCTAGTTCTTTGATGATTATGGGTATAGGATTTATAGCTACAATTACAGCTGCTGTTTCTTCTTACTTCATATCTAGTTTTAGTGACAAAGAGGTAACCATAAATGAATTAGGTGAAAAGTTAGATAAACTTGAAGAAGAAATAAAAAGTTTGAAAAAAGAAATAAATGATAGATAATAAACTGCTAGAGCTCTCTAGTGATTTTTTTCAAAACTCCCTAGCCTCATCTCCCAGCTCAGCAATCATGCGAGGATACAAAGAATATTTTGATCAAATAGAAGAGCTTACTGAGGAAACTTTCAACAAAGAAGAACAATTAGTAAATGAATTTATATATAGATTAGACAATATAGACTTAAGCACTCTCTCGCATAGAGAACAAATAACACACGGAATGCTTGAATTTGCTTTAAGCTCTAAGAAAGATGCACTGTTAGATAAGAGTTGGGAATTTGGTGCCGGGGTATCTGGATATACGGGATACCTGATTGATTATAATCAGCGATTATTTATTCCCGATGTTGAGTCAGCTGACATGTTACTGAAAAGATTAGAATTATACGAAAAATTTTTTACACAGGTTGCTCAAGTTCAAAAAGATGGGCTTTTAAATAATAGAGTTGCTACAAAAAGAAACCTTTTACGAACCATTGATCAGTTAGAGAGCTATCTCAACAACCCCTTAAACAAAGACACATTATTATTAGTTAACTTTTCAACCGACATAGGAGAATTAGAAATATCTAATTGGAAAGAAAAAGCAAAGAAAATTATTGAAACAAATGTAAGGCCTGCTGTTTTATCTTATTTAGATCAGCTAAGGAAAGAGCACCTTCCGAAAGGTCGTACAGATGAAAAGTCAGGGATTGTATGGATTGAAGGTGGGGAAGAGACTTATCTGAGGGCCTTAAGAAGATATACAGGTCATAAAGATACAACTGTTAAAGAAGTTCATAATATAGGAATTTCTGAGATAGAAAGACTAAAGACTGAGTTTTTTGAGATCGGAAAAAATGTCTTTTCGGATGCAAATTCACCCGAAGAAGTAATTCATAAAATGCAGACAGAACCAGCAATGCGGTATGAAAGCAAAGAACAGATGCTTCAGATAGCTGAAGATACTATTGAAAGATCTTACAAGCCTCTTGACAAGTGGTTTACCATATTTCCAAAATCTCCCTGTAAAGTTTTACCTGCACCTCCTGAATCTGAGCAGCATGCTCCTCCAGCTTATTATGTAGCGCCGCTACCCGATGGTTCAAGAGATGGAACATATTTTCTTAATACTTATAAGCCTAAAACCAAAAGTATTTTTGAAGCAGAGTCTGTTGCATTTCATGAAGCTATTCCAGGTCATCATTTAGATAGAACTATTGCAGTTGAATTACAAGATGTTCCAGATTTTCAACGTTATGTAGCATCTACAGCATTTGTAGAGGGTTGGGGGCTTTATGCTGAGCAGCTTGCAAATGAAATGGGGCTTTATTCTAACGATGTTCAGCAACTAGGAAGACTAGGAAATGATGCATGGAGAGGATGTCGACTTGTGCTTGACACAGGCATGCATGGTATGGGGTGGTCTCGAGAAAAAGCAATAGAATTTTTTAGGGCCAATTCTCCAATAGAAGAAATTAATGCAAATATTGAAACAGACAGATACATCGCTTGGCCAGGACAAGCATGTTCATATAAAATGGGTCAGTTAAAAATTGAAGAACTGCGAAGAAAAGCTGAAAATGAACTTGGTAAAAATTTTGATATTAGATATTTTCATGATGAAGTTTTGTGTGATGGGGGAATAACACTTCCGATCCTAGAAAATAAAATTAAGGAATTTATAAAAAAGTATAAAGATTAAATTTTTTTGTTTGGAAATTACACAAAATAATATGTTAGTTTTCTCAAAAGCCATTCTAAAGGTCCAAACTTAAAATTATCTATTATAGGCTTTGACCAGTATATTTGCAGACCCCATACAGCAAATATGTAGATAATTAATTGTGATCTTGAGAAAGTACCTATTTCAAATAATCCCCTCAATACGACTACACCAATAAGTGTTTGAGTTATATAGTTTGTAAAAGCCATCTTTCCACATGCACGCAATCTTGTTGTAATGCTTTTTTTAAGTTTTATATTCATGATTGTTAGCAATCCAACATATCCAAGCACCATTGGGATTGCTGAGAGTGTAAGCCAGAGCCGACTTGTAATTGCAATTTCAGCACTATATTCAGATGAAATAAGTAAATAAATACTATAAATTGAAAAAGGCAAGCCTGTGCTAAATCCATAAAACATCAATTTTTTGTAAAAGTCTATGCCTCTAGTTCCTTGAATAATGTTTAGTCTGTACAGTAAAATTCCAACAAGCATTAAAGTCATTGCTCTATTACTTGCATCTAAAACAAGTAAAAGACCACTTATATTTCCCCAGCTAGGTTCTTTTGGAAACCAAAACTTTCCAAAATTCAGAGAACCGCCTTCACTTGCAGCAACTACCCAGGCCTCTTCTAAAATTAAATTTCCAGAAGCATCATATAAAGAACCAATATAATTTATAAATAAAAGATCTATAAAAACTAAAAATGTGACAAAAAATATTGTTATTTTATTATTTTGAATTTGAGAAAACAAAATTATCCAAAAAGCACAAAGAGCATATATTATGAGAATATCTCCCTCCCAAATTGAGATATGGATAACGCCAAAAAAAAGTAATAAAAAATTTCTCCAAAAAGAAAGTAACTTTGGTCTTTTAACTTTTTGTTTTGCATTATCAAGAAAAATAATAAGGCCAACACCAAAAAGCATTGAGAATAAGCCCATCATTTTATATTCAAAAAATACTGAGGATATCACGATAACAACCCAATCTAATAAGTTTTCCGCACCATATGTGGAATGATTAAATAGAGCTGTAATTGGTAAACCAAATGATATTACATTTATTAAAAGTATTCCAAGAAGAGCAAAACCTCGAATGAAATCAAGGTTTGCAATTCTTTTAGATGAGTCCATTAATTATATTTTTACTCTTCTTCTTCAGTGTAACTTTTATTAAACATCCAAAGTATGGTGTAAGCTAATGCAATCCCAAAAATGTAAAAGTTAAAATTAGGAAGTTCATTAATTTCAAGATTAAAAATACCATCGACAATAGCAATTAAAACTCTGAGTACAATTCCAGAACCAATCAGTCTTCCAAAACTAAATTTTTTTAAAAAAGCTATTATATTACCAGTATCCATTGTCTTAATTCTATATGTTTTTCTTTAGGGAGTTGTTTGATTTCTTAACAATTTCATTTTTATAGCTTTGGTGAATTTCTTTCTCTTTATTTTTTGAGTCTATTTTTTGATTTGAAATCTCATTTTCTAAATTAATAATTTTGTTTTGTAATTCTTCAATTTTATCTTTCATTTCATAAATAATTTTTATTCCATCTAAGTTGATTCCTCTTTGTGATAAATTTTGAATCTGAATTAATTTATCTATGTCTTCTTGAGAGTATCGCCTAGTTCCCCCTCCAGTTCTAAATGGCTTAATTAAACCTTTTTGTTCATAGGTTCTTATCGTTTGTTGATGGATACCTGAGAGGGTAGAGGCTACTGAAATAAAATATATAGCCTTGGAGTCATCACTACTCATATAAATAATCCCTTGGACTGTCTCCAGATTCAAATTGATCACGATAATTTTCAAGATGCTTTTTTGCAGATCTTGATAAATTTGTAGGTGGAGATATAAATACTTTTACATATAAATCACCAGGCCTTCTACCTTGAGGGGTAATGCCTGCACCTTTAATTTTAAAAGTTTTTCCACTAGGAGTGCCAGGAGGAATTTTAAGAGTTACTGATTTTTCAAGAGTTGGAATTTTAATACTTGAACCAAGCGCAGCCTCTGTAAAAAGTAAAGGAACTTCAAGAATGAGATCGCTATTACTTCTTTTAAAGAATTTGTGTGATTCAACAGCTACTTGAACCAACAGGTCTCCATCTGGTGCTCCTGCGTCTCCTGCGCCACCTCTTCCGCGTAACCTAATAACTGTTCCGTTATCTACTCCAGATGGAACTTTTACTTTTATAGATTCATTTTCAACCACAGCACCAGAACTCTTACAGGTTTTACATGCTTTATCAATAACATTCCCCTGACCTTTACAAGCAGAACAAGTTTGTGCAAATGAAAAGAAACCTTGATTAGAGGCAGTTTGTCCACTTCCATTGCAAATGTTGCATCTGTGAAATGCTTCACCCCTATCAGCTCCAGTTCCTTTACAGGCAGAACATGCAACTTCTTTGCGAAGAGGTATTACAGTTTCTACCCCCTTAGCAGCTTCATCGAAAGATATGTTTATGTTTGTTTGGTAAGTTTGGCCTTTTCGCCTTCCACCAGACCCTCCAAAGCCAAAGATGTCTCCTAAATTTCCAAACAAGTCGCCAAAGTCATCTACATTAAATCCTTGACCTCCAAAGCCTCCAAAGCCTGAAGCTCCCATTGCACGTACCTGGTCGTACTCTTGTCTTTTTTTTTCATCTCCTAAAACTGAGCTTGCTTCTGAAATCTCTTTAAAATTCTTTTCTGCTTCTGTATCACCTGGGTTTAAATCTGGGTGATTTTCTCTTGCCAGTTTCTTGTAAGCTTTTTTTATATCCTCAGTACTGGCATCTTTTGAGACACCAAGTGTGGCGTAGAAATCCTTGTCTAACCAATCCCTACTCACTTTTAACTTTTACCATTGCAGGGCGAATTAAATTTCCCTGAAATAAATAACCTTTTCTTAAGATTGTTTCAATCTTTTGAGAGTCCCCTTCTCCTGAATGTTCAACTGCTTCATGTATTGAAGGATCAAAATTTTCTCCAATAGTTCCAATTTCTTCAACCTGTAGACTCTCCAAAACTGAATTTAAAAGATTGTTAAAAGTTTCAAGCTCTTTTGAAACCTCCTCTTGCTTCATAGCCATTTCAAAGTTGTCAATAAGAGGGAAAAGAGTGTTAACAAAGTATGCAACAGATGCTGTACCTATGCTTTCTTTTTCTTTTTCTGTTCTTTTTTTAAAATTATCAAATTCCGCCGCAAGCCTTAGGTAGTCATCTTTTATTTTTTCATATTGTGATAGAGGTACAGAAGTTTCTTCAATTATCTCTTCCTTATCAGAAGAATCATCAGAAGTATTGTCTACTTCTTCAATTAAAGACTCTTCTTCTTTATTCATCCTCTATAACTTCACCTTCAACTACGTCACCTGACTCATCTGAAGATGGATTAGCTGTATCATTTTGAGCTTCCGCATATAATTTCTCGGCAAATGATTGACTAGCTTTTGCAAGCTCATCAATACCATTTTTCAAATCATCAATTGACAAATCTTCATTTTCTAAAAGTTTTTTCAATTTATCATTTGCATCGTTGATTGCTGTTATCTCTTCTTCTGTTGCCTTGTCTTTATTATCTTCTAACATCTTTTCAGTTGACGTAACCATACCTTCAGCCATATTTCTGGTTTCAACAAGCTCTTTCTTTTTTGCATCTTCATTAGCATGTTGTTCAGCATCTTTTACCATTCTTTCAATCTCATCTTCTTCAAGTGCTGTACCGCCAGTAATTGTTATAGCTTGCTCTTTGCCTGTCCCCAGATCTTTAGCATTGACATTTACAATACCATTAGCATCAATGTCAAAAGTTACCTCTATTTGAGGCGTTCCAGCCATTGCTGCAGGTATATCTGTTAAAGTGAATCTTCCTAGAGACTTATTTCCAGATGCCATCTCTCTTTCACCTTGTAAGATATGAATCTCAACCTGGGTTTGATTGTTTTCAGCTGTACTAAATACTTCGGACCTTTTGGTTGGGATTGTTGTATTTCTTTCAATCATTTTGGTCATGATCCCACCTTTGGTCTCAACACCCAAAGTAAGAGGTGTGACATCTAATAAAAGTACATCTTTTACATCACCTTTTAGTACACCAGCTTGAATAGCAGCTCCAGATGCAACAACCTCATCAGGATTAACTCCTTTGTGTGGATCTTTACCTGTTAGAGACTTTACAAGCTGTTGAACTGATGGCATTCGAGTTGAACCACCAACCAATATCACATGGTCAATGTCTGAAAATTTCATTCCAGCATCAGTTAATGCATTCTCGACGGGTTTTCTGGTTCTTTCAACCAAGTCAGCTGTAATTTTTTCAAACTCAGATCTACTTAGTTTTTCAAGTAAGTGCTGAGGCCCAGCATCGTTGGCAGTAATAAATGGCAAGTTAATTTCTGTTTCACTAGTAGATGAAAGTTCGATTTTAGCTTTTTCTGCACCTTCTTGAACTCTCTGAATTGCCATTTTATCATTTGATAAATCAATACCAGTTGATGATTTAAATTTATCAATTAACCAATCCATCACCCTTTGATCCCAATCATCTCCACCTAGTTTTGAATCTCCTGATGTTGACTTAACTTCAAATACACCTTCAGAAATTTCTAATATAGAAACATCAAAAGTGCCGCCACCTAAATCAAATACTAGAATTTTTTGATCTTCATTGTTCTCTAGTCCATACGAAAGAGATGCAGCAGTAGGTTCGTTTATTATTCTTAATACGTTTAATCCAGCAATTTGACCGGCTTCTTTTGTAGCTTGTCTTTCAGCATCATTAAAATAAGCTGGAACAGTAATGACTGCATCTGTAACATCATCTCCTAAATATGATTCAGCATCTCGTTTAAGTTTTTGTAATATTCTTGCTGATATTTCTTGTGGTGTATAATCTTTGCCTTCAAAGGTTTCTTTCCAATTCGTCCCAATATGTCTTTTGATAGATCTTACTGTGTTATCCGGATTTGTTATTGCTTGTCTTTTTGCAAGCTCACCAACTAAAACTTCTTCAGATTTAAAAGCAACAATAGAAGGTGTTGTTCTATTTCCTTCCGCATTAGCAATAACTGTTGGTTCACCACCTTCTAATACTGCTACAACACTATTGGTTGTTCCCAAGTCAATTCCTACGGCTTTTCCCATTTTGAATTATCCTTTCTTAAAAATTCTTAGTTATTAAACAGGCTCTTGCTCTCTTGGCAAATGCCCTCTTACCCTTGGATAGGAGACAGGTGCGTGAAGAAAACAAAATTTCTTTTTGTTGTATACGCTTATTACTGTTTCGCAAGTATCAAATGCGCATACTCGACCTGTAGTGTATTTTTTTGATCTCCTTACACCAGGTTTAACTTGTGATGCAGTTAAAGTTCCGCTCATTGTTTACCATCCTTATCTATATTAATATATATATATTATCTAAGTATAAATACTTAGATTTGTATTAAATATAACATATTTATTATTTTAAACAAAAATATTTTTAAATTATATTATAAAAGTCTTTATTTAAACTCTTTTAACATTGCTGATATTATTGAAGAATGGAAAAAATGGATATTCACATAGTTGGTTTAGGCAATTTAGGATCCGCATTTTTGAAGGGGCTAAAAGATTTACGGGCAAATACAGATATTTACTTATACGAGGATTCAAAGGATGTAAGACAGACTATACAGGAAAATTACTCATTAACGTCCAAAGAGTCTTTAAATGTAATTACCGAAGGCGTTTTAATTTTATGTATTAAGCCTCAGAATATTAATGATTTTTTTGATACCTATAAAGATAAAATAGCAAGAGATGTTTTAATTTGCTCACCAATTGCAGGTCTGGAAATAAAAACAATTGAAAAGTATTTAGAAAATAACGTTTTAAGAATTATGCCTAATTTATTAATTGGAGAGAAAAATGGTTTTATTCCTTTTACTTCAAACTACGAAGGAGATTATCTCAACTTTATTCATAATATATTAAAAAATTTAGGAACTGTTAAAAAAGTTGATGAATCCATGTTTGCTATTGTTACAGCTTTATCAGGCAGTGGGCCCGCTTGGTTTTATGAGCTTTCAAATCAGCTTGTAAATGCTGGCACTGAACTTGGATTAAGTCTTAAGGATTCTGAATTAATTATTAAAGAACTTGTGAAAGCTCTTCCTTTACTTATACATGAAGATGAAACATTTAAAGATTTGGTAAATAAAGTAAAGTCACCTGGTGGAACTACTGAAGCTGGACTCAATTCGCTTAATGATGCTTCATTTGATACAATAATTCTCGAGGCAATTCAAAAAGCAACTCAAAGGTCAACTGAGATATCTAAAGAATTAAATAATGAATAAGTTTTTAAGCAAATATAAAGCTAATGACTATGTATTGCTATTTTCTGCTGGAGCATCAGTTGGAACTCTTTTTTTATGGGCTGCAAGTTACATATTTCCCGAAGGGGAAATAGTTGGAGGAAGAAGAGTATTTGAGAACATTCCTAAAGTTCTTCAGTATATATTTTATGTTTTAAGTGCTACAACAATTTATATTTCTGGTTACTTATTTTCTCTTCGAGTGAAAAATTGGACTAGAGGTAAGGAAGAAAAAAGAGATGTTAAATTATCACAAAGGATATATAAACTTTTTGATGGATTGACTATGCGAACCGTTCTTAGGTTTAAAGCTGCCGGTCTTATGCATTCTTTAATTTATATAGGTTTTCTTGGTCTGTTTGCAGGTACTGTAACTTTAGAGATTCATCACCTCATGCCTCCTTCGTTAAAATTCTTACAAGGAACAACATATATTGTTTATTCATTCACACTAGAACTGGCAACTATAGCTTACTTAACAGGACTTTTTTGGGCTTTAGCTAGGCGCTTAATTGGTACTGAGTACAGGATTAAGACTAAAACCACTATGGACGATTATTTGACCCTTTCTTTATTAATTTTCATTGGAATATCAGGCATAACCACTGAAGCTGGAAGAATCGCATTTGAAAATTTTCCAGATTACGAAAGGTGGTCATTCATTGGTTATGCTGTTGGTCAATTTTTAAACCTTTCGAATCCTGAACTTTTTCATAGGATTTCATGGGTACTACATGTAGTTTCATTCTTTGTATTTTTAATAGCTATTCCACTTTCTAAACTAAGGCACATATTTACATCTCCGATAAATATGTTTATGTCACCAAAAGAAAGACCAAAAGGTGCAATGAAATTTATTGGCAATCTTTTAGAAGCAGAGGATATTGACAATGTAGGTACCGAAATCATTGATCACTTTACTTGGAAACAGTTAATGGACTTAGACGCATGTACCGTATGTGGTAGATGTACATCTGTATGTCCTGCAAATCAAACAGGTAAGTCTTTAGACCCTAGAGAAATAATATTAAAAGTAGGGCAGGTAATGTCCGAGTCTGGCCAACCTGCAGTGCCTGCAACCGTCTCAACACCAGGTCCTTTACGTGTAAATTCTGATAATGTTTTTGAAAGAATTACTTCTGAAGAACTCTGGGCTTGTACTTCTTGTAAAGCCTGTGATGAGATCTGCCCTGTTAATATTGAAATTCTAGACAAAATACTCGACATGAGAAGACACCTTGCATTGATGGAATCCGACTTTCCTGCAGAATTAGGAAAAGCATATGTCGCAATGGAGAACTCATCAAACCCATGGGGGGCTTCTCAAAACGACAGATTAAAATGGACTGAAGATCTTAACTTTGAAGTTCCTGTAATTGATGAAAGCAATTATGAAGAGTATGACTATCTGTATTGGATCGGTTGTGCTGGAGCTTTTGATGATAGGAATGTGCCTGTTACAAAAGCTGTAGCAACTTTATTAAAAAGGGCTGGAGTTTCGTTTGCTGTTCTAGGACCAAAAGAGGTTTGCACTGGTGATTCTGCAAGAAGAACAGGTAATGAATTTGTTTTTCAACAATTAGCTATTCAAAATATTGAGAATATGAATAATCTAAAAGTTGAAAAAATTATAACCCAATGTCCACACTGTTTTAATACAATAGCAAATGAGTATCCACAACTTGGAGGAAACTATCAAGTAATTCATCACAGCCAACTTTTGACAGAATTAGTTCAGTCCGGAAGAATCGAAGTTGGCACTAGTGATAAGCCTTACAAAATCACATATCATGATTCTTGCTATTTGGGAAGGCATAATGATATTTATACTGCACCACGAGAAATTGTAGGATCTATAGGTGGTATTGAAATTAGAGAAATGAAAAGACAAGGAACTCAGAGCTTTTGTTGTGGTGCTGGCGGTGGAAGAATGTGGATGGAAGAGTCTGTAGGTAAAAAAGTTAACATTGAACGTTCACAAGAAGCTATTGATACTGGAGCAGATGAAGTTGCTGTTGCTTGTCCTTTTTGCTACATAATGATGGACGATGGTGTAAAAGAACTTGGCTATGGTGATAATGTTAAAGTAAGAGATGTATCGTTAATACTTCTTGATAATTTAAAAAAAGACTAACTATTTGAACCCATAAAGAATTTTTGGATACTCCCTCCAGACTTCTTAATACTATATATTACATATAAAGCGATTGTAAAACTTCCTAAAGTCATTACAAAAAAAGTCCAAACAATAGAAGGTATAATATTTTCTTTATAAAAAATCCATAAACTAAACAAAATAAATCCTGAATATAGATCAACAAGCGAGACAACACCCCAGGGCAAACTAGGTATTGGTGAATCAAATATTGAAACTTCACTTTGTGCCCAGATAATTACTATTGTCATAGTAACTGTTATAAAGTATGAAATAATTTTTGTTATAGTCATAAGATAGATTTTAAATAAAGAAAAATTAAAAATGAGTGAAAGAAAAATATTATCAAAAATTTTACGTCTTGATAAAAACATATATAGTGATTTGATAAATCTCGATAATGCCTTACAAAAAGGTATTTTAATTTACATAACAGTTACATCTTTAAATACTTTAAGTCAAACGAGGTTTTTTGCTAATTTATTAGATTTTATAGAAACAAATCTTATTTTAATAAAAAATGAATTTTCAGATGAAGAGTTTCAAATTGTTCAAGCTTTGGTTGATGACTATTCAGCTCTTTACAGGCAACAAGAAGTCACCATAACACTACTTTTCTCATCTGTATTTACGGCAACACTAATATCTTTGATTGGGCTTTCAATATGTTATTTAATTCTAAAATTTTTGTTATCAAAAGATCCAAAACCAGCAGAATTAATTATCATTTCCTGTTTTTCAAGTGCCCCGGGTTTGCTTGTGTTTTTTGCTTTAATAAGTTCAAATATATTAGCTCAATTTTTTCTTATAATGATAACAGGTATCTATGCATTAATAGCTTTTGCCTCAGGACTTAAACAAGTTTATTTCCTAAAAAATATTGAGGTTGTTTTATTATTAGTAGCACTGATTTTCAGTGGTGCAATATTAGGGCCAATGTAGTTGTGCAAGCAGCAGTAATTTTAGCCGCAGGTAGCTCAAGCAGAATGGGGTTTCCTAAACAGTTAGCTGAAGTCAGGGATAAACCATTACTTCAAGCAATAATTGATAAAGTTAATATAAATTTTGATAATTCTTCTGTCGTTCTTGGATCTGAAAGTGAAGTAATTTCAGAAAAAATAGATTTTAAAAATTCAAATATTTTAATTAATGAAAATTGGCCAGAGGGTATAACGTCTTCAATTAGGACAGCTTTATTTTTCTACCAAAATCAAAAGGAGATTAATGATATAATTTTTTTTCTTGGAGACCAACCAGAAGTAGAGGTTGAAGTTATAGATGGTCTCAAAAACGATGACCATGATGGTAGTAAGGTTTTGATTCCCCAATATAGATACAAACTTGGATTTCCAATCTTAATTCCGAGAATGTTTTGGCCAAAATTAGAGTTGATTACTGAAGACGATCAAATTGATGAAGAAAAATCAGTATTTCAAGATTTCGATTTAGTAGATTTTCTTATCTCGTCAGAAATTGAAATTAAAAAACTAAATTTCAATTTCTTAGAACCTATTGATTATGACGAGGAAAAAGATTTTTAAGAGTGGGAAAAACTCTTAAAAAAAATCGTTTCTTTATGTAATTTATTTTGTAAAATTTAAAACATGAATTCAATTGACTCAATAAATGGTATGACACATACCGAAGCAACAAAGCTAAGAAGAGCTAGAGTCAGAACAACAACAACTTTTTTACAAATTGCATCTTCTAGGTCTGGAAGGGCTCTCTTAACAAAAGAAACAGGAATTAATTCACCGAAATTATTGCACTGGGCAAGGCGTGCCGAATTAATGAAAATTAAAAATCTAGGAAGAGACTATGCGGATTTACTTGAAGCTGCTGGAGTAGAAAGTGTATCTGAGCTAAAGAGAAGAAATCCCGAATCACTTCATGAAGTAATGGCAAAAATTAATTCAAAAAGAAATATAGTAGACAGAATGCCTTCTCTAAAGAGAGTTACTAATTGGATCGAAGACTCTAAAGATATAGAAATTAAGGTTTCTTCATAACCAAGTTTCCCATCTATCATTAAATTGTGAATAAAAAAACCGTAAGAATAGCTGGTGCCCAAATGTCATTTCCAGTAGGGGCCATACAGAAAAATAAGCAAACTATTTTAGACTGTTTTGAAGCAGCGGAAGAAAAAGAAACAGATATCCTAATTTTTCCTGAATTAGCATTGACAGGGTATCCACCTGAAGACCTACTTTTAAGAGAGAGTTTTGTTGGAAAAAACTTTGCTGTTTTGGAAGAATTAGCTGAATTTTCTAGCACAACTAGTGGTCTTGTTGGTTTTGTTGACAGAAATTTGGATGATAATCATATAGACAAACAAAAAAGACACATTGCTAATGCGGCAGCAATAATCCAGAACGGCGATGTAAAAGGAATCTACCACAAGTGCTTTCTTCCAAATTACTCCGTATTCGATGAAGCTAGGTATTTTGCTAAGGGCAACAATCCAGGAAATGTATTTTGGTATGAAGATGTTGGTATTGGAATAAGTATTTGCGAAGACATATGGATTGAAGAAGGACCTGCATTACAACAAGTAGAGAATGGTGCATCTTTAATAATTAACATAAATGCTTCTCCTTATGATCAAAATAAAACAGACTTAAGAAAAGAGCTTGTTATCAACCAAGCTAAAAAATTAGGTGTACCAATTATTTACCTAAACATGGTTGGTGGCCAAGACGAATTAGTTTTTGATGGAGGTTCATTTGTTGTAGATGGTAAAGGGGAAATACTTTATCAAGCACAACAGTTTGAAGAGGAGTTGTTCTATATTGATTTAGATTTGGAAGTTAAAGAACAGCCTAAAGGATCAACACTAGAGATTAGACAAAAAGGTTTTGAGCTAGAACCCTTACAGTCTGCACTACTTTTATCAAAAAATGAATCTCTGTATTCAGCACTAAAATTAGGGTTGTTCGATTACGTTAGTAAAAATAATTTTAAAAAAGTACTTGTAGGACTTTCTGGAGGAATAGATTCTGCTTTGACAGCAACTATTGCCGTTGATGCTCTTGGGTCTGAAAATGTTATAGGTGTGGCATTGCCGTCCAAATACAACAAAGAAGAATCTCTTGTCGATGCTCGATTACTTGCGGAAAACCTTGAAATAGAATTTAAGGTAATAAAAATCGAAGAAATAGTAAATATTTTTAGAAATACTTTAAAGGAAAGTGTTGATGAAGAACTTGGACAAACAACAGATGAAAACATCCAGTCACGCGTAAGGGGTAATATTTTAATGGCTTTATCCAATCAAACTGGAGCCATGGTTGTTTCTACAGGTAACAAGTCTGAAATGGCTGTAGGTTATTCAACTCTTTATGGTGATTTAGCAGGAGGCTTCGCATTATTAAAAGATTTATATAAAACTGAAGTTTATAACTTAGCAAATTTCAGAAATTCAATTTCAAACGTAATTCCTCAAAATACAATTGATAAAGAGCCAAGTGCAGAATTAAGACCAGATCAGTTTGATAAGGATTCCTTACCAGAATACGAACTTCTTGATGAAATTTTACGTATGTATATTGAAGAAGATAGTTCCTCAGAGAAGATTATTTCTACGGGCATTGATGAGAATATTGTTTATGATGTCTTATCCAAAGTCGATAGAAATGAATACAAGAGAAAACAAGTTGCACCAGGAGTAAAATTGACGGAAAAAGCATTTGGTAAAGATAGAAGAATGCCGATTACAAATACCTATATTCGAGAGAGAGGATAATCGTTTTGTATTTAGTCAATGATTTGGAAGTCACAAAAGAAGAATTTACTTTGCCTGTAGAAAATTTAGCAGTCTGGAGAGGAGATGGGGTCTTCGAAGCTTTAAAGATTCATGATCACCATCCCTTTGGATTAGATAAACATATTGATAGATTAAAACAATCTTGTAAAAAACAACTATTTGAAAATGTAGATTTTAATTTAATTAGAAATAATATTTTAAACATAGCATCAAGGCACAAAAGTGGCTATGTAAGAGTTTTAATCTTGAGAAACGAGTCAGATGACGAATTTACAATTTATTCTTTTTATCAGCCATTAATAAATTTACCTGAAGAATTTACATTACAATCTCAACCTGCACCATGGCATTCTGGTGGAGATTATGAAGTTGATAGTAAAAATATAGTTGGTTCAAAATCTACTTCTTATGCTTATAACATAAAGCAAACTAGAGAAGCAGTTAGAGATGGTTTTACAGATGCCCTCCTTATTAATAATAAAGGCGTAGTTTTAGAAGGCCCAACTTTTTCTGTTGGCTGGATCAAGGGTGAAGTTGCTTATGTACCAGATATAGATTTGGGAATTTTAGACTCGATAACTAGACAGTATTTATTAAAGTTTGGTGAAGAAAACAAAATTCAAACAGCTATTTCTAGAGTGACAATAGATGAGCTCTATGAAGTTGATACAGTTTTTGTTATGTCTACGGCTAAACATGGAGTATTTGTTTCAAAGATTGATAATCAATTATTTGAGCAGTCACCTTTATTAAACACCATACAAGATTTATTTGCGAAAGAAGTACTTAAGGAAAAGCAAGAAAGTTAAGGAGGGTAAAGTGAGACTCACAGAGTATTCTCATGGCTCAGGTTGAGCATGTAAACTCTCCCAAGGAGAGCTTGCTCAGGTTCTGAAGCAATCAAAACAAAATAATTCAAACAATTCTGAAGTCTTAGTTGGATTAGAAAATCCAGATGATGGCGCAGTTATTGATCTAGGAAACAGTATGAAAATTGTACAAACAGTTGATTTTTTTACTCCTATTTTAGATAACCCTTATGACTGGGGTAGAGTTGCCGCAACAAATGCATTATCTGATATTTATGCAATGGGAGGTGCACCTATTTCATCTTTACAGTTAGTTAGTTGGCCAAGAGAAGATATAGGTTTTGACGTTTTATCAGATGTTATTAAAGGGGGTGCAGATGTAATGAAATCTGCCAATTGCAATATTGTTGGAGGGCACAGTATTGATGACAAAGAACCAAAATATGGTTTTGCTGTAACAGGTATCGTTAATGAAAAAATCTATACAAAAACGAATATTAAAAATGGAGATAAACTTTTTCTAACCAAGCCTCTAGGTTCTGGAATTATTGCAACCGCAATAAAAAAAGGCGTTGCCGATGAAGAAGCAATAAATCAGGTAACAAATGTAATGACAACCTTAAATGATGCAGGCCTTGAAGTCGCAAAGCACCTCAACGCAAATGCAATTACAGACGTTACTGGTTTTGGACTTCTTGGCCACCTCAGTGAGATGTTGATTGATGAAAAATTATCAGCAAATTTGATATTCGATAAAGTTCCAATCATTGAGTTTGCAAAAAATTATTTTCATAGTGGCATTTATCCATCAGGAAGTCAAAGAAATTTTGACTCAGTAAAAGACTTTATCTCATTCGAGGATCAAGACGAGGCACTTTTATTAGCAGATGCTCAAACCAGTGGAGGATTATTAATTTCTGCACCTGCTGAAACAGATATAGATTTGATAGAAATTGAAAAAATATATGGGGTTTTTATAAAAGAAATTGGAAATATAACTGATAGATATAATCAAAAAATAAATATTATTAGAAGTTGATGATTAAAACACTAACTAAAATTTTTGCTTTTACTGCAGTAACAAAAAGTCTACTTGAGACCAAAAAGAGCCAATCTGCAGGAACTACACAAATTCACCCAAGTAAAATTCCAGGCAGGACTGTATTCATAAGAGAAAAAGAATACTTTATTAGAGAAAATATTATAGAAGGCACAACTCCTATAATATTTCTCCACAGCTGGGGGTCAGACTCCCTAGGAAGCTGGTTTAAAATATTGCCTAAAATTAAAAATAAAACCTCTTTTGTTGCTATAGACATGCGTAATCATGGAAAGTCTGATGCTAGTTGGGACAGGTGGGACGTAGATGAAAATGCCGATGTTGTTATTAGCATTCTAAAAGAGCTTGGCATTTCAAGTTGCAATATTGTTGGTTGGTCAATGGGAAGTGCAGTTGCAATGTCAATTGCTAAAAAAAATAATCCATTAGTAAATAAATTAGTTTTAATTACACCTTTTAGCTGGCTTGGCGGTGCTGTGTATAGCGATAAAGTAGCATTTAAAATATTTGTTAGTTTTGTAAGAATAAGAGAAAGATTATTCCCTAATTTCAATCCAAAATCTAAGTTTTCATTTTTAAAAAAATCAAACTCTATTAACGATGAATATACAGAGTGGGCATGGAATAATCTGCATAAGTCAAAAGATGACTTCATTTACGCAGATGGGGGAAGATTTGTTGTTCCTTATGATGCAAGGTCTTGGATACAAGAAATTAAAGCTGAGACCCTAGTAATTACTGGGGGTAGAGATAAACTTGTACCAGAAGAAACTTCAAATGATGTTGTTAAGAGATTAAACAAAGTAAAAGTGAAAACTTTTCCTGATGCTGGCCACTCAGTTCCATGGACACATGAAGAAGATCTAATAACAGAACTTAAAGAATTTTTTAGTTTATGAAAAAAAATGTACTATTTTTCTCACCAACTTTTTATGAATTACCTTTAAATGAAAATATAAAAAAAAAGTACGATAATTTAAGTGAAGTCGCAAATGTTACAGTTCTTGCATTCTCGAGCCAAAAAAAAATACATACTGAATCAGAAACAACTTTTTATTTAAATAAAAAAAACAAATCAAGAATTTTTAACTATTTGAAAATATTTTTTGTATCTTATTTTCAAATACCAAAATTAATCTCCCAATATGAAATTGAAATAGTTACATTTCAAGATCCAGTAACAAGTTTTCTGGGTGTTTATAAAATTAAAAAAAAGTATAAAGATGTAAAAATAGTTATTGAATCACATGGAGATTTTATAAATACTTTGGAGTTAGAAAAAAATCTAACATTTCCAAATTTATATAAAAATTTATTTTCCAGGATGGCATCTTACACAATAAATTGTGCTGATATGTTGAGAGCAGTTTCTTCTTCTACAGAGGAGCAAGCACTGTCTTTTAATCCATCAAAGCGTGTTGTAAGATTTCCAGCATGGATAGATTTTGAAATATTTAGCAACATCGACCCCTTAAGAGATAATAAAGGAAATTTTAAAATACTCTTTATTGGAAGTGTGACTGATAGAAAAAAACCCCATATGATTATCGATGCCTTGCCTGAGTTAATTAGTGACAAGGTTGAACTGAATATAGTAGGCCCAACACCCAATCAGAACTATCTAGAAAGTCTCAAAGACAAAATAAAATCAAAAAATGTTGCAGATAGAGTTTTTATTCACGGAAATAAAAATAGAGATGAAGTGAAAAAGTTTTACTCTGAAAATAACTTAATGATTCTTCCCTCGGTATCAGAGGGTCTTGCAAGAGTAATATTTGAATCTCAAGTCACAGCATGCCCTGTGCTTGTTACAGACGCTCCAGGAATGCAAGACATAGTTATAGATGGACAAACTGGTTATGTTTTTGAAAGTAATAATTTAGATTCTATGATAAAAAAAATAAATCATGTGATTCAAAATTACAATGAAGCAACTTCTGTTGGAATAAATGCAAAAGAATTTATTTTATCTAATTATTCCTCTGATAATTTTAAATTTAGTTTTCAAAAAATATTCGACACGGTTTAACTAATTACCCCTTCAACACAAACTGTCTTGCTATATTGCTATTCTTAAAATATGGAAAATATAATTTATGGAGTAATCGTTATCCTTTTGCTTGCCAATCTGTATTTTGTAACAAGAAAAGAAACTGAAGAAGAGAATAAAGATGATGAGTATTTAATTAAAGGAATTGTAAGTGAAATAATTGAAAATGAAGAATCTCAAATATACAAATTACTCAATAGATCCGACCAGACAGTAAAAGAATTTTTAGAGAAGACTGGTGAAATTAAGTCCTCTATTACCGGAGTAGACCAGCAAACTAGAAATTTAATATCTGTATTAAACAACAATCAAAGTAGAGGGCAGTGGGCAGAGTTTCAGGTTGAAGACTTACTAGAAATTATGGAGTATAAAGAGGGAATTCACTACCAAACCCAAAAAAGAATGTCTAGCGGAACGATTCCTGATTTTACTTTTTTTCTTCCGGAAAATAAAACAATTAATATGGATTCAAAATTCCCATTAACGAATTACATGGAGATAGCCAAGCTTAATAGAGATCTTGAAGATGAAACTCTTGACGAGTTAGCAAGAAAAGAAATAACCGAATCGATAAGAAATAAAAATAAGGATTTTTTAGACAAAGCGATCAAAACTAAAATTGATGATACATCTTCCAGAGAAGGATACATATCAGCAGATGAGGGCACCGTTGATTTTGTTTTAATGTATATTCCCCTAGAAAATTTGTATCACTTTTTATTAACTTCAGAAATTGGCGCAAGTAGAATGCCTGTTATTCAATATGCTTTTTCTAAAAAAGTTATACTTGTAAGTCCACAGACACTAATGGCTTATCTTGAGACCATAAGGCACTCCATGAAACTTTTTAGTTTGCAAACCGATACTAAAAATATTTTGGCAACTCATGAAAAGATAAAACTAGAAATTAGAAAGTTTATCGAATCTTTTGATGATGTTACTAAAAGACTAGACCAGACTGTAAAATCTTTTGAGGCATTAAAAACTACTAGAGTAAATAAACTTGAGAAATCATTCGAAGAATTAGATAGCGTAAATAAAGAATTAGAGGACTAGTAATTATCGGCTAGTCTTGTGACAACCATAATGCATTTGTCATCTATATAATTTTTACTATTAGATTCTAAATACGAAGAAATTTCTGAACTCTCTGCCCCAGGCTGATACCAGAAGTTATCATAACCTGATTCAACCAAGTCCTTTGTTAATTCCAATCCAACATTGGGTGGCACTACAAAATTTATTATTGAAGGTTTTTCACTAAGTTCAGCAACATTGTTGTAGGACTTTAAACCAGCAACATTATCTTCTTTAGGGTTTATCGGAACAACATTATGGCCTTTTGATACTAAGTCTAATAAAATCTTATTTCCGTATTTTTTTTTATCATTACTTGCTCCTATGAGAGCTATTAAGTTATTTTTGTTTTTTAGTGAATCAATCAATTAGAAGTTTTCAGCCTTCATTGCATACAAATCATCTTTACCTGCAGTAATAGATGATGCGTATCCTGAAGCTAAAGGTAATAGTTGTTCCATGTAGAATTTTGAAAGTGTTAATTTGTCTTTGTAGAACTCATCACCGGTTTCTTTAAACTTTTTATTTGCAAGAATTGCAGCTTTACTCATATAATACCCACCTAAAACTTGACCAAACATTTTCAAATATGGTGTGGCACCAGCACTTGCATCAACCAACTCTCCCTCAAGCATTTTAGAACCAAGCCATAAAGTTATTTCAGATAATGTATTTACTTCTTTTTCAAGCTTTTCAGCCATTGATACAAGCTCTTCATCGTCTTGTTTCATTTCATCAATAACTTTATTGACATCTGATAGAAGCCTTTGCATTGCTTGACCATTATCAAGAGGTAGCTTTCTAAACATTAAATCTAATGCTTGAATTCCATTTGTTCCTTCATAAATTGGAGCTATTCTTGCATCACGTAAGTACTGAGCTACTCCTGTTTCTTCAACATAGCCCATGCCTCCATAGACTTGGATTGCAATATTAGACAATTCAACTCCAAGATCAGATATCCAAGCTTTAGTTATAGGTGTCAATATTCCACACCTTTCTTCACCAAATGCTTTCATTTCTTCATCTTCACCAAAGTACTCAACATCAAGCATTAACTGGTTATCATACATGAGGTATCTCATTGCATCGACATATGCTTTAATTGTCATAAGCATTCTTCTAACATCTGCATGATCAATAATTGTTGAATTTTTAGCGTCTTCCTTAGACATCCCTACAGGTCTTCCTTGTACTCGGTCTCTAGCATATTGAGCAGCACCCTGCAATGAACCTGAAGCACATGCTAATCCTTGTCCACCTACCCATACACGAGCTTCGTTCATCATCGTAAACATATAGTTAAGACCTCGGTTCTCTTCTCCAACTAAATAACCAACAGAACCATCATATTCCATAACACAAGTCGGACTTGCATGAATTCCCAGCTTTTCTTCAATAGATATACAGCTTACATTATTTGAATCACCTACAGATCCATCATCATTAACTGTATATTTTGGCACTATAAACATAGAGATACCTTTAGTACCCTCAGGAGATCCAGGAACTTTAGCCAAAACAAGGTGAATTATATTTTCTGTCATATTATGTTCACCAAATGTAATCCAAACTTTTGTGCCCGTTATTTTATACGAACCATCCTCTTGAGGCTCAGCCTTTGTAGTAATTGTTCCGAGATCTGACCCTGACTGAGGCTCACTCAAATTCATTGTTCCTGTCCACTCACCTGAAACAAGTTTTGGTAAAAATTTATCTTTTTGTTCTTGGCTGCCGTGGAAATTTATAGCAGAAATTGCACCAGCACTTAAACCCGGTGCTAAACCAAAAGCTAAATTGGCTGTACTAAGAATTTCTAAAGTTCCACCAGACAAAGTTATAGGCATTCCACCACCACCAATATCAGATGGCAAAGATATTGATGCCCACCCTGCTTCGGCGAACTTTTTATAGGCATCAACAAACTCTTCAGGCATTGTTACAACACCATCATTGATTGTTGCTCCTTGTTGATCTCCTATAGCATTTATTGGTGCAAGGACTTCTTCAGAGAATTTAGCACATTCTTCCATTGTTGGAATAACAATATCTTCTGAAAAATCACTAAATGCTGATATTTTATTGAGAACATTATAAGAATCAATAACTTCATAACCAAAGACTATGTCTTTGACTGGTGCTTTATAGGGAACCGCCATAAGTATTTATATTAGTAGATATTTATGAAAAGTATAAATTGCTATCGAGGGTTTACTTCTACAAGTTGTGATATTTCTTCGATTTTTTCAATTGTAGGTTTATCATTTGTTCCAGCTACGATAGCACCTGCTGCACAGGCTTTCTTTATATTTGGAATTAAGTCGTTTACACCAAAAGCCGCAATATATGCTGCAGTTGCATCGCCAGCACCATTTGAATTTATAGTTTTAAAATCTGGAGGAACTATTTCTATAGCCCCTTCTGCACCAAGTAGCCTTGCTGGCAAGTTTGAGGATGTCAAGAGTATATACTCTACAGTTTTTGAATCTATAAGATTATTAGCTTCATCAACACTAATTTCATCTTTGCTGACTATAAGAAAGTCTAATTTGTAATCAATTTCATATTCATAACCTGCTTGGCAAACAAACAAATTATTTTGTTTTTTGAGATCTTTTAGTTTATCTTTAATGAACCTAATAGAGTACCTATCTATAATTAGCGAATCAAAGTTGTTTAAATTTTCGAAATTACTCCACTCAAGACCTTCATATCCTGAAGAGACTATTGTTCTCTCACCGGAAGAGTCTACAAAAATAGAACATGTTGGAGTCAATGACTGATTGATTATTAAACCATCAAAATTTATGTTATTTTCTTCTAAATAGTCAACTAAGTATTTACCCATAGGGTCACTACCAATACTATTTCCTCTAACTTGAACTGATTTCTTCCAAAGAGAAATTAATTCCGAGCAATTTATAGCAGTCCCTCCTGGCCTCATAGAAGACTTTAAACTACGAATGTCACCACCTTTACTTGGCAATTCATCAACAAAGTAAATTAAATCAGGATTTAAAGTTCCAAAACAAAGAATATTCTTAAACGACATGAATTAAGAATTTTTAATTATACAAGTCCGCTAATTACTGCTCCTGCAACCAGGATCGCAATGTAGCTAAACAAACCACCGACAATGGCAGC
>CACLXG010000004.1 GCA_902610815.1 uncultured Candidatus Actinomarina sp.
ATAAATACAAACAAAAATTACAAACACTCGGGAAAATTGTGGAGTACCCCGAAGGTAGAGGATGGGCTGAAGACATTAACGAAGACGGATCCCTAAAAATAAAATCAATTGATGGAGATTATATAAATTTAACCTCACCCTTAATTTCCGAAGTAAATTAGTTATTATTAAACAGGAGATAAATGAAAC
The DNA here is from genome assembly GCA_902610815.1 of uncultured Candidatus Actinomarina sp. Lineage (GTDB taxonomy): Bacteria > Actinomycetota > Acidimicrobiia > Actinomarinales > Actinomarinaceae > Actinomarina. Next base: position 190 of record CACLXG010000004.1, read on the forward strand.
AGTTAGTAGTTGAAAAAAACAATCCTACACCGATTTTATGGGATACTCCTATTCCAAATCCTGGTCCTGGAGAGATACTTATAAAAAACCATTATTCAGTTGTATCTTCAGGAACAGAGCTAGCTGCTATTGAAGTTGCAAATACCTCTGTCACTGATAAGCTTCAAAACAGTTCAAATATTGATAAAGGATTAGATCTTTTAAAGAAAGAGGGATTTGGAGCAGTCTGGAATGCTGTGTTCCCAAAAAAATCTTCTTCCCCTTCAGCTTGGATATAGTTCAGCAGGTGAAGTGGTCAAAGTTGGAAAAAATGTTAGCGCGTACCATGTTGGAGATAAAGTTGTATCTAATGGAGGTCACGCTGAATATGTTGTTGTTAGTGAAAATCTATGTAGTCGAATTGATGAAAATACTGACATCAAAGAAGCAGCTTTCACTGTTTTAGGAAGTATTGCATTGCATGGTCTTAGGCTATCTCAAACAACCCTTGGTTCAAAAGTAGTTGTTATAGGCCTTGGGGTCATAGGACAATTAGTATCTAGGCTAGCTGAAGCACAAGGCTCAGAAGTAACTGGAATAGATCCTGATCCTGAAAGATCTAAATATGGAGAAAATTTTTTTACTTCTGCAGATGATATTGAACTGTACGATGTTGATACTGTAATTATTACTGCGGCAACTAGCAGTAATGAACCTATAGAGCTAGCTACAAAAATTGCACGCAATAAAGCAAAGATTGTTGTTATTGGTGACATTCCCTTAAACATTTCTAGAAATGATTTTTATTATAAAGAATTAGAACTTGTTGTTTCAAAGTCTTATGGACCTGGAAGGTACGATAAACAGTACGAAGCACTAGGAAATGATTATCCAATTGAATATGTGCGATGGACAGAAAATAGAAACTTTGAGACATTTACAAAACTTTTGTCTCAACAACAAATTCATTTACTTGACTTAGTATCTGAAGAGATAGCATTTGAAGATGCACCAAGTGTTTATAAAAAATTTGATGATGAGATTAAGCCATTATCAGTGGTACTAAGATACAACATTGATGCTGAACCGAAAATTGAAATAGAAAATGATTTTCAGCCAGAACCAAAAACATCAAAAGTAAATTTAGGAATATTGGGTGCTGGAAATTTTGCAGCTACAACAATAATGCCAATTCTTAAAGAGCTGAAAAGAGAATGTAAAGTTCTTGGGATAGCATCATCAAAGGGTTTAAGTGCAGAGTCGCTTGCTAAAAGTTTTAAAATTAAAAATAAATATTCTACTGAAGAAGACATATTAAATTCTGAAGAAATAGATGCGGTTCTTATATTAACCCCACACTACAACCATTCTGATTTAGTTATTAAAGCATTAAATAAAGGAAAAGCTGTATATGTCGAAAAACCATTAGCTTTAGACATGCAGTCGATTACAGATATTGAAGAGAGTATTTACAGGTCTGAAAATCCAAAATTGTTTATTGGATTTAACAGACGATTTTCTAAATCGTCTCAATTTATTAAACAAAAATTAATTGATAGTCCAGCAAATAGTATAAATTTACGATTTAGTGTCCCACCACTTGACAGCGATCATTGGACAAATATAAAGGAAATTGGTGGAGGAAGAATTGTTGGTGAAGCAGTGCATGGCATTGATTTAGCTTGTTATTTGTTTGATTCTCTTCCCCAAAGTATTTCAGCATCTGCGCCAGTTGACAAATCAAATAATGTGGTAAAAGATAATCAAGTTTTCTTGAACATTAATTTTGCAAATGGATCTCATGCTTCTTTACAATATTTTTCTGAAGCAAATCAAATATTAAGTAAAGAACGTATAGAAGTCCATGGCGAGGGCAACTCCTATATTCTTGAAGATTTTAAAATGTTAAGGTTTCTAGAAGGCTCACAAGATAGAAGTAAAACATTTTCATCAGGCAAAGGACACAAAGAATCTCTAAGTATCTTTTTTGATTATGTAAGAGATAAATCACAGAACCCTTTTACTTGGGAAGAAATTAAAACTGTTTCTAAAGCAGCAATTATTGCGCAAGATCATATTAATTCAGGACAACAGCACAACGTTTAGTTTATAAAGAGCGGCCTCGGCAGGATTCGAACCTGCGACACCAGGTTTAGGAAACCTGTGCTCTATCCCCTGAGCTACGAGGCCAATTAAATTCTGATACCATTAGTATCAAAATATATTACGGCTTATAGGTACATTATGTTAGCAGTAGACGTTAAAAATATTAAGAAAACTTTTATCAGTAAACAAGACACTGTTGAAGCTGTAAAAGATGTTAGTTTTCAGGTAAAACAAGGTGAAATCTTTGGGTTACTTGGTCCAAATGGTGCGGGTAAATCCACAACAATCTTAATGCTCACAACTCTATTAAGTATTACTGATGGAAGGGCCTCTGTTTTAGGAATAGATGTTGCTACTAAAGATAAAGAAGTTAGAGAAAAAATTGGTGTCGCTCTTCAAGATACAGGTATAGATAATTTGCTAACAGGCAGGGAATTATTTTTTACAACATGCAGACTTTGGGGGTATTCAAAAAAAGATTCTGAAAAGAGAACAACAGAGATTTTAGAACTTGTTGGTTTAGTGGAAGCAGCTGATAGAAGAGTAAAAACTTATTCGGGAGGTATGAAGCGAAGGCTAGACCTTGGTTTAAGCTTAGTTCACTCTCCAGAAATCCTTTTTTTAGATGAACCAACAACGGGTTTAGATCCAGGATCTAGACGAGTTTTATGGGATGAAATTAAACGACTTCGTGATAATGGAGTAACTATTATTCTTACAACACAATATCTTGAAGAAGCTGATGAGTTAGCTGACAGGATTGCAATTATTGACGAGGGTTTAGTTGTTGCAGAAGGAACATCAGATGAATTAAAAGCAGGTATTGGTGGTGATGTTATAACTTTTGCATTTGAAAATAATGATTTTTTAGAAGATGCAAAAAATATTTTAAAGAACACAGTCCAAGATAAAAATGAATTAAGAATAACAGTTGAGGATGGTGCATCAAAAATTCCAGGATATTTGAAAGACCTCACCAGTAATGGGGTAGAAGTAAGTTCAGTTTCAGCAAGTAAGCCTACTTTAGATGACGTATTTCTTGAAGTAACCGGTTATAGACTTGAGGGTTCAGAAGATATTAAAAATGAAGAAGAAAAGAGTAAGAGATAATGGAATCAAATAGGTCTTTTCTTATACAGTTACAAATTTTAACAAAACGAATGGTTTTGAGAGTTGTAAGAAGACCACTTGCTGAACTTCCAAATTTAATTATTTCAGCATTTTTCTTATTTGTATACGATGGTGCCTTAGGGGGTGTTTTTGGTGGATCTGCTAGTGGAACCCCTTTTGATTTTGCAAAAGGAAATTTTATAAATTTTATTCTTCCAGTTTCAATAGTATCAGCCTCTTTGAGTGGTGCAGCATCAGGAATTTATTTAGTTGAAGATATTGAATCTGGTGTTTTTAAACGTTATCAAAGTATGCCAATCTCTAGGTGGGCTATTATTTTGGCACCAATGAATGTGGGTGCCTTCAGAGTTTTATTACAATCAGGTCTTATATTATTTATCGGAATAATAATTGGTGCAGATCCTGCAGTGGGTAATATTGGATTTTTGATAGTTCTGTCGCTTGCTTTTCTTTGGGGAATGGGCTTTGCTGGATATTCAGTAGCAGCAGGTGTTAAATCGGGCTCTTCACAGGGAGCACAAGCAGCTACTTTTTTATTTTTCCCCGCTATTTTTCTTGCGCCAACATTTGTTCCACGGGAAGCTTTAAAAGGGTGGCTTGAAACAGCTGCAGCATATAACCCAACAACATATGTTATTGAAGCTATGAGGGCAGTTATGGTTGATGGTTGGGAGCTGGATGTTTTATTTAGAGGATATCTATCCGCTGGATTATTTGCTGCACTAACTCTTACCCTTGCAGTTCTTTCAGCTCGAAAGGCTACAGAAAAAGCATAAATATTGCTTTGAGTAGCAAATAAAATTTATTACTCTATATAATTCGTAGGGATAAAAATGGAAACAAGTCTAAAAGCAACTGTAAGAAACAATACTGGATCTGCTCAATCAAGAAGAAGCAGGGGTGAAGGCAGTATTCCAGCTGTTGTTTATGGTTTGGGGATGGATCCCGTCTCTGTAGAAATAGATGCTAGAGAATTTACAAATGCTTTAAAAACTGAAGCTGGCTCTAACGTAATTTTTAATTTAGAAGTTGGCAAGGATAAATACACAGCATTAGCTAGAGAAATACAAAAACATGTATATCGCAATGAATTTTTACATGTTGACTTCATTCAAATAGACCTAACAAAGACTGTTGATGCTGACGTACAAGTTAACTTTATAGGAACTCCAATGGGAGTTAAAGAAGAAGGTGGAATTGTTCAAACAATTAACTCTTCCATCACTATTACAGCTCTTCCTACAAACATTCCTACTTCTCTTGATTTAGATATTTCTGAGTTAAATGTTGGAGATAACTTAGCTGCTAGAGATGTCTCGTTGCCAGAAAGTGTAGAGCTAGCGGATGCAGAAGACGATTCAATTTTGATTACAATTACTGTACCAAGAGCAATAATTGAAGAGGAAGAAGATATTGAAGATCTTGAGGGTGAAGAAGTAGAAGGTGAAGAGGGAGACGAGAGTGAATCCTCTGAAGAGACTGTTGAGGAAGAGTCCTCAGATGAATCTGGAGAATAACAAAACTCTATTTGTTGGACTCTGGAATCCACAAGATAAATATTCAAAGACACGACATAATATAGGTGCAGATATTCTGATTCGTTTCTGTAAGAAAAATGATTTAGAATTTAAACTCGATAAAAATAGTATTTACAATTTTTCTTTTGCCGAAATTAACGGATCTAATGTTGAGATTATCCTACCGATGGTCTCGATGAACAATTCTGGAGATGCACTAAAAAGCTATTTTAAATATAACAATAAAGAAAACACAGAAATACTTATTGTTCATGATGATATTGATCTTGCATTCGGACGTTTAAGAATTAAAAAAGGAAGTTCGGATGGTGGTCATAATGGAATTAAATCAACAAACAGATTTTTAAATCCTGCGGATTATTACAAACTAAAAGTAGGAGTTGGGAGACCACCTCAAGGAATTGACCCAGCTGATTTTGTACTATCAAAGTTTTATAATGAAGAAAAGGAAGAGGTTGATTTCTTGATAGAAGATTCTGTTGATATTTTAAATACCTTTTTAATGGATAAAGAATTAGCGATTAAAGATGCTTCTGAGCGAAGAATTATTGATGTGATTTGATGAAAAAATATATACCAGACTTATTAGCTTTATTTCGTATTTTTTCTTCTCCGGTAATTTTATATTTGTTATTACTCGATGGAACTAATGAAGGGTTAATGTTAGTTCCAGCAATAATTGCTTTTATTGCTGCTTGGACAGACTTTTTTGATGGCCGACTAGCAAGAAAATGGGATGTATCTTCAAAAACTGGAGCATTTTTAGATACAATTGCAGATAAAATTTTTATAACTTTCATATTTGTTGGTTTTACTTATATTGAAAGAGTTAGTATCTGGATTACAGTTTTACTAATTGCTAGAGAATTTATTATTACTGGTTTAAGAGCTCTTGCAGGTAATGAGGGAATAATGATTCCGCCTAGCAAATTTGGTAAAGCAAAAGCAAGCCTTCAATTTTGGGCTGTTGGTTTTGTAATGATGGATTTTCCACTCAATATCCTAAGTTTTACAATTGCAGATTTAATTGTTCTGCATGCTTTAATTTTTTCATATATATCTGGTTATCAATATATATCTGGTTATCTGAAGCAAACTAAATGAAATATAACAATATTTTTATTACAGGCTCAACTGGGGTTGTAGGTAAACCACTTCTTAAAAAAATAGTTGATCAGGGTCATAGTATCTTTGCACTTTCTAGATCAAAAAACAACGATCATTTGTTTACAGACCTTGGTGTAAAAAAGATTGAAGGCGATCTTTTTACAGAATCACTATATGATGATTTATCTGATTGCAACATAGATGCAATTTTTCATATTGCAGGTGTTAATAAAATGTGTTCCAAGAATCCTAAATGGATGTTTAAAGCAAATATTGAAGGAACTAAAGAAATGCTTCAACTTGGAAACAGGCTGAAAATTAAAAAATTTATTTATACATCTTCTGCAGTAACTTTAGGTGAGAAATTAGGATCTTTAGGTAATGAATTGTCGAATCATAGAGGTTACTTTCTTAGCAAATACGAAGAATCCAAGTACTTAGCAGAAAAAGAAGCATTTGATTATGACAAAGATTTTGAGTTTGTATCAGTTAATCCCTCTTCAGTTCAGGGCCCGGGGCGTGTGTCTGGTACAGCCAAGTTGTTAATTTCAACACTAAATAAAATGTACCCACCTTTAATTAAGAATAATATTTCAATTGTTGATATTGACGATTGCACAGATGGGCATTATCAAGCCTTACTTAATGGAGAAGACAATCAGAGATATGTTTTAAATAGTTTTCAAACAACTAGTGAAGAGTTGCTCTCTAAGCTAAAGTCTATATCGGAATGGTCAGGCAGGCCAATGTACATTCCAAAATTAGGTCTGAAAATTATTGCACCACTCGGAGACCTTTATAAGCTAGTGTCTAATTCAACCCCATTAATATGTAGTGAGTCAGCAAGAGTTTTAACACATGGACATATTTATGATGGTTCTAAAGCTAGGGATAAATTAAACATAAGTTATATTAATTTAGAAATGTTCATGAAGAAAACAATCAATTGGTTAATTGATGAAAGCTACGTAAATTTAAAAAAAATTTAAGTCATGAATGTAGAAACATTCAATTATTATTTTGAATCTCTTGCACCATTCTTTTATTTAAATAAAAGGGATAGAAAAAATATCTATATTTTTCCTACAGAAAAAAAAGTTTTAGAGTTTTATAATAATTTTTCTAATTTTGTATCTGAGTCATCTCATTTTCCGGCATGGGATACTTTGTCCTATGACTCATTTACACCATCTTTAGAGATACAAGGGAAAAGACTTCAAACGCTTCACAACCTACTTGTCAGTGATTCTTTTGATATTGCAATGAGTATGAAATCATTTACTCAAAAAATATTTATTAATGATTTAGACGTAATAGATTTGCAAATTGGACAAGAAGTAGATTTTGAAAATTTAATAGAGAACCTTGCTTATCTTGGGTATGTAAATAAAGACAGAGTTGAGTCTAGAGGAACCTTTTCTATTCGTGGTGGGCAGATTGATATTTATCCGCTCAACAATGAATACCCAATAAGAGTTATTTTTAATGGTGACGAAGTGGTCGAATTAAAATTATTTGATTACATTACTCAAAGATCAATAAAAACTACAAAAAAAGTATTAATAACCCCTTCGTCTGAATTGTTTCAAACAAATCAAGAAGATATTTACAAATCACTAGAAGTAGAATCAAAAAAAGATTTAGATGAATATGAATTATTTCAATTTTCGCAAAATCTAGAAAACTTTAAGTCTTTACTAGATTTTGTACCAGATGAAGTAAGCATTAACATAATCGATTTCAATTCATGCAAAGAAACTTTTAATGATCTTCAAAAGATTGAAGAGGATAGTTTTAATAATTTACAAAAGTTTTTTTCTTTGAATGTATCAGAAATGAAATCAAGATATGTAGATATATTTACAGAAATAAATAAATTTGAAACGTTTTTTTATGCCACAAATGATTTAGAGAACATTAGCAATGTACCACAATTTTTAGATGGCTTAAGTGCTGATAATGTTATACAAAAAATTAATAATTTAGCAAAGGTGTATTTATCTAGTAGTAATGAAAAAATTACAGGAAAGTTTTCAGGAATAAATAATTTACAAATCGTTGATCATCCGTTTTCATACTCAGCAGTGTTTCCAGAGATGAGTATTGCAGTTATTGATGAATCATTATTTACTAATAGAAAACAAAAAGATAAAAAAGTTAAACACAGGAAATTAAATGAGGAATCAATCCTTGTCCCAAATACTTATGTTGTTCACAAGTTTCACGGCATAGGGCTCTATGAGGGAACTGAAGTTAAGAAAATTAAAGATGTGGATAAAGATTACTTATCAATTAAGTTTGGCGGAACAGACAGGCTTTATGTTCCATCAGATCAAATTAATGAACTTGAGGTTTATGTAGGGGGTGAAAATCCAAGATTATCTAGATTAGGTGGCGGAGAATGGGAGCGTGCTAAAGAAAAAGCAAGACAAAACGCAAAGGTTATAGCTGATAGAGTTTTGAATCTCTATAAATTAAGAAAAGTTGAAAACAATAGCCTAATTATTGATGATGATACTCCATGGCAGGCAGAAATAGAAAGTGATTTTGAATATGTCGAAACTCCAGATCAGTTAACTGCAATAAATGATGTAAAAGAAGATTTAAGTAAAAATACTCCAATGGATAGATTAATTTTTGGAGATGTTGGGTATGGAAAAACAGAAGTTGCGCTAAGAGCAGCAGTAAAAGTAGCTTTTTCAGGAGGACAAGTTGCAGTTCTTGCACCAACGACAATTCTTGTCCAACAGCATATTGAAACTTTTGTAAATAGATTAGAAAATTACCCATTAAATATTAAACACCTAAGTAGATTTGTAAAAAAGAAAGACTTAAATGAAATTATTAAAGGGGTCAATGATGGGTCTGTGGATATTGTTATAGGAACACACAGACTCTTAAGTGATGATGTTACATTCAACAACTTGAAATTAATCGTAATTGATGAAGAACATAGGTTTGGAGTTGAAGCAAAAGATAGACTGCAGAATTTAGCAACTCAAGTCCACAAGCTAACATTAACTGCAACACCAATTCCAAGAACACTTGAACAATCTCTTATGGGAATTAGAGAAACATCAAGAATCGAAACACCACCAGAAAACAGATTAGAAACATTAACTCATGTAGGTAATGTAGATGAATCAGCTATTGCTCTTGCTATTCAGAGAGAGATTTCAAGAGGAGGTCAAGTTTTCTTTGTACTCAATAGAATCAGTGAGCTTGAAGAGTGGATGAAGATTATCTCAAAACAATTTACAAACTTTAATCATAAAATTCTGCACGGCCAATTATCTGCAGAACAAATTGAAAATACAATGCAAGATGTTTGGGATCGTAAAGTAGATGTTTTATTTGCTACCACAATTGTGGAAGCTGGAATTGATCTGCCAAAAGTGAATACTCTCATAACTCTTAGGTCGGAGTTGTTAGGTATGTCCCAACTTTATCAACTTAAAGGAAGGGTTGGAAGAAGAGGAGATCAAAGTTTTGCTTATTTCTTTCATTCAAGTAATTTAGGGGTAGATGCAGAATTAAGGTTAGATGCAATTAAATCCACTGGACAGACCGCTACTGGATACTCATTGGCTATGAAGGATTTACAACTCAGGGGTTCTGGAAGTATTTTAGGAGATATACAATCTGGCTTTATAGCAAATGTTGGACTAAATATTTTTAACCAATATGTTTTAGAATCTTTAGATGAATCAATAGAGTCAATAAAGCCTGATATAAAACCTGATATAAAATTAGATTGTTTCTGGGGATCCTCAATTCCTAAAAGCTATGTAGATGCTGACTCTGAAAGAATAGATATTTATAAAAGGCTTGAACACACTCACCATACAAAAGTTGATAAAGTCAGAGATGAAATCATTGATAGGTTTGGTATGCTTCCTGAAGTATCTAATAACTTGTTTATTACTGCAAAAATAAGATCTGTATTAAGTGAAAAAAATATTTTAAGGTGCAAAATAAGAGAATCTCAGATTGAACTATTTCCAGTTGACTTAACTGAAGAAATAAATTTGAGGATTAAAACATTAGATAAAAAGTTTATCTTTAGAAATAAACGCTTGGTTTTAAATTTTAAGGATGTCTTAACTCCAGACAGCGTATACGGAATATTAAATAGTAATCTTTAATTATGAATGAGTTTGACGAACTTGTAGGTATTGTAAAAAAGCTCAGAGAAGAATGTCCTTGGGATATGGAGCAGACACATGAATCGTTAGCAAGACATTTAATTGAAGAAGCTTATGAACTGTTGGACTCTCTTGCAAGTATTGAAGAAAAAGATTCAAATTATGAACATGTAAAAGATGAATTGGGTGACCTGCTGCTACAAATTTTACTTCATTCAAAAATTGCTGAGGAAAATAATAAATTTGCAATAGTTGATGTAATAAACTCACTTCAAGCAAAATTAATCGAACGCCACCCACATGTATTTGGTGATATAAAACTCGATAGTGCAGATGACGTAGAAAAACAATGGGAGGCATTAAAACAAAAAGATAGTGACACCTCTATATTTGATGATATCAATAGTAAATTACCATCTATAACAAGAGCTTTCAAAACACAAAGAAAAGCAAAAAAACTTAACCTTACCTATTCAAGCTATGAAGAAGCACTTGAGGATTTACTTTCTGAAGTAAAAGAATTAGAAGAGGCTGAAAATTTGGATGAACGTAAAAGTGAGATAGGCGATGTTTTATTTGCCATTATTAATGTATGTAGATATTTAGATGCTGATCCAGAAATACAACTAAATAAATCAACTCAAAGATTTGTTAAAAGAGCACAATATGTTGAGAAACATATTGAAGATGATTCTGACTTAGAAAAATTGTGGGTAGAAGCTAAGAAAACCGAAGAAAAGTAACAAATCAAGCAATTTGTGCTAGATTTTAAGTAACAGGGTTATGAATAAAAAAATTACACACATATTTGCTAGGTATATCCTAGATTCTCGAGCAAATCCTACTGTTGAGGCTGAAGTTACACTTGATGATGGAAGCTGGGGCCGTGCAGCTGTTCCTTCAGGAGCATCAACAGGTAGCTTAGAATCTCATGAATTAAGAGACGAATCAAAAGACTTTAACGGAAAAGGTGTTAACAAAGCAGTTGAAAATATAAACTCTTTAATAGCTGACACATTAATTGGAAGTGATGCCGGTGATCAGTTAAAAATCGATCAAGTTCTACTTGAACTAGATGGAACAAAAAATAAAAGCAAACTTGGCGCTAATGCAATACTTGCTGTTTCAATGGCAAATATGGTTGCATATGCAAAATCTTCAAAAAAATATGTTTATGAACTTATTCCAAATATTTATGGCAAACCATCTTTGCCTGTGCCTTTTATGAATATTCTAAATGGCGGTGCACATGCTGATAATTCTGTTGATATTCAAGAGTTTATGATTGTCCCTCATGGTTTTACAAGATTTGATGACGGTTTAAAGGCAGGTGTTGAGGTCTATCACACATTAAAGAAAAGACTTAAAGATAGAGGATTAGCAACAAACGTAGGAGATGAAGGAGGTTTCGCTCCAAACTTTACATCATCAAAAGAAGTTTTAGATGAAATAATGCTTTCAATTGAAGAAGCTGGCTACAAACCTTCTGACCAAATTTCTCTAGCATTAGATGCTGCAGCATCTGAGTTCTATAAAGATGGTAAATATAAGATTGAAGGCAACAGTTTGACCAATAAAGAGATGTCTGACTATTTAGTAGACCTTACAGAGTATTACCCAATAGTATCTATTGAAGATGGGTTAGCAGAAGATGATTGGGATGGCTGGAAATACTTAACCTCTAGAATAAATGACTCTACACAACTTGTTGGTGACGATTTATTTGTTACACAGGAAGAAGTACTACAAAAAGGGATTGATGAAAATTGTGGGAATGCAATCTTAATTAAAGTAAACCAAGTTGGAACAGTAACTGAAACTTTAAATACTATGAAGTTAGCAAGCAAGAATGCATACTCAAGCATGGTTTCACACAGATCTGGTGAAACAGAGGATTCATTTATTAGCCATCTAGTTGTAGGAACTTCTAGCGGGCAGATTAAGACTGGTGCACCAGCTCGTTCAGAGCGAACAGCAAAATATAATGAGCTTTTAAGAATTGCTGAGACAATTGGATTCGAAAACTTTAATAATTCAAAATGGCAAATTTAAAATCTATAGGTAATAATATATTTTCGAGATTATTAATTTTTACGCTTATTTCATTCTTCCTTTTCTTTTTATTTGATACATATCAGGAAAATTATGAAAAATTAAAAGTTCTACAAAGCTCGCTAGAGGACAGGCAGGAAGAAGTTGTTTTTCTCCAGAATCAAATAGATGATTGGAATCAAGAAATTTCAGATTTAGATGATCCAAAAAAAGCTGAGCTTATTCTAAGAAAGAGAGGATATGGAGAGACAGGTGAAGTTCTATATAGATTTGAAGTTCCTGAACCAGTAACTCCAATTGAAGAAACCTTAAAGTCAGATAGAAGCAAAAGTTTAATTGAGTATGTAATTGATTATATGATCGGTAAAGAAGGTGAATAGCGATCATATAATCGTACAGCAACAAATAGGCAGAGAGCTAAGAAACGATTCAGAAGTAAGTTGTAGATGTCATCTTGATATTCCAGCAGTTATAAAAGTTCCGCCAAAATTAAACGATGGAACGCCATTTCCCACAACATATTGGCTTACTTGTCCCATGTACAATAAAAAAATTGGATCTTTAGAATCTCAGGGTTTAATTAAAGAGTTAGACAAAGAATTAGAAAACAATCCTGAGCTAAAAGAGAAGTGGCAATCTCGACAAAAATCATATCAAGCTGAAAGAGAAAAGTTAGTTACTGATAATTCTGTGCCACAAGCTTCAGGTGGAGTTGGTGGTGCTACGGAATCAATTAAATGTCTACACTCTCATACTGCTGACGAACTTTCGACTGGAAAGAACGCAATAGGAAAAATTGTTGTTGAATCTATAGGAAGTTTTAATTGTGAAGAAGTATGTATAAATCCAAAGACATTTGAAAAAAACAAAAATTGGAAAGTAATTTGGTAAAAGTAGCATCAATTGATCTTGGATCTAACTCTACAAGGTTGCTTATTGCAGACATAACCAAGGGAACTTTAACTACAATTTGTAAGGAACATCAAGTCACAAGAATGGCTGATAAGTTATCAGAATCAAAAATTATATCAAAAGAAGCTACAAAGAGGGTTTTAAAGGCACTTGCAGGTTACTTTAAAACTATAAACAGAAACAACATTGAAAATATTCAAATTGTTGGCACAGCAGCTCTTAGGGATGCCACAAACAGTCAAGAAATTACAAAAAAAATAGAAAAGAGATTCGGATATGAAGTTGAAATTGTCTCAGGTGAAGAAGAGGGGATATTGACCAGCATAGGTGTTTTAAATTCTCTAGGCAGTTTGGATAATTTTCTTATTGTAGATATAGGTGGAAGAAGTACAGAGTTTATTTACGACTTTGACAAAAAAATAATTTCAAAGTCACTCAATATTGGTGTTGTAAGTCTTAGCGAGCTATTTTTTAATGAACTACCACCTTTAAAGGAAACAGTATTATTAGCTAAAGAGTACATAGAAAGTAATCTATTCGAATCTAATATTTTTAATGAAAGAGTGCTAGTTGGAGTAGCAGGTACGTTTACATCTCTTGCATCAATTTTTTTAGAACAGACTCAATTTAATGATAAGGAAATACACCTAACTGAGTTAAAAAATGAAGATGTTTATGCAATAAATGAAGAATTATTACAATTAAATGAACCTCAAATAATTACTAGCTACAAGGGATTAGATCCAAAAAGAGCTAGAACTATCCAGGCTGGAATACTGTTAGCAAAAGAAATTATTTCTAAATATAATGTAAATTCAATTAAAGTTTCAAATAGTGATATTTTAGAAGGTCTAATATTAAAAAAATATTAGATTAGATATTAGCCCGGGTGGCGGAATTGGTAGACGCGACGGACTTAAAATCCGTTATTCGAAAGGATGTGGGGGTTCGAGTCCCCCCCCGGGCACATATAAAAATTTTTCAAAAAATCAAGTTAAAATTCAATTTTTTTTATTTTATTATGTAAAACATATTTGAAACACATAAAATAATAACAGCTAAAAATTCCTTATTTTTAGCATACGTACGTATACACAAAGGGGAAAAATGAAGAAACCATTATTGGTTAGTTTCTTACTCTTAACTCTAATTCTTGGAGCTTGTGGTGGCGGAAGCCTAGAAGGCGAAGAAGTCACTATCACAGGTGCTTTGATCGGTTCCGATCAAGATGGATTTAGAGCTGCGTTCGAACCATTTATGGAGGAAACTGGAATTATTGTTTCCTATCAAGGTTCTGACAACTTTGAGCAAGAAATTCAAATTCAAATGGAGTCCGGTGATACACCTGACTTCGCATTATGGCCGCAGCCAGGTGCTGTTGTCGATGCCGCTAATAGAGGATACCTTACACCTTTGGCCGATCTAGACATTGATTTAGATCAGTATCAAAGTGATTTCTCATCCTATCTTGTAGGATTAGGAACTGTTGATGGTGTTATCTATGGTGGAGCTAATGCAGCTAACCTCAAGAGTATCGTTTGGTACCAACCAGCAGAATTCGAAGCAAGAGGATATAGCGTTCCAACAACTTGGGATGATATGATTGCGCTTGCTGATCAAATTGTTGCTGACGGAATGAATCCATTCTGTTTTGGTATGTACTCAAATGGTGCATCAGGTTGGTTAGCAACTGACTGGATGGAAGACATCATGCTTCGAACCGGAGACGGTGTTGCTTCCTACGATAAGTGGGTAAGCCATGATATGCCTTTCAATGATCCAATAGTTAAAAATGCTGCAACCCTTTTGAGCACAATCATGCATACTGAAGGTTATGTTGTAGGTGGTACAGATGCTATCGTCTCAACTTACTTTGGTAATGCACAAGATCCTATGTTCTCAAAAGATGCAAATGGCAACCCAGGTTGTTTCATGCATAGGCAAGCATCCTTTATTACAGGATTCTGGCCAGAGGGTGAAAAAGAAGGTGCGGGTACAATTACAACTGTATTCCCATTCCCTTCAATCGACCCATCATTACCAGCTGCTGCTTTAGGTGGTGGTGATATGTGGGGTGCATTTAATGATAGAGATGCAACAAAAGCTGTTGCAGAATTTATGTTAAGTGCAGAATTCTACAACAATGTAGCTCCTAGACCAGACAATGCAAGATTAAGTGCACATACTGGTTTTGATACATCGTTGTATGCAGCTCCAATCAACAAAATTCTTGGAGATACAATCGCTGCAGCATTAAGTGCAAACTCATTTAGATTTGATGCGTCTGACTTAATGCCACCAGAGGTTGGTGCTGGTTCATTCTGGAAAGAAATGATGAACTTAGCAGTTGAAGGTCCAGGATATATTGACACTGCATTAGACACTGTCGAAAATTCTTGGCCATAAACCAGGGCTTTTTTAAGTAAATTGATAGCCACCCTATTTGGGTGGCTATCTTTTATAAGCTAAAATAAAACAATTGAAATGAAACAACAAACACTTCAAGAAAAATTAAAATCAATAGGTATTTCAATGCTTGCTTTAGGAATCTTTCCTTTAATTTGGTTTTTATTTCAAGCTATATTATTCAGGGAATTAACTGAAATTATTTCTAGGAATTTACTTGTTGTTTTTGCTTTAATTATTGGTTCTACATTTGTCTTCTTACTTTTTTGGGGTATGGATAAAATTATTAAATTGTCACCTAAAGAAAATAGAGAATCTTTAGAAGCAAGAATGTTTGCTGGACCCTCATTATTTATGATTTCCCTTTTTCTTTTTTATCCAGCAATTAGAACTTTTTACATTAGTTTTAAAGATAGATACAGCAATGATTTTGTTGGTATCGAAAATTATTTATGGGCATTTTCTGATCCCGAAATGTTGGTAACTATTAGAAATCAAGTAATTTGGTTGGTTTTTGTTGTTTTTTTTGTTTTGTTAATTGGATTAGTTGTAGGTTGGTTATCAGACAGATTAAATAAAGGTGAGGCGTTTTTTAAGTCAATAGTTTTTATGCCTATGGCAATATCAGCTGTTGGAGCTAGTGCAATATTTAAATTTATTTACGAATATAGGCCACCTCCATTAACTCAAATTGGAATAATTAATGGTATTAGAGTTTCTGTTGACCGCCTTGGTACAAAATGTATGAACAACAGAATAATTGATGGGGTTTTTAATGGTTTTGATGATCCTAACTGTCTTAGACCTATTGGTTGGTTGCAACAGAGAGATATGTCAAACTTACCTTTTGCTGAAAACTTAAATCCAGATGGTTTTTTAAGCAGTATATTGATAAACCTTCCTGTAAACACAATGCTTCTTATGGTTATTATGATTTGGATGTTTACAGGATTTGCTGCTGTCGTTTTTTCAGCAGGTATTAAAGCTATTCCTTCAGAAATAATGGAAGCTGGACAAATTGATGGTGCTTCTGAATTAAGAGTTTTTAGATCTATTGTTATTCCATATATCAAAAGTACAATAATTGTTGTAGGAACTTATATGGTAGTTACTGTTCTAAAAGCGTTCGATATCATCTATGTTTCTACTAGGGGAGATCTAGAAACAAATTTATTAGCTGTAAAAATGCTAGATGAGTTCTCTAAATATAGAAACTTTGGAAGATCTGCAACTGTTGCAGTTTTAATTTTTGTTTGCGTACTACCAATAATTGTTGGAACAGCTATTAGGGAAAGAGAAAACACACAATCATGAGTCGTAATACACAAAAATGGTACGATAAACCTCTTACAAAATTGATATTGATAACTATTGCACTTACTTGGATATTTCCTGTTTTTGGTTTTGTATTGAGTTCATTTAGACCTGGAGAAGCTATAAAAAGAGAATCTTGGTGGGATGCAATATATACTGGAAAACTTTGGACAGAGCTTACTTTATCAAACTATTCAGAAATATTTTTTGCTGATAATTTAGATAGATCATTTTATAATTCGTTTGCAGTAACTATTCCATCTACAATTATCCCTATTACAATTGCTGCTTTTGCAGCTTATGCTTTTGCTTTTATGGAATTTAGAGGTAAAGAGGTATTGTTTTTGTTTGTAGTGGCATCAATGATAATACCACTACAAATGTCTCTTATACCCCTTGTTCAACTATTTAAAAGTGGGATAGAAGTCTTTGGCATACCAATTATTCCAGCATTAGATATTAACGGTACATTTGTAGCTACCTGGTTTGCTCATTCAGGTTTTGGTTTGCCGTTGGCTACTTTTTTATTGAGGGACTTTATGATGAGCTTACCTAAAAGCGTTATAGAGTCAGCAAGAATTGATGGTGCAAGCAATATGACTACCTTCTTTAGGTTAGTTTTACCTCTATCTGTTGCAGGTATAGCTGCATTTGCAACTTTTCAATTTTTGTGGGTTTATAATGATTTTCTTGTTGCCAATGTATTTTTAGGAGTTTATAAACCAGAAAATCTTGTAGTAACTTCTCACGTTTCACAACTAGCTGTTGGTGCATACGGTGAGGCATGGCACTTAAGAACTTCAGGTGCGATTATTTCAATGATTGTACCCTTGGCTGTATTTTTTAGCCTTCAAAGATTTTTCATTAGAGGTTTAATAGGGGGAGCAGTTAAGGGTTGAGACCCTTAACTATTTTTTTATTAATTTTTATAGCTTTTTGTACAGGCATTGATTCTAATTTATATCAAATTGAGTCAGTAGATGGAACAGACCTAATTACTACTCGGATATCTATTGATGTTGAAAAAAATAGAAACGGAAATATTTCTATCTCCATACAAGCTTTTCCAAAAAAAGCAGATCAAATTAAAAATTACAACCTAGTATTTGATATGAAATTTAGAGAAGATTATGAAGGTGACTTTTTAGGAGTTTGTGTCGGCCCCTCTTGGGAAGATTTTGGTCCAGGAGAATTTTCAATTAATTTGAATAACAAAAATAATTTTAAAAACTCTATAACTGGTAAATTTTTAGAAGATAATGACGATGGCTGTGATATATACCATTATTATGTTAGATTCTTTGAAATGGAAACTATTGATGGAGTAGTTTATCTGATGGGTGTTGCAACTGATTATGCAGAAGAATATCCTGACGCACCATATATTTGGAGGCAAAATATAAATAATGATTTAGAAATTATTGGCACTAGTAATATAGAGAAATATAGTCTTAATTTTGAATTGAGTAAGTAATATGAAAATTGGTCTTGATTGGGGTGGTACAAAGCTAGAAGCTATTGCTTTAGATCCAATAACTAATGAAGAACTAGCAAGAAATAGAATTGACTCGCCTAAAGATGACTATCGAAAAATTTTAAGTACAGTTTGCAGCTTAATAAGTGACACTGCTGGTCAAACAAAAGATATAACAGTCGGTATTGGGATGCCAGGATCTCTTCATCCAAAAACTGGGCTTGTCCAAGTTTCAAACTCCAAAGCACTTGAGGGAAAAGATGTTAAAACTGATATAGAAAAAAAACTTGGTATTGAGGTAAAAATTGCAAATGATGCAGATTGTCTTGCTTTATCAGAAGCAATTGATGGGGCTGGAAAAAACTACAACTCAGTTTTTGCAGTAATTATGGGTACTGGTGTCGGAGCAGGCTATGTTGTAGACAAACAACTTGTTGTTGGACCTAATAAACTAACCGGAGAGTGGGGTCAGAATCCAATTCCAGGTCCAATGGATGATTATGAAAAGTCCATGAAACGACATTGTGGACGAATTGGTGCTATTGAGGTATTTTTATCAGGACCAGGACTAGAAAATTGGTTTGAATATACATCGGGTATTAAAAAAAATTCAAGAGAAGTAGTAAACCTTTTTAAAAACGGTGACAAAGTAGCTGTAAAAGTAATGAAAAAATATTTTGAAAGAACAGCAAGAGCATTCAGTACTTTTGTAAATATTTTAGATCCAGATATTATTGTTTGTGGAGGAGGAATGTCTGAAATTGATGAAATATACTCAGAATTACCTCAACTTATTATTCCTTATTTAGCATCTGATATCTTTCTTACACCTGTAACAAAAGCAGAACACGGTGCTTCAAGTGGAGTAAGAGGGGCAGCACACCTTTGGTAAGTAATAAAAGTTTATTTTATCTTATTTTTATTCTAGTAACTTTCGTTTTTAGTATTATTGGCAATACTCAAACAGATGTAGTGATTGTAGGTCCTGACTTCGAACAACAAGATTATTTTATTGAAGAGTTAGAAGCAATCTCTATTAAAACAGGTTACAAAATAACATACATTCCATTGAATGATGTTCACGCATATTTAAACAATAATTTAAATGAACCAGATATGGCGATACTGACTGACATTCAATCCTTGAAAATATTGGGCGAATCTGAAACTCTCCTTCCAGTAAATCAATTTTATAGCCAATTAGAAATAGAAAATTATTCTCAGCATCTGATTGATTTAGTCTCATCAGAAGACAACTCTGAGCTATATGGGCATTGGATTAGGTTATTTAATAATTCACTTATTTGGTTTAACGTAGACCGTTATAACCAATATGGTGCACCAGAATTTAAGACATTTGATGAGATTATTGAATTCACTAAAGAAAACTCAAAAGAAGGAAATGAGTTATGGTGTTTAACAATAGACAGTGCTGAAAATCAACCTTTGCTTGATTATGAATATGGGGAATCATCAGGTTGGATAATTTCAAATTGGTTGGAAAGTATAGTTCTTTCAAATTATGGTCCAGAGATTTATGACCTATGGTCTCAAAATGAGCTTAAATTTTCAGATCAGGAAATAATATTATCTCTTCTGGATGTTGGGAAGATAATTCACAATGAAAACCAAATATTCAAAGGAAAAGAATATTTTATCCGTTCCCAAGTTAGCAACAGTCCTAAAAACTTAGCATCAGATAGTTCAACATGTGTATTTAGTTTATCAGGTCATCACAGCATAAATGATTTTCCATCTGATAAAAATTTTGGCGAGGATTATGATTTTTTTAATTTTCCATCTGATGAATACTCAGAAATGGTAATTGGCTTTGGAGACACACTTTCGTTGCTAAATTATGACATACCAACAGTTGAAGTTTATAAATCGTTAATTTCAAGTGATTTTGGGGAAGTATGGGCTTCAAAACAAGATACACTATTTATTTCTTCAAGGTCAGATTTTAATTTAGAAGCTTATAATAACCCTCTAGCTAGTAAACAATTTATTCAAATTAGAGATAGTCTTAAATCAAACTTATTCAGATATGACGCTTCAATGTTGATGCTAAATGGTACAGGGAAAAAAATTCTATGGACTTCTTTAAGAAAGTTTGCAACTCTTTCTAATGATTATTTACCAGAAATAACAGAGGAAATAGACATGAAAATAAAAAGAGAAATTTTTGGCAAATAAAGATTTATGTAATAGCTAAACCTGAATCAGGATCAAAGTAATGCAGCTTTGTAGGATCTATTGCAAGATTTATATTTTGACCTTCTTCAACAGTAGAGTTTGGATTGATTCTTGCAATAAATTTTGTCTCATTTCCAAGAACTGAAATATCCTCTCCTTCGTCAGCTAATATTTCTTCAATAGCTTCAGTTTGCACTGGATTTATGTCTTTGTAAAAATGAACATATGTATCTGAACCTAATTGTTCAAGAAGAGAAATTTCAATACCAACCTGTTCACTAAATTCTTTTTCGTTGGCGTATACTGAATCTTCAAATGCCTCTGGTCTAATTCCAATAACAATTTCTTTTCCTTCATAAGCAGATAACGCTTCTGGAGCATTTGTTACTTTAATTTCGTTATCACCAAATTTAATTTTCATACCTTTTCCTGCTTTTGTTGCAGTTCCATAGACAAAATTCATTGATGGACTTCCTATGAAGCCAGCTACAAAAATATTTTTTGGATGCAAATATATTTCACGAGGTGTATCTATTTGTTGCAAAACACCTTTTCGGATAACTGCAACTCTATCACCCATAGTCATTGCTTCAACTTGATCATGAGTTACGTATAATGTTGTAGTTTCTAACTGGGTATGAAGTTGTCCTAATTCTGCTCTCATTTGAACTCTTAATTTAGCATCTAGGTTAGAAAGTGGTTCGTCCATTAAAAATGCTTGCGGACTTCTAACTATTGCTCTACCCATTGCTACTCTTTGTCTTTGACCACCTGACAAAGCTTTTGGCTTTCTTTCAAGTAATTCATCTATTTCTAATGTTTTTGCAGCATCTTTAACTTTTTTATCAATTTCATCTTTAGGTAACTTACGTAATTTAAGCGAAAAAGCCATATTGTCATACACAGACATATGAGGATACAAAGCGTAATTCTGGAAAACCATTGCTATGTCTCTGTCTTTAGGTGCAACTTCATTTACTATATTTTCAGCAATAGAAATTTCTCCTTCTGTGATATCTTCCAATCCTGCAACCATTCTTAGAAGTGTTGTTTTACCACAACCAGAAGGACCGACTAATACTACAAACTCGCCATCATTAATTAAAATATTGACATCTTCTAAAGCTCGAGTTCCATTTGGATAGATTTTTCCAACGTTAGATATTTTTATTGCACCCATAATTTAAACCTTTTTAGTGTAGCTAAAAATTGTAAAATTTAAAACTATTTTACTCGTTATTATTATGTAATAATTCAATTTGAATTTAAAATATTTATGTATGGTACAAGTTCCACTTACACGTGTTACTACGCTTAAAGATATCAATCCTGAATCAATTTCAGATTCAAAGTATGTTGTTTACTGGATGATTTCCTTTAAAAGAATTGGATATAACTTTGCATTACAACGTGCAGTCGAATGGGCAAATCAACTTTCTCAACCACTGATAATTTTGGAACCCTTAATCCTTGATTATCCGATGTCAAGTATACGATTTCATAAGTTCACTCTTGAAGGAATGAAAGAAGTGGATGAAATGGTTTCAGGCACTAAGGCTTATTACTATCCTTTTGTTGAGCAATCAGCGGGAGAATCGGAAGGACTTTTAAAAGAGGTTTCAAAGCACGCCTCGGTAGTTGTTACAGACGATTATCCAACTTACTTTGTACCACAAATGACAGCAAAAGCTTCAGGTGAGATTAACACAAGATATGAACTGGTTGACTCAAATGGTATTGTACCCATTCGGCTTTCAGAAAAAGAGTACGTAAGAGCCCATGACTTCAGAAGGTACCTACATAAAAACTTAGAAGATTTTATTATTGAAACTCCTCTTGAAAATCCTCTTGATTTCCTTAACAAAGAATTTGATAGCTCACTTGTTAAAGTTATGCAAAACAAATGGGCTCCCTATAATTTTCAAAGTCAAGACATTGATGAATTTCTTGCAAATTTGAATATAGATAAATCTGTTGAGACAAGTTCTATTAGAGGCGGCTATTCAAATGCTTTAAAACAATTAAATAAATTTATTGAAGTTGGATATCAAGATTATGCAAAATATAGAAGTGATCCTTCAAAAGAAGCAAGTAGTAAGCTTTCACCTTATTTTCACCATGGTCAAATTTCTACCCATGAAGTTTTTGAAAAAATATCTGAGTTGGAATCTTGGTCTCCAGAATTTGTAAATCCAAAAATGGTTGGAAGGAGAGAAGGATGGTGGGGGAGCTCTGATAATTTTGAAAGTTTTATGGATGAATTAATTACATGGAGAGAGCTTGGTTACCACACCTGTGTTAGGCGAGCTAATTACAATCAATATTCTAGTTTGCCTGAATGGGCCATAAAAACTTTAGATGAACACTCTTCAGATGAAAGAGAGCACATTTACTCTCTAGATGAATTAACTTACTCTCAAACACATGATGAGATTTGGAATGCAGCTCAAAATCAATTACGAACTCAAGGCGTAATTCAAAATTACTTAAGAATGTTGTGGGGGAAGAAAATTCTTGAATGGACACCAAATCCACAAACTGCACTTTCTTATATGATCACGCTTAATGATAGATATTCCTTAGATGGCAGAGATCCAAACTCTTATTCAGGAGTTTTTTGGATCCTTGGGAGGTACGATAGAGCGTGGGGACCAGAACGCAGTATTTTTGGAAAAATTAGATACATGACTTCTGACTCTACAGCTAGAAAGTTTAACTTAAAACCATATCTTGAAGAATGGGGCAATGAAGCAGTAGGCATCTTTAGTAGTGTTTCAAAATAAAGTTACACCGATTTTTAAAAAAAATTTAAAAACACAATCACAATTGTAAAAAATCAATATCATAATATTGTGATTAATTTCACAATGTAATATTAAAAAAAAAGGAGTAAGCTAAAATGGCTGAACTTACTTATAGACTCTTTATGGTTGCAACAGTGGGTATGCTCGCTGGAACAGTATTTTTACTTGCATCATCAAGAGAAGTAGATCCAAAACACAGAAGAGGAGTATACATCTCCGCTCTTGTGACAGGAATAGCTTGGTATCACTATAACAAAATGACTGGCTCATGGGCTGGTGGTGATTATGATACAGGCTTAAGATATGTCGACTGGATCCTAACAGTACCATTAATGTTTGTAGAGGTGCTTGCTGTGACATCTTCAGGTGCAGAGTATAACGAAAAAGTTAGAAACTGGGGACTCGCTGCAACAGTGATGATCGGAGCTGGTTATTACGGTGAAACATCATCTGCAGGCAGTGATCAATACTGGGTAGGATTTGTTATTGCTATGGCTGCATATGCATACTTGATGAGAAATCTTCAAGCAGAAGGTGCAGGACTAAAAGCTGCAGAAGCTGATCAGTTTGAGAAAATTAAAAATCTCATTCTTGTTGGTTGGATAATCTATCCATTAGGTTATTTAGCTCCAGTAGCAGGCGACTTTGATGCTATTAGAGAAGTTCTTTACACAATTGCTGACATTATTAATAAAGTTGGTCTTGGTGTATTGGTACTTGGAATGGCAAGAATCAAGTCAGGAGAAAAAGTCTAAAACTTTTTCATACAAAAACTTTAATGATAGGCGGCATTGACCGCCTATCATTTTTTTTAGGGTAAAATTCTTTATGGACTTAATTATTTTTTTTAATACTTTATTTGGCTTCTTTACTTTTGTTGCCTGGGCTATATGTTTACTTATATTATTTTTTATTTTTACAAAAAAAAGGTTTAGCAAAGTAATTAATGATCAGTTTTATAACTTTGCAACTTTGGTAGCTATTGTTTGTTCTATTGGAAGTTTGGTGTATTCAGAAGTAGTTGGATTTATTCCATGTAAATTCTGTTGGTATCAGCGTTATTTGATGTATCCCATTGCTTTAATTTTGATCATTGGATTATTTAATAAAAGATTTTTTCGTGCTGGATACTTAAGTCTTGTAGGCGTTGCAGTTGGAGCTTATCACATTTATCTTCAAAATGGTGGAGGTGGTGGAGGTTCCTGCGCTATAGACGTGCCATGTAATTTAAAATATGTTGATATCTTCGGATTCATATCAATACCTGTAATGGCCTCCTCAGGGTTTTTGACGATATTTTTAGCTTTGTTGTATTATGATTTATCGAGGAAGGAAATAGTTGAATAAAAACTTTATAATCGCTGGAGGAGTAGTTTTAGCAATTGGATTATCTGTTGCGATTGGTGTGACACTTGTTGACGAACCAATTGATGGTAATTTACCAGAAGGTGAAACAACAGTAAATGGTGATTTTCTTCCTGAATATGCTTCAGAAAATGATGACAATATAGCTAGAGGTTTGGTTGCTCCAACTTTCTCTGCTCCTAATCAAAACTCAGAAATTGTAACAATTGAAAAGAATGGTAATGCTAAAGCAATAATCTTCCTTGCTCACTGGTGTGGATACTGTCAAAAAGAAGTACCAGTAGTCCAAGAATACGTTGATCTAATAGGTGTACCTGACGGCATTGATTTAATCGCAATTGCAACTTCAATAGACAGAGCAAGAGACAATTATCCTCCACATGATTGGTTAGCAAGTGAGGGTTGGTCAGAAACACAGCTATATGATCTAGATAAAGAGATTGCTACAGCATATGGATTAAATGCATTTCCATATTGGGTATTTTTAGATAAAGATTTAAACGTTGTTGCAAGAAGAACTGGTAATTTGCCACAAGACCAAGTGGGTCAACTAATAACATCCTTAGCTTTACAAAGCAGATAAATTTATTTTTCAAATACAGCTTGATATACAAAGTTAAACAAACCCATTCTTTGTATCTTGCAATTCTGGAAAGGGTGGGTTTTAAAATATTCTTCAGGTTGGGGATATTTATCTAATGATTTATGAAGAAATCTGTACTCTTTTAAGTTAAAGGTTAACAATCCAATTAATAGAGTTACTTTGAATGTGCCAATCTTATGCAGTAATTTAAGAAACTTATTTTTAGGCCTGGTCATATCAAGAAGAATAAATTTTCCACCTGGTCGTAAAACTCTATACACCTCTTCAATTCCTTTTGTTGGATCGTTTACATTTCTCCAGACAAAAGCACAATAAACACTATCAAAAGAGTTATCTGGAAAAGGAAGGTTTTCAGCACCACCAATAATTTTGTTTTTAAATTTATTAAGCTGCAGCATCTTTTCATCAGGGTCTATAGCTGTTACTTGGAGATTTTGAAGCTGTTGAAAAGCAGCACCAGTTCCACTTCCAAGATCTAGAACCCTTGTTCCAGTTATTTGATTACTTGCTTTGTTTCTCCAAGATTTATCAAACCCAAGCGTTATGACAGAATTGATCAAGTCATAGAACTTGTGTATGTTTGAAAAGTTAGCTTTTTCTGCCAATTAGAAAATGTATGCCACTGCTAGCAAAATACCTGTTAGGAAATGAATTCCTATTGTAGATACATTTACTAAAAGAAGTTCGTAAGGAACTTTTTGACGGTCAGCATCAGGATTGTTCCACTTAATCATCCATTCATCTGCCATCTTAAAAGCTTTCCAAACAAGCGCTAGGGGGAGTAACGCCATGAAAGCATAAACTGTACCGTAATCTGTAAAAAAACTAATAATACCTACAAAAGCAACTGCAACAAATGCTTCAATCATGAATTGCTTATACAACTTCATTGGTTTTTCAAGCTTCATCCACTCACCTTGTTCTGCAGTTCTCACAACCCAGGTATTTTTACCTACTGCAGCATCTGAAGGAGCATCTTGAAACTGATTAATCCAGACAATGAGCATTACAAGAATTGCTATTGGAACAGATGCAATCAATGCTTCAATCCAATTCCATTCTGAAACTACATTGTTATGAATTGACGCTGTCAATACGTAATGTGCTCCCATTACCATAACTGGACCAAATCCAAGTGCAATTGCGATTTCTCCTAAACCTTTGTATCCAAGTCTTACTGGGTCACCTGTATAACCAAGGGCTAAAAATGTTCCAATTATACCTGTCCATAAAATTGGAGTATTACCAAAAAACTCTCCACTAACTTGTTGATTTAAATGAAGACCTATGGCAACAGTTCCAGCAATACTCACTAATGCAGTTAAAAGAACTTGTCCAGGGGTCATTAAGCCGACTTGTATAACCCTACTACCACCATTAAATGGACTTGCTACCTTATTTATTTCGTCGGCGTTTGAAGTGTGATCGAAATAATCATTTGATGAATTTGTTGCAACTTGAGCTAATGATGCTCCACCAAGAACAAGCCAAAACATTCTCCATGACCAACTTGAATCTAAACCAGCTTCTTTTAAATCATTCCATGCAACTGCTGCACCAATAAAAATTGGGGCAAAAGTAGCTGTCAAAAATGGTGCACGAATTGTCCTAAGCCAAAGTCCAATTCTTTTTAATCCAAGTTTAAAAGCCATTTTTACTGCAGATGTCTTATTTGCAGGGTATGTCTTCCACTCAAACTTTTCTTCTTGATAAAAGTTCACATATTTAATAGTTGTTGGTTTAATTCTGTAATAACCGACAACATCATTTTTGATTAAAAACTCATCTTCCATGAACTCTTTAAAAGCTTCAGTAGTATTTAAGACTAATTCGTAAGCTTTTTTCTTTTCATCTTCGTCTTTAATTTTGTAGCACTCACCATCTATTTGCAATCCTTCGATTCCTTCTTGACCTTTTGGCCAGATTACAACGTGCACTCTGGGGTTTAATCTTATTTGTTCAGCTTTACGGGTAGGGTGGAAGGTAAAGAAAACTAGATCTTCTCCATCTCTACTAAAAAATACGGAAGCTCCTGAAGAGTTACCTCCTACACTTGTAGCTATAAACATCCGATCAGCTTGATCTAAAACATTCTCAATTTTTTTATCTAAAACATCATTCATATCGATCACGATAATATGCTTGTGAAATAATGCACAAAGTATTTGGTGCATTATTTTAAAATTTTTATCCAATTATCATGGTAAAACATGTTTAAAGTCTTTAAAACGCCAGAATTTAAAAAAGCAATAGCCTTTTTTGTAGAAGGCATAAAAGAAAATAAAAAAAGCTTTTATATTTCCAACATTTCAGCTCTTCTTTGGTGTTTTTTAGTAATCATTCAACCATATTTAATAAAAAGAATTATTGATGATGGTATTGTTGCTGAAGATCAGAGATCTGTAATTGTATTTATTTCTTTTATGGTCATTGCGGGATATACAAGGGCAGTTTCAATTGGCACAAGACGATACTTCAGTATGGATGTTTCTTACAATGTAGAAGCTGGAATTAGGAATCGAATTTTTACACACATGCAAAAACTAGCATTTAATTATCACGATCAAGTACCTACTGGTGATCTGATGGCAAGAGCATCAAGTGATGCCTCACAAGTAAGGCTAGCTTTTGCTATTGCACCACTTGCATCTGCCAATATATTTTTACTTTTCATTTTAAGCATCACCTTATTAAGCCTGAGTCTTCCACTTGGAGGAATCGTGCTTCTATCTATTCCAGCAGTTTTACTGTTAGCGTCTAATTTTTCTTCAAAAGCTATGGGGGTTTCGTTAAAAGTAAAAGAAGCAGAAGCAAACATGACTACTGAAGTCGAAGAGCAGTTAGGAGGAATTAGGGTTGTAAAAGCATTCGGAAATGAAGAGCAAGCTTCTAACAGAGTAGAAAATGCGGTTCAAAAAATTTATGATACTTCACTTGGTTACCTTAAGTTGAGGACAAGATTCGTTCCTTTATTTGAACTTATACCAATGGTCATAACACTTGCTGTGTTGCTTTTAGGAGGATATCTAACAATTAATAATTATCTCTCTCTTGGTGAATTTATTGCTTTTACACAATATGTATTTTTATTAATTTGGCCTCTAAGAATTACAGCTTGGTTTTTATCTGAGATACCTTCAAGTGTTGCTGCTGGAAATAGAATTCTCGAGTTATTAAATGAAATACCAACAATTACTGATGAAGAAACACCCAATGAATTGCCTGCAAATGGAGACGGATCATTAAAGTTTTCTAACGTAAATTTTAAATATGGGAATGAAAAAATATTTGATGATCTCACATTTGAAATTGAAGGAAAAAAAACTGTAGCAATAGTTGGCTCTACAGGTTCAGGAAAGTCTACGTTAGCATATCTTCTTCCTAGATTGTATGAAATTGAGTCTGGTTCAATCGAAATTGATGGAGTGGATATTAAGAATTTAAGATTGAGTGAATTAAGAAGCAATGTAAGCCTTGCGTTTGAAGAAAGTTTTTTATTTTCTAATACAGCAAGAGAAAACATATCTCTAGGTTTAGATGATGCATCACAAGAAGAAATAGAAGATGCAGCACTTATTGCTAGAGCTCATGATTTTATTTCACAACTTCCAGAATCTTATGAAACAAAAGTAGGGGAAAGAGGTTATGGCTTGTCTGGAGGTCAGAGGCAAAGGATTGCATTAGCTCGAGCTATTTTAAGAAAGCCACGCGTTCTTATTCTTGACGACGCCCTTTCGGCTGTAGATGCTAGTACTGAAGAAGAGATTCGAAACGAATTGAATCAAGTAATGTCAAATATGACGACTTTAATAATAACAAATAGAGTCCCAACTATAGAGCTGTGTGATGAAGTGGTGTTTCTCGAAAATGGAAAAGTTAAATCCCAAGGAAAACATCAAGAGCTTATGGAGTCAGTAGATACTTACAAGTCTTTGTTTCTAGAAAATGAAACTTCGGAAATATAGATATGAAAGAGAACACCTTATTAAGATCATTCAAACTAGTACCAGAAGTTCATAGACCCTTCTTCTTTGCTTCAATGATTGCAATGGTTGGAACTGGCGTGCGGATGATTGGTCCTCAGTTAATATCCAGAGGAATTGACAATGGTGTAATGCAGTATGACTATCAGTACTTACTTATTCAGTGCCTCTTTTATTTCTTAACACTTGTCGTGTTGTATTTTGTGACAAGTAAGGCACTTCTTTCTATTGGCCTTGTTGGTGAGTCTTATGTAAAAAGCATAAGAGAAAAATTATTTAGACATATGTCATCTTTAGACATTAATTATTTTGAAAAAAATAAAACAGGAGTACTGGTGGCAAGAATGACTTCTGACATGCAAAGCTTGAATGAATTTGCAAGGGAAGGAGCTAGTAGTATTTTGACTTCTTTACTCACCATATTTGGTGCTACCATTGCAGTATTTTTGGTAGACGTACAGCTTTCGTTACTATCATTTCTGATTCTTCCGTTACTTGGAATTGCAACTAAGATATTTAGAAACCATGCGGATAAAACATACTGGTCAGTGAGGGAATGGATAGGACAAGTCTTATCATCTCTACAAGAGGGAATATCAGGCGTAAGAATTATTCAAGCTTACGCAGATGAATCCAAGCAATTAAAAAGATTTAAAGAAGTTAATAATGAACACCTAAAAGCAAATATGCAGTCCGCCAAAAATATTGCAATATACTTTCCTTTTTTAGAGATTACAAGAGTCACTTCAATTGCGGTAGTTATTTGGTTTGCAGCTGCAAGAATAGAGCAGGGTACATTAACAGTTGGTGAACTGGTTGCATTATTGTTTTATCTAAATTATTTTTTTGATCCTCTAATTCAACTTTCTTTTAACTATGATCTTTTAAGGTCTGCAGGCTCTTCAATGAAGAAAGTTTTTTCAATTTTAGATGAAGAACCTGTATTGAGTAAAACAGGAACTCTTTCGCCAGAGGTAGATTCAAATAATGTAATAAAATTCGAAAATGTTGATTTTTCATATGGTAGAGAAACCGTACTTCACGATGTTTCTTTCTCAATCGATAGAGGAGAAAAAATTGCTATTGTTGGAGAAACAGGTGCTGGAAAAAGCACAATTGCAAAATTAATTTTAAGATTTTATCTCCCAAATAAAGGGGATGTAAAATTTTATGGAGAATCTTCAAAAGACATATCACAAAAATGGGCAAGGAAAAATATTGCCTACGTTCCTCAGGAAAGCTTTCTATTTAGAGGTTCAATTCGAGATAATTTAATTTACTCTAATCCTGAAAAAATAGATTTAAAAAGTGAGTTAGAAAATATTGGTTTGATCGATTGGTTTGAAAGATATGAAAATGGGTTAGAACAAGACGTAGGAGAAAGAGGAGCAAATGTTTCAGCAGGAGAGAGGCAGTTTATTGCTTTACTTAGAGCCGTACTTGCTAAAAGACAAATTATTGTATTCGATGAGGCTACAGCTAACTTAGATATTGAATCTGAAAGTTCCATTCTTGACGCAACTGATACATTGCTTGATTATCAAACATCTGTTGTTATTGCTCATAGACTGGAAACTATTTTAAATGCAGAAAAGATACTTGTAATGAGTGAAGGAAAATTAGTTGGTTTTGACAATCATAAAACTTTACTTGCAAATAATGAAATTTATCAACAATTATTTTCAGCTTGGAATTTAGTTAATTAACTTCTTTTTTTAATCTATTTTTAGCTATTTGAATGTACTCTGCTTCAATTTCATAACCTACAAAATTTCGTTCCAATAATTTTGCAGCTATAGCTGTTGTTCCGCTTCCTATAAAAGGATCAAGAATTAAATCATTTTTGTATGTGTATAGGTTTATAAATTTTTGTGGCAGTTCTATTGGAAATGGAGCAGGATGACCTATTTTCTTTGCTCTCGCTGGATTAATATTCCATATAGAAAGTGTAGATTCCATAAACTCTTCTTTTTCAAGAGAAGATTCACCTTGAGTAGATTTTTTAAGTGAATCTTTTGAAAATACTAAACAATACTCGTGAATATCTCTAATAACTGGATTGGACGCTGATAGCCAGCTACCCCAGGCAAAATTAGCATTAGCTCCTTTGGATTTTTGCCAAATGATTTCACCACGCATAATAAAACCCGTCTCAATTAAAAGCTCTGTGAAGTATTTTGAAAAAGGAATATAAGGTTTCCTGCCTAAATTAGCAACATTTACAACAAGTCTTCCCCCGGATTCAGTGACTCTATATGTTTCTTTAAAAATATTTTCCATCATTGACCAGTACTCATCATCAGTTAAATCTAAGTCGCTCTCCTTACCAATGTTGTAAGGAGGGGAAGTGACGGTGAGGCTAACAGAATTATTTTCAAGTTCCTTCATATTTTCAGAACTTTTGTGAAAAATTTCATCTATTATTTTTGATTTATTGTTTGAGTATATGACTTCCTTTAATTCTGTTTTATCTTGGAAGGTAGAAACAAATGCTTTTCGAGATCCGGAACCAGATTTAAAAAATGAATTTTTCTTCATAAGAGAATTTTACAACTTTACAATGTAGTAATCTAAATTCAAAGTTTTTTACGATAAATCAATAAATTTGTCACTAACTTCATCAATTTCTTCTAATTTCAAAACAGTATCTTCATAATTTGAATCTTTGTTACAAAAAATATAAATTAAATTATCTACTTCTATGATTTCAACCGATTTTTTTTGATTAGATATCCATAAAATTCTTTTTAACGATGACTGTTTAATTGCCTTTATAAATACTTCTCTTAAAGAATTTTCAGAGCCTTCATAAAATATTCCGCAAAACGCTCCTTCAGAAGCTGTATATATATGTGAATCATCGTAAATATCGCCTATTGCTTTTTTTCCAGGTAATTTTTCTATAAACTCTTTTTCAATTTTGTCTGATATAAAAACTCTTAAATCTTGATTCTGTTCTTTTAGACGATTCAATAAATTTATGTGTTCTTCAGTATTTGGATTTATAAAAATTGCTGGCATATAAAAAATAATAACTACTTACGAAAATAAATTAAATCAATACTTTTTATGATTGAACCAGCACATTATTAATATGAAAGTATGGCAAATGTTGATATAGATTTAGGTAAGTATTCTCTCGGGTGGTCTGACCCTGAAAAAAATGTTTTTAAACCTGAAAAAGGTTTAAGTGAAGAGATTATTCGTAAGATGTCCGAAATTAAGGAAGAACCTGAATGGATGTTAGAGTTCAGACTTAAAGCATATAAAAGATTTCTTGACAAGCCTATGCCAGAATGGGTTGCAAAGGAAAAATTAAGTCAATTAGATTTTGATGATATTTATTACTACATAAAACCTACTGAAAATCAAGCAGACTCATGGGATGAAGTACCAGAAGAAATAAAACAAACCTATGAAAAACTAGGTATTCCAGAGGCCGAAAGAACCTATCTTGCCGGAGTTACAGCACAATACGAAAGCGAAGTTGTTTATCACAAAAATAGAGAAGATTTAGAAAAATTAGGCGTATTATTTTGCGATATGGACACAGCAGTTAGAGAGTATCCGGAATTAGTTAAAGAATATTTTGGAACGGTTATTCCTCCAGGTGACAATAAATTTGCTGCACTTAACTCAGCAGTTTGGTCAGGTGGATCATTCATTTATGTTCCAAAAGGTGTACATGTAGAAGATCCTTTGCAGGCATATTTTAGAATTAATGCAGAAAATATGGGTCAATTTGAGAGAACATTAATTCTTGTCGATGAAGGCGCTTCTGTACATTATATTGAAGGTTGTTCTGCACCTGTTTATACAACGGATGCTTTACATTCCGCAGTTGTAGAAATAGTTGTCAAAGCATCTGGGACTTGTAGATACACAACAATTCAAAACTGGTCAAATGATGTTTATAACTTGGTTACAAAAAGAGCGCAAGCTTATGGAAATGCAACAATGGAATGGATTGATGCAAATCTTGGTTCAGGTTTAACGGTTAAATATCCTTCTGTTTATTTAATGGAACCAGGTGCGCATGGTGAAGTCTTATCTGTAGCTTTTGCAAATTCTGGCCAACATCAAGATACAGGAGCAAAAATGGTTCATCTTGCTCCAGATACAACCTCTTTGATTACATCAAAATCGGTTTCTAAAGGTGGTGGAAGAGGTGCATACAGAGGATTAGTTAGAGTTGAAGATGGCTCAGAAACAGCAAAAAGTTTTGTAAGATGTGATGCTTTGATTCTTGATGATGAATCAAGATCTGACACTTATCCTTATATGGAGATCGAAGAAGCATCAGCAGTTATAGGTCACGAGGCTACAGTTTCAAAAGTAGGAGAAGATCAACTGTTCTATCTTATGAGCAGAGGTCTTTCTGAATCTGAAGCAACTTCTATGATCGTCGCAGGTTTTGTAGAAGAGTTTACTAAAACGTTACCGATGGAGTATGCCATGGAATTCAATCAACTGATTGAATTAAACATGATAGAAGCTGGCGCCGTTGGTTAATGAATAGGTAAAAATTGAACAATAAATTATTTGAAAAAAAATTAAAGTCGCTTTCATCAAAAGATTTCGAAAACATTACTGCTAAAGACGAAGATTGGAAGTATCTTGGTAAAAAGATATTCGAACTCAATGATATTGAAATTGGCAAAACTGGTAATATACAGGCTTCTAAAACTTTTGATATTGACTCGAACTGTTTTACTTATGAAATTAATTCAGAGCATAGTCATATTGAAATCGTTGACATTAATGAAATTAAAAAACCCATAATCAAAGAGTCAATTAAAAGACCGTTTGAT
The DNA here is from genome assembly GCA_902610815.1 of uncultured Candidatus Actinomarina sp. GTDB lineage: Bacteria > Actinomycetota > Acidimicrobiia > Actinomarinales > Actinomarinaceae > Actinomarina. Next base: position 34,117 of record CACLXG010000004.1, read on the forward strand.
AAATTTAATATTGAACAATTTGAAAAAGTGACGGGTGGCTTTCAATTAAATATAAAAGAAGATAGCGAACAATATTTTTCAGTAAATTTTCAATCAGATGATAACGCGATTCCTTACATTGGAATTAGTGTAGATAAGAACAAATCCGGAAAATTATATTTGAATTTTGAAGAATTAGTCATTGGAAACATCTATCCAATTATTGAAATTTTGCTAAACGATAATTCAAATTTGGAAATAATACTTTCTGTAACTACTTCACAGGAGGTCAATATCATAAATTCTATATATGCGCAGCTAGAAAAAGACTCCAATTTAACTATACATAATATAAGTACAGGGGCAGGATTATCTCGTTCGAGAATGGATATAGATCTTTTAGGCAATGGTTCAGAATTTTATTTAGATGGAATTTACTTTGGTGAAGACAATCAGATTCATGACAATAGAGTATTTGTAAACCACCTAGGAAAAAATACATCATCAAATATGATTACAAAAGGTGTACTAGGTGACGAAAGTAGTTCAATATTTACTGGAACAATACACATAGCTGAAGGTGCAGAAAAAACAGAATCTCATCAGGAAAATAGAAATATACTACTCAGCGAAGAGGCTACTGCTCAATCTGTGCCTAATCTAGAAATATTATGTGATGACGTGATCTGCAGCCACGGCTCATCAGTTGGCCCAATTGAAGAAAATTTATATCATTACGCTATGTCTAGGGGCATTAATAAAGTTGATGCAGACAAATTACTTATTAAGGGATTTTTTAATGAAGTAATTAATAACAGTAAGTGGGAAATAGTTTATGATAAAGTTTCTGAAATTATTGATTCTAAATATATGAATTTAATTGGAAGTAAAAATGGTTAGAGTAAAAACTTTTCACACAGCAGATATAATGCAAAATGCTTCAAAAGTTTTCAAAATCAATGACAAAGAAATAGCTATAGTCAATTTCGATAATACATACTATGCAATTGACGACCTTTGTTCACATTCCGAAGCTAGTTTGTCAGATGGGGAAGTATATAACTGTAAAGTTGAGTGCCCACTACATGGAGCAGAGTTTGATCTTACCACAGGAGAGGCACTAACATTACCCGCAACAAAACCTGTAAAAACATATCCCGTTTCAATTGAAGACGGTTATTTATTTTTAGAAATCGATAACAATGCTTAATATAAAGAATCTTAAAGCTTCGGTAGGAGATGTTGAAATACTTAAAGGTATTGATTTATCAATTAAACCGGGGGAGCTCCATGCAATTATGGGGCCAAATGGATCTGGTAAATCAACTCTTTGTCATGTAGTTATGGGTAACGAAAATTTTACACATGAAGGAGTCATCGAAGTAGATAATAAAGATATCACAAAAATGAAACAGAACGAACGATATAAATCTGGAGTTTTTCAATCATTTCAGTATCCAGTAGGACTTCCAGGGGTTACATTATTAGAGTTTTCACAAAACATTAATCCAGAACTTACTGAGGAAGAAATCTCAGAAATAGCAAAAAAATTCAATGTGGATGAATTTTTAGATAGAGAAGTTAATGTTGACTTATCTGGTGGTGAAAAAAAGCGATGTGAACTTTTTCAACTTGCTTTAAGCAATCCTAACATAGCAATGCTCGATGAAATAGACTCAGGATTAGATATTGACGCAATCAAAACTGTTGCAGAATTGATTAATAAAAATAGAAATTCCAAAACATCTTATTTAATCGTTACGCACTATAGCAGAATTCTTAAATATCTTGAAGTAGATCAAGTACATGTAGTTGTAAATGGGAAAATTGCAAAGTCAGGATCTAAAGAACTCATTGAAGAAGTCGATTCTGGTGGATATACTCAGTATTAGGGCATAAATGACAAAAGAATTTAGAACTGAAAAAGACTCAATGGGAGAGTTTCAAGTTCCAATAGGTGCTAAATACGGAGCCTCCACTGCAAGAGCAGTAGAAAATTTTCCAATATCAAAACTTAGATTTTCTAGGTCGTTTATTAAAGCTTTGGGGGAGATTAAAAAAGCTTGTGCAAAAGTTAATCTAAATAATAAATTATTAGATAAAAATTTTGCAAACTCTATTATCGATGCAGCACAACAAGTAATTGGTGGCGATCATGATAAAGACTTTGTTGTTGATATATTTCAAACTGGATCAGGAACCTCAACAAATATGAATGCTAATGAAATAATTTCAAAAATTGCATCTGAAAGTGCAAATGCAAACATTCATCCAAATGACCATGTAAATATGAGTCAATCATCAAACGATGTAATTCCGACAGCTACTAATGTTGCTGCTGTTACAGAAATCGTTGAAAGGTTAATTCCAGCTGTTGAAAGTTTAATTCAATCACTCGACGCTAAGGGCAAAAAATGGGATAAAGTATATAAAAATGGACGAACCCATTTAATGGACGCAACTCCTGTTTCTCTTGGACAAGAATTTAGCGGATATTCAGCACTTTTATCAGAGAGACTAGAAGATATTAAATTATCACTAGTAAATGCCAGTAAATTGGCTATTGGTGGTACAGCAGTTGGTACAGGAATCAATGCACCAGATAACTTTGGTAAAGATGTAGCAAAAGAGATTTCAAAATCATTAGGTATTAATTTTGTTGAAGTAGAAAACCATTTTACTCGTCAAGGGTCTAGAGAAGAAGTTGTTCATTTGTCAGGATGCTTAAAAGCATTTGCTGTATCTATGTTTAAAATAGCAAACGATATTAGGTGGATGGGTAGTGGACCTGCCTCTGGACTAAATGAGTTAATTATTCCTGCATTGCAGCCCGGCTCTTCAATAATGCCTGGCAAAGTTAATCCTGTAATACCTGAAATGGTTATGCAAGTTTCTGCACAAGTAATAGGAAATGACAATACAATTACCTTTTCTTCATCAAATGGGAACTTTGAATTGAATACAATGTTACCTGTTATGGCACACAATCTACTCGAAAGTATTGAGCTTTTGACTACTAGTACCGATGTATTTGAAAAAAAATTAATTAATCATTTAGAAGCAAATACAGAAAAGCTTGATGAAAATATTCAAAAAAATTCAATTTTAGTCACCGCTTTGGTGCCTGTAATTGGTTATGACAAATCTGCTGAAGTCGCTAAAGAAGCAATGTCACAAAACAAAACTATTAAAGAAGTTTTAATTGAGAAAAACTTGATCTCAAGTGCAGAAATTGATGAGCTTTTAAATATAGAAAAATTAATTTAATGATTCAAAATTTAGCAATTGCATCTGACCATGCTGGATACAAACTAAAAAATTATATTGTTAACAACCTTAAAAAAGAAATTAACATAAAAGATTTTGGAACTAATAATGAAGAAAGTTGCGACTTTCCAGACTTTGCAAAAGAAGCTTGTGATTTTGTACTAAATAATGAATCCTCTAGAGGATTATTGATTTGTGGAAGCGGTGTAGGCATGTCAATTTCTGCTAATAAAATTAAAGGAATAAGAGCTTCAAATGTAGTTGATAAAGAGACTGCAATACAAAGTGTTGAACATAATGATGTAAATGTTTTATGTTTAGGTGCAAATAATATGAATGAAGAAAATGTTTTAGATATTATTGAAAGTTTTTTAGACGCTACATTAATTCTAGAAGAAAGATATTTAAGGAGAATTAGTAAATTAGAAGACTAGATTGACATTTGCCAAATTGCTTTAATCCAATCGTCTGTAATCTGATTTCTTGCAAAAACCACAATACCAATTGCACCCTCTTGATAAACCTCTCTCATGGATGTTCCAGTTGTATATACATCGTCGCAAATTAACAAAGGATCATTTTCATCATTAGATGCATATTGTTTCAGAGCGTTTTCAAAAGGAATACCTCCACGAGGTATACCAACAACATCTTTAAATTTAATTTTTTCGCTTACTATTTTTGCAAGTGCTTCGTAATCACTCTCACTTAATGCATCACATTCGACCTTCCAAGTCAATGGCAAACCTGCGTGTGAAATAAAATCTTCTCTTATAAATAAACTCATATTAGTTTTCTTAATTTTAGTGGATTGAAGCAGACTGTTCCAAAACTTACATGATCTGCACCGATTTCTTTGTAGTATTCGATGTCTTTTATGCTATCAATACCTCCACCAGCAATTACTTCTATCTCTGGATAGTTTTCTTTAATTTGTTTTACAAATTTTGTTGTATAGGGTGTTAATTCTTTTCCACTGAGTCCACCTTTTTCTACAGGAAGAGTATTGCAGGCATGAATCTGTTTAAATTTAAAAGAATTTATATAGATATCTAACTCTTCAAACGAAGTTAATGGAGAGATTTTTCCAATAAACCATTCTCTAGTATCTGGATTAAAATCTTGGATTCCTTCAATATGATGTTCGTCAATATTTGGACATGACATATTTACTTCTACATTAAAATCTTGAGGAATTTTTTCTGCAAAAATTCTCCAGTCTTCTTTTTCTATCCCTGCAATTGAAAAAACTTCATTCTCTTTATGTTTTGGCAAACCAATAGTAATTCCAGGGTTTCTAAGGCCTATTTTGTTTACCCATCCCCGTTTTGTGTATCTTAGAGTCTTTACTATTTGTATAATTCGACCAGTTCTTTTTTCTACCGTCCAACTGCCAGATACAGAGATAGTATTTTTTGTTTTTATATAATTACCAAAAGGCGCAGCAATAAATTTTTTCATATAGTTAAGTTATTTATTACATAGTCCAGGTTATTTTTAATCGATCTTCCCATAACAATATATTTTGCTCCTAATTCAATGGCTTTTTCTGGAGTTGTGGTGTTTCTTTGATCATCTTTACTATCACTTTCTAACCTAATTCCAGGGGTAACAATTAGATCAAAGAGTTCTTTAGTGGAACTAATCTCTGAAGCTGGACAGATAACACCATCAATTCCTGATTCTTTAGCGATTATAAAATCTTTTTCAACATTATTGCTAGTTTCTTCATCCATTGCCTTACTTGTTAAAGCACTACTAACACCGAGAAGTTTAATATTGTCTGTTTTATTTTCACTTGCTGCAAGCAAAGCTTCTTTTTCTGATGCTATATGAATAGTCAAATAATCAGCACCAATATTTCCTGCACTTACTGTTGCTGCTTGTACAGTATTTGGAATGTCGTGTAATTTAAGATCTAAAAATACTTTCCAACCATCATTTTTTAGCTTTTCAACTGAAGAAGGGCCTTCGGCGGTAAACATTTCTAATCCAACTTTTACTCCATGAATCACTCCTTTCAGTTTTTCAAGGGTTTGTGTAAATTTGCTTAGCTCTTTGCCATCCAATGCAAAGAAAATAGGTTTAACTGACATTTTGTATTACTTCCATATCCTCTAATACTTTTTCTTGTAATAAGAAAGCTTCTAGAAACGCTTCAGCTTCTCTAACTGAAGAAACAACAGCAACACCTGTCTCATGAGATAGTCTTCTAATTTTCCAACCATCGGTATATTCATTTGCAAATGTAGGTGTGTTGATGACTATAGAGATTAATTTCTCCTCAATAATTGTTAATGAAGTTGGTGATTCATCGTCCGCTCTTCCAACAATTATGGATTCTATATTATTTTCTTTTAGGAAGCGTGCTGTTCCCTCAGTTGCATAAATAGAAAACTCTAAATCAATATATTTATTCACTACCTCAATGAAATTTGGTTTTTCAGTGTCACTTAATGTAACAAAAACACCTTTCTCTTTATCACCGATTTCGACACCAGCTGCAGCGTATGCTTTATTTAATGCTGTTCCAAAATCTTTACCTATTCCTAAAACCTCTCCTGTTGCTTTCATCTCTGGTCCCAACATTGTGTCCTCGGCAGGAAACCTTGACCAAGGGAAAATAGCCTTTTTAATAGCAATTTTCTTTGTTGAGCTATTTAAGTAATTTGTTTTATTTTTTATTTCATTAATTGTGTACCCAAGCATTAAAAGAGTTCCAGCTTTAATTATTTGATTTCCAGTTACTTTAGCTACAAAAGGCATTGTTCTTGAAGCCCTTGGGTTTGCTTCAAGGATAAATAGCTCGTTATCTTTTATTGCAAACTGTATGTTAAGTAACCCTTGAACATTCAGTCCCAATGCAAGCTTTGTACTTTTATCTTCAATTTCTTTAATCATTTCTTTATCAATACTGTAGGGAGGAATAACAGCAGTAGAGTCTCCGCTGTGAACACCAGCAGGTTCCAAATGTTCCAGAATTCCAGCTATAAATACATCTTTTCCATCAGAGATAAGATCAACGTCTATTTCAACTGTTTCTGTTAAAAATTGGTCAACCAATAATGGTCCTGACTTAAATGGATTTCCATCTTCATCAGCGCTTGCAAGAATATTAAGGTAATTATTTAGTTCTTGATCAGTTTGTACTACCCTCATAGCCCTTCCTCCAAGAACATAACTAGGTCTAAGTAAAACAGGAAACTCTATTTCTTTGACTGATGCGACCAATTCTTTTTCGTTATTGGCAATTTTTGAAATTGGTTGTTTTATATCTTGAGATGTGCATAATTTTTGAAATAAATCTCTATCTTCTGTTGAGTCAATTACATCTAATGAAGAACCCGCAATATTAAATCCTGCATTGTGAATTTCTTCTGCAAGCTTAAGAGGAGTCTGACCTCCAAGCTGAATAATTACTGAATCAGGCTTTTCCCTATTTAATATAGATTTTACCTCTCTCCATGTAAGAGGTTCAAAATAAAGTTTGTCTGCAGTATCATAATCTGTAGAGACCGTTTCTGGATTAGAATTAATCATAATTGCTTCAAATCCATTTTCTTTTAATGAACTAATCCCATGAACACAGCAATAGTCAAACTCAATTCCTTGGCCAATTCTATTTGGACCTGATCCAATAACTACAACCTTCTTTTTGTCAGTTGTCGTATCGTCATTGCTTACGCCATTTGTAGAATACAAATAAGGTGTTTTGGACTCGAATTCTGCAGAACATGTATCAACTAATTTATAAACTCTATTTTTTTCTAATTCGTTTTTAGATTCTTTATTATCAAGATCTTCCTCAGTCCATCCAAGCATTTTAAGAACTGTGGAGGGTGTATGTTCAGGATTAACATTAAAGCTCTTTTCAATTTCTTGTAAAAACCATATATCCACAGAAGAAATTTTCGCTATGTCTTGAAGTGGCCAGTTTCTTCTAATTGCTTCAAGAATTGCAAATATTCTTCTAGGCCTAGGTGTTCTGATTTCATTTTGTAGAATCTCTTTTGGCATTCCAATAAACCTATTGTCTATATTTCTTATTCCTGATTTACCGATTTCAAGAGATCTAATGGCTTTAGTTAAGCTTTCTGTAAAAGTGGAAGCTATAGACATAACTTCACCCACACTTTGCATTGATGTACCCAAAACATCATCTGTTGATGGAAATTTTGGAAAATCAAATCGTGGAATTTTAACTACGACATAATCTTGAACGGGTTCAAAACTAGCAGGTGTTGTTCCAGTTATGTCATTTTCAAGTTCAGTCAGGTTATAACCCACTGCTAATAAGGCAGCGAACTTGGCAATAGGAAATCCAGTTGCTTTTGAAGCTAGAGCAGATGATCTAGATACCCTTGGATTCATTTCAATTATTCTTCGATCTCCATTTTTAGGGTTTACAGCAAATTGAACATTGCTACCACCAGTCGCTATTCCAATAGTATCCAAACATCGTAGCGCCTCGTCCCTCATAATTTGATATTCTTTATCAGATAATGTTTGAATAGGAGCAACTGTTATTGAGTCTCCAGTATGTATACCCATTGGATCAAAATTTTCTATTCCACAAACGATTACCCCATTACCATCACTGTCTCTCATTACTTCAAGTTCGAATTCTTTCCATCCGTAAATTGATTCTTCAATTAAGACTTCCTGTGTAGGAGATGCATTAAATGCATCAGATAATTTTGATTTAAAGTCTTCTTCATTATTCACTACACTTGTTCCACCACCTCCGAGAATGAATGATGGTCTTAGCATTAATGGAAAACCAATTTCTTTACTTGCATTTATTCCCTCATCAAAAGATTTAGCATAAGTTGCTTTAAGTGTTTTAATACCAACGCCATCCATAGCTTTTTTAAATTTCCATCGATTTTCTGCAATCTCAATAGCATTGGCTGAGGCTCCAAGAAGTGTCGCATTATTTTCTTTTAAAACACCACTTTTTTCTAATTCAATCGATAAGTTAAGTGCAGTTTGTCCACCTAATGTTGGTAAGACTGCATCTGGTTTTTCTATTTCAATTATTTTTTTGAGATAGCTGTGAGTCAAAGGCTCGATGTATGTAGCATCTGCCATTTCCGGATCTGTCATAATGGTTGCTGGATTTGAGTTAACAAGAATTACTCGATAACCTTCTTTTTTAAGTGCTTTTGCTGCTTGAGATCCTGAATAATCAAACTCGCAAGCCTGACCAATAACAATTGGTCCTGAACCAATTATCAAAATACTCTTGATTTCTTTATTTTTTGGCATAGTTTTTCTCAATCATTTCAAAAAAAGGGTTAAAAATTTGCAATCCATCAGTTGTACCAGGCCCAGATTCTGGATGAAATTGGACCGAATACGCCATAGATTCCCATAGACTGATTCCTTCATTTGTTCCATCATTTAAATTTTTTGCAAAAACACCAATGTTTCCAAAACTTTTATGCTCAAACCCATCTCCAAACTCCTCAATAGAGAAACCATGGTTCTGTGCGGTTATGAGAGCCTTTTTTATGCCCTCTATTTCAACTGGATGATTTGAACCATGATGTCCAAACTGCATTTTTTTGACTTTAAGACCACAAGCTAAACCAAGTATTTGATGACCAAGACAAATTCCAAATATTGGTAGTTTTCCTATAAGACCCTGAACTGTATCAATGACTGTAAGTAATGATCTAGGGTCACCTGGTCCGTTTGAAATTAAAAGACCTTTAAGATTCATTTCTAATATCTCATTTGATGTTGTAGAGGGTGAGATCATTACAACTTTGTAATCATGGTCTTCAAGGACTTTTATAATGCTTCTTTTAGCTCCAAGATCTATAATTCCAATTTTTCCTTCAGTTGGAGTGTTTTTATTATTCTGGTTACCTGCAGTCATTGCTGAGCTATCACCAAGAATATTTTTTGCTTTTGATAAAATTTCTTTTAAATCTTTTGTATCAACATCAATACCAAGCACAAACATACTCGAACCATTGTCTCTTAGATATTTTGTTATATTTCTAACATCAAATCCACCACTGTATGGAATCTCATATTCTTTCAACCACGACGTTATTGATTTCTCAGATCTCCATGAAGATGGAGAGCTTGTAAAAGAATTTCCAATGGCTGCTTCAATTTTTGGTTTATTGGATTCAAAATCATTTTTTGACATACCATAATTACCTATGTGTGAGGAAGTAAAAGTTACAATCTGATTTATATATGATGGATCACTTAATATTTCGACAAACCCAGTCATTGCTGTATTGAATATAAGTTCTCCGGTTGTTGGCTGAAATGTTTCAGTTGTCCAACCAAGAAATTCATCACCGTTTTGATTCAGAAGTATCGCTTTTTTATACACTTGATAGAACCCTTTCAATTTCTATATTTTCATTTTCAAATAATGAATTTTTGAATTTTGATTTTGTGATAAAGACTGACTTTGATTTTTTCCATGTATTTACTGTTTTGGATATTTCATAACCAAGTTCATTGAGTATTTTTGTTGGATTTATTACTAAAAATTTTAATATTTGATCCATATCAAAAATATTTGCACTATAAATTAAGGGAAAAGCCGATTCAAGACCAACAACACCACGATTAGCATCCTTAAAGGGTACATTTTTAGTTTCTGCCTTATGAGGTGCGTGATCTGTAGCAATGACATCAATAATTTTTGACTGTAAGCCTTCAACCAATCCTTCTCTATCTTTTTCTGTTCTTATGGGTGGGTACATCTTAAAAAGCCCATTATTTGTGTCTAAATTTTCATTATTTAGAAGTATGTGATGTGGTGTTACTTCCGCAGTGACAGGAAGACCTTCTTGTTTTGCTTTTTTTATCAGTTCAACACTTTCAAAAGTTGATAGGTGCTGAGCATGGTATCTTGTACCGTATTTTTCAGATAATCTTAAGTCTCTTTCAAGAACTTCAAGCTCCTCATCATTGTTTATTGGAATCAAGTCAGTATCACTATTTGGGGGAGCAATATCACCAGGCTTAGAGTGACAACTTTTTTCACAATGTTGAAAGACTGCACCACCAAGTTTGCCAATTTGTTTAAATGCCTCATCAGCTAGATGATTATCAATAAGAGATTTTCCATCATCTGAAAAAATTGTGATACCGTTTTCAACGAATTTTTTATAGTTTACAAGCTCTTTTCCTTCTAAATTTTTTGTTAATGAGGCAACACGGTGTACCTTTGTTTTTAATTTTTTATCTATTTCCTCTGCAATTCTTAAGTTTTTGACTGAGTCAATGGGTATTTCAGAATTTGGCATTGCAAGTATTGTTGAGAATCCACCGTTAATTGCTGAATCATCTATATCGATGAAAGGAAATTTATCATTGTCAGGATATCTTGTGTGGGTGTGGAGATCGATAAATCCAGGAATTTCAATCATATTTCATCCCTTACATATTTGAATGCTACAATTCGTGAAGGTATTGCGTGTGAAAGCTGGTCCTTGTATTTTATTTTGCTATCCTCAATAGCATCTTCAGAAATCTCAATGCCAATATTGATTGGCATTGGATGAAGAACAGCCATATCACTTTGAGATTTATTTAAAACTTCTTTTGTAAGCTGATATCTATTTATATATTCATCAAAGTTTATTTCTTCATTATCTTGTAATCTTTCTTTCTGTACTCTTAGAAGTTCAATTGCGTTAGAATTTTCAAATACCTCATCCCATGATTCATAAATTTCAAGGTCATTTTTATTGTCAGGTAATAGATTTTTATCTGTAAAGACGCCAACTTTGAATCCTAATAAATTTAGAAGCTGTCTTCCCGATTCAAACACTCTTGAATGTTTTACATCTCCAACATAAGTTACTGGGGTACGTTTTTCATTTATTTTATTTAAACTATACAGTGTAGATATATCAACCAGAGCTTGAGTTGGATGAGATTTATTCCCAAAACCAGCACTTATAACAGCGATATCTTTAAATTCTCGATAATCATCAATATTATTTTCTTTTGTCCTCAATACTAGAATTTCAATACCCATAGAAACGTATGTCTCTACTTCATGCTTAAGAATCTCCCCTTTTTGTTTTGCCGATATAACATCTGAAGATTCGAAAGTTTTGATTCCAAGTTTTTCTGCTGCTACTGCAAAAGAGAGTCTTGTTCTTGTTGAAGGTTCGTCAAACTTTAAGAGGGCCATACAGTCTAGATTTTCTAGTTTAACTTCAAGACTTCTGGTTCTTTCAATTAGATTTTCTATATGATTTTTATTTACATCTTGAAAATCTAAAAGATGTCTCATTTCTATATAACCTCGACCTTGTCTTCATTATCTATTTCTTTCAAAAAAACGGAAACATACTCATCTTGATTTGTCGGTATATTTTTACCCACAAATTTAGGGGTAATAGGTAATTCCCTGTGTCCTCGGTCAATTAGACATAGAAGTGAAATAGACTTCGGTCGACCAGAGTACATTACAGCTTCAATAGATGCCCTCAATGTTCTACCTGTATAGATAACATCGTCTATTAATATGACTTCTCTACCTTCAGGCGATATATCAAGAATATTTTTTTCTAGGTTCTTATCTAAATCATCTCTGAATGGTAAGTAATCTACTTTTCCTAAGTCATGTTTAAAGCTTTCGCTTAATAAATTATTAGATATCCTTTGGGCTAAAAGATCTCCTCTTTTTGGTATGCCTAATAAATAAGGATTATCTGTATTTGATTCAATAATTTCTTTACTGAGGCGGAATAGAATTTTATCTATTGTCATATTGTCCTTTCAATGCTCACTGACATTGTTTAAAGCTATATTTATATTAGCAAATTTGTTAAATAGATTTGATTAATTATCTATTTTCTCGAAAAAACGGCACTCCAATATTTTTAGGCGCTCCTGTCTTTCCTCCTTTGTAGATTGTAAGAATCACTAAAACTAAAATCGTAATTACGTAAGGAGTTATTTTTACAATGTAAGGACTCAATTCAAAACCATAAGTCTGCAATCTTGGAACCAAAGCTTCTAGAAATCCAAATAAAATTGCACCCAGAGCAGTCCTATATGGCTTCCATCCTCCAAATATTACAAGTGCTAAAGCAATCCAGCCTCTTCCTGACGTCATGTTGTCAGTCCAATAAGGAACATAACTTAGTGTGAGATAAACCCCTGAAAGCCCTGCAAATGCCCCTCCAACACAAGTTGCAATAAATTGTGTTTTTGCAACTTTTAAACCCATTGAATCTGATGATTTAGAGTCTTCTCCAACAGCTTCGAGCCTTCTTCCAAACATTGTTCGTTTTAATAAAAAGGATGTACCTATCATTAAAACAATAGCTACATAAAAAATAATATTTTGGCTGATTAAGACTTCAATTATATTTGAAGGTTCTGTTATTGAGGTAACGCTTTCTAATTTTGTAACTAGTTTTCTTCCAACATAATTTTTTCCAAGTAATGACGATAGTGCTAGACCTAAAATTGTAAGAATCAATCCCGAGACTGTTTGGTCTTGCTTCAAAACGACAGTAACAAGTGCATGTATTGATGCAAACACAGACGACGACAACACACCAACTAAAACGGCAAAGAATATATTTTCTGTATTAATTGCTGTCATAAAGCCAGTTACTGCACCAACTGAGATCATACCTTCTACACCAAGGTTGAGTATTCCAGATTTTTCGGTAATTAACTCTCCCAAAGCAGCAATGAATAATAAAGTTGCTGCTTGTAATGTTGCATTTAAAAGTCCGATAAGTTGAATATCAATCATCATCTACTCTCTTTATTTGATAATTAAAGAAAAATTGAATAATAAGCGCACCAAAAAGTGTCGAAGCCTGAATTATATCTGCAATATAAGTACTTACTCCAATTGTTTGAATTACAGATCCACCAATTGAGAGAGCACCAAATAAAGACCCAACCAAGAAAATTCCAAATGGTCTCATGCCAGTAATTGCGGCAACAATTATTGCAGTGTATCCAAAACCTTGCGAAATTCCAGTTGAGACTCTGTGTGTTTGGCTTAACAATTCAATAGCACCAGCAAGTCCAGCAAAACCTCCGCCAATCAACATGGCAATAAAAGCTTTTTGTTTTGCATTAATTCCTGCATAAACAGCAGTCATTGCAGACCCACCTGCAATTCTCATTTCAAAACCAAATACAGATTTATTTTTTAGATAATGAGCTAAGAAAGTAAAAAGTATACATATCAAAAATCCAAAACTCAGCTTTCCAAATATTGTCGGTAAAAATACTTCCTCACCGACATATGCTGCTGCTGGAAAATTTAAAGACTTAGGATCTTTCCATGGACCATTAATAAGATAAATTGTCACACCAAAAACTATATAGTTTGTTAATAGTGTCGTAATAATTTCATTTACTCCAAAAACTACTTTTGTAATTGCTGGTATCAGTATGCAAACTGATCCACCAACAAAACCAGCTAATAGCAGAACGAGAATATGAAATGAGGGGCTGTTAAATTGAGTATTTATGTAAATAAAGTTTACTGCAATCGCTCCTAGGAAAATTTGGCCTTCTGCACCGATATTCCATAACTTGACAGAATTAATAATTGAAATTCCCAGACCAGCAAGTATAAGTGGTATCGCTTTATTTAAAGATGAGCTTAAGCTCTTAATACTTCCCACAGAAAGTCTTAACATTAATGAAAAAGTATCAATTGGATTTTTGTCCTGTATTAGTAAAATTATCGAACCAATAATTATTGCAATTATAAATCCTATTAAAAAAGAGTAAAAAGTTGATAGTTCATTTACTGTTTGTCGTTTAAAAAGTTTTAAGTTATTCAATTACACCTGCCATCGCAAGACCAACATTATTAATATCTGCAGTATCAATGTCTAATGATTTTACAATTTTTCCTTCATACATAACATGGAGACGATTGCTTAATTTGAATAATTCATCAAGATCCTCTGAAATCAATAAAATAGCCGATCCCATATCTCTTTGATCCACTAGCAAGGTATGAATAGCCTCTACAGCATTTACATCTAGACCTCTCGTTGGTTGTGATGCAATAATTACTTCTGGATTACTGACCAACTCTCTTCCCATTAATAACTTCTGCATATTTCCACCTGATAAAGTTGATATTTCGGCTTTTGAATTGGGGGCTTTAATTGAAAATTTTTTAATCAAACTTTCAAGATAAGTTTCAGTTTTAGATCTAGAGAGATGTGGACCCAGTCTTGTTTTGAAATAGTCTCTCACTATTGAATTGTCTAAAACAGAAACACCTGGTGCTAATCCTACACCAAGCCTATTTTCAGGAATGTAAGACAAATTAAGTTTTTTTCGAGACTTAACACCTTTTTGAGAAACATCTTTATTATTAATGATTATTTTTCCAGAATAATCACTCTCAATACCACTAATAATATTTGCAAGTTCTACTTGTCCATTTCCAGATACTCCTGCAATGCCAAGAATTTCACCTGCTTTTATTTCTAAATTAATGTCTTCTAAAATTTTATAGTTACTTACTTTATCGATATATTCGATTGACTCAACACTTAATTTTGTATCTCCAGTCTTATTTGATTTATCGATAATTGATTTTTGTATTCTCCCCATCATTAATTCAACAAGATTATCGTCAGTAACATTTACTGTTGAAAGATCTTCAGCAACCATCTTTCCATTTTTCATTACAAAAACTTTTTCTGTAAAATCTCTGATTTCTTTAAGTTTATGAGAAATCAATACAATTGTTTTTTCATCTTCCTCTGATAATCTTTCTAGAGAAATCCTTAGTTGGTCTGTTTCTTGAGGTGTCAAAACAGCAGTTGGTTCGTCCAAAAGCATTATGTTGCTATTTTTAAAAATTAATTTCATTATTTCAATTTTCTGTTTTTCTCCAACTGAAAGTTGTGCAATTAATTTTTCAGGGCTTACAGACAAAGAAAATATTTCACAATATTTCTCATATGCTTCTTTGAAATTATCTTTATATATATTTGCTTTTGAAAGTGTTAAGTTGTCTTTAATACTAAAACTTTCTATCAGTCTAAATTCTTGGTGTACCATTCCAATTCCAAGTTCTGATGCAGACTCAGGATCAAGACTTTTTTGTTTAATATCATTAATGAATATGCTTCCTTTTTCAGGTTGATAAATTCCAGAAAGTATATTCATTAATGATGATTTACCTGCACCATTTTCACCAAGTAAACCGTGAATTTTTCCTTTTTGAAGATAGAAGTTTACATCCTCAAGAGCTTTTACATTTCCAAATGATTTTGAAATATTTTTTACTTCGAGAATATATTTTTTCATTTATTAAAAGTAGTAAAAACACTCCAGCATTAAAGCTGGAGTGTTTTAAAAATAATTGTTATGGGTTAACTGTACCAATAACGTTATCGATAAACTCTTCCTCAATTATTGGAGGATCAAATTCTCCAGCAATCATTGCAAGAACTTTACTTCTTATGTCACCCGAGACGACTCCATCAACAGTTCCTTGCTCTTCATACCAAGATACAAGTCCTGTTTCCATTCCGCCCCAGTATGCGCCACCTGCAAATTCATCATTGATAATTGAATTTACAACATCAACATAATATGGACCCCAGTCCCAAACAGGTGCTCCAACAAATGCTCCTGGAGCTGCTTCTTTTCCATAAACAGTGTTGTATGAAATCCACTTTGCTCCATTAGCTTCAGCAACTACACCAGTTGATGGTGAGTCTTGATGTTGTGCTAATACGTCTACACCAGTTTCAATTAAAGCATTTGCTGCTTGTGTTTCTTCTTCTGGACCAAACCAGGTAAAAGTCCAAACAACTTCTACTGTTGCATCAGGATTTACTTCCTTAACCCCAGTAGCAAAAGCATTAATTCCTCTTATAACTTCTGGAATTGGGAAAGCTGCTACATAGCCAATTTTGTTGGTTTCTGTTAATGAACCAGCAGCCATACCTGAAGCGTATCTTGGTTGATACATCTTTCCAAAGTAGTTTCCAAAGTTACTATCGTTACTTAAATAACCTGAGCAATGTAAAAATATGACGTCTGGATATTCCTCAGCCATTTCTGCCATTGCATCAATGTAACCAAATGTTGTTCCAAAAATTATATTGTAACCTTGCTCAATATAGGCTTCTGCAACTGTTCTGAATTCTGTAGCATCTTCTGGGATAAGCTCTGTATAAGCTGTTTCAATTCCAGTTTCATCCGCTAAGAACTGTCTTCCTACATCATGTGCTTGTGACCAGCCACCATCGTCTGCTGGACCTACATACACAAATGCAGCTTTGTAATCGTCTACGTCTGCGGCTCCCCCGCAGGCCATAGCAAGAATACTGATAATAAGTAGGCCTACCGCCCAACTTCTTCGCATCCTTACCTCCTTTTCATACGATTAGTATAGAACAAGCTCAATCTACGCCTTTGATTTTGGATTAAAAATTTATTAAATAATTTCGCCGTTCACTTTTAAATCTTTGATAAAATTAACACTTACGAAAATGGATAAATTAATTTACACATGGGAACAACAAATCGAAGACACAAATTTAATTTGTGAAAAAATTGCTGAAGATAATTTTAAACCAGATGTAATTGTTGGTATAAGTAGAGGTGGATTAATTCCTGGGGTAATGATATCTCACAAATTAAACATTCCATTCAAGCCAGTACATGCATCAACGAGAGATTTTCCGCACTGGGAAAATTATCTTCCAAAATCAAATGATTCCAAAGTTTTAATAGTTGATGATATATGTGACAGTGGAGAAACGTTTGTACGCTTATCAAATTACATAAAAGAGAATATCAATCATGAGTGCGAGGTTCGATTTTCAGCATTATGGTGGAATAACGAATGCGATTTTGAACCCCATTACTACACAAGAGATATAGCAAAAGATACTTCACCAGTATGGATATTTTTCCCACATGAAAATTGGTGGGAAGGCTCAATCAGCTAATTTTTGGGAAACTTCCTTAATAGTTTTAAGCATACTGAAAGCACCGTTTCTTCTAGCAGGACTTAAAATTACACCAAGTTCGAATTCTTCCATCAGGTCAATATTAGAATTAGCGATATCACTGGGAGATTCATCAGAGTAAATTGAAGCTATTAAGGTGACAAGCCCTTTAGCAATTAATGCATCTGAATCACTTTTAAAAAATATTTTGTCTTCTTTTTCTTCAGGAACTAACCAAACTTGGCTTTGACATCCATTAACTTTAAATTCATCAATTCTAAGTTCCTCAGGAAAATCTTCGCTATTTTTTGCTTGTTCGATTAAATACTGATACTTTTCTTGCGCATTTGGAAACAAAGCAAGCATTTTTTTGTAATCATCAACTTTTTCTTGAATACTCATGTTATGTTAATATTTTTATACTTTCCTCAATTGCATCAGACAAAATATCAAAATCTTCTTCATTATTATAAATATAGCCAGTAGCTCTAAAGGTAGCGTCAAGATTTAATTTCCTGTGAAATGGTTGAACACAGTGGTGCCCTGCACGCACTGCAACTCCAAATGTGTCTAACATTAAAGAAACATCAGTAGAATGAACCCCCTCCACACTCATTGCAAAAGTACAGCCAGCTAAATTAGAGTTTGTATGAACAATATTCAAGCGATCGATATTTTCTAATTTATTTTTTGCATATAGTCGCAGCTCATCTGAATGTTTTTCAACATTTTTCATATCTAATTTAGTCAAATAATCGACTGCAGCCCCTAAGCCAATCGCTTCTACGTATGGAGGAGTGCCAGCTTCAAATTTATGTGGAATTGGAGCCCAAGTCGCAGTTTCATAGAAAACTTCTTCAATCATATCTCCACCACCATAAACTGGATCTAATTTCTCAAGCAATTCTTTCCTGCCCCAAACAACGCCAATCCCAGTTGGCCCCAACATTTTATGTCCTGATACACAAATAAAATCAATTCCTAAATCTTGTACATCAATTTTTCTGTGTGGAACTAGTTGAGCACCATCAACTATATATAGTGCATTTGTTTTTTCTCTAATTAGTGAATTTAGTTTTTTTATGTCTGGGAGCATTCCTGACATATTTGATTCTCCAACTATAGAAACTACTTTAGTGTTTGAACTTAAGAGATTTTCAAAATGCTCAATGTCTAAGGTAAATGACTCAGTTATATTTACATATTTGATTTTTAGATTATATTTATCTGCAGCCATTTGCCATGGAATTATATTTGCATGATGTTCAATTTCTGAAAGAATGATTTCATCTCCGGGATTTAAATCTTTACAAATAGAATTTGCTAAAAAATTAAACCCCTCTGTACAACCTTTTGTAAAAATAATTTCATCTGAGGAATAAGCATTAATAAAATCTTTAAGCTTGTTTCTCACATCTTCATATTTTGCCGTAGTTTCTGATGAGAGAACATAGGTACCCCTATGAACATTTGCGTTAATATTTGAATATACATTTGACATTTCATTAATAACAACTTCTGGTTTTTGAGACGTTGCACCAGAATCTAAATAAGTCAATCTTTTTCCATTAATTTCTCTTTCAAAAATTGGGAAATCTTTTTTAAGATCAGTTACTTTTATCATAAGTATGTTTCATATCCTTCTTTTTCAAGTTTTTCAGATAATTCAACTCCACCAGATTCAACAATTGACCCATCGACAAAAACATGGACGAAGTCAGGTTTTATATATTCCAATAGTCTCTGATAGTGGGTTACAACTAAATAGCCTTTATCATCAGTTTTTAATTTACTTACACCCTCACCAACAACTTTTAACCCATCTACATCTAATCCAGAATCAGTTTCATCTAAAACTGCGAGCTTTGGATTGAGTACAGCTAGTTGAAGAATTTCATTTCTCTTTCTTTCTCCACCAGAAAATCCTTCATTTAAATATCTATCAGCGAAATCTGCAGACAAGCCTAGCTGTTCCATTGCTTCTGCAACTTTTAATCTAAGTTCAAGTGTCGTGTACTCAGTTTCTTCAATATTAGAAAGTGCTGTTTTAAGCATATTTACTATTGTTACTCCTGGAATTGATTCCGGATATTGAAATGCGAGAAACATACCTAACTTTGCTCTGTTGTCTACAGGTTCTTCAGTGATATCTTCACCTTCAAATATTACAGATCCTTCAGTAACCTCATAAACTGGATTTCCCATAACGACATTTGCCAAGGTAGATTTACCGGAACCATTTGGTCCCATAATTGCGTGTACTTCGCCTGGGTTAATTTTTAAGTCAACACCTTTTAAAATTTCGGCACCTTCAACTTCTGCGTGTAAATTTTTAATTTCTAACATAACATCTATGTTAATTATGATTTGAAACAAGTTAAATATGATTAGCGAAATAAAAAATAAAAATTACAATTAGATAATGCAATTTACATTAACTGATCTGCAAAATGAAATTAAAGAGAACTCAAATAAACTTTTAAAAGAAAACATAGACCTTCTAGAAACAATCCAAAAAGTTGATGATAACTGCAGAATTGATAAAAAAGTATGGGATTTAGTCATTGACCAAGGTTGGTTAGCCTTAGATGTGCCTGAAGAGGACGGTGGACTTGGTTTTTCTAATACTGATACAGCTATACTCTCTGAGGTTCTTGGTTACTATATGCCAATAATTCCAATATTTAGCTCAGGTGTCGTTTTTAAACACATATTAATGAATTCAAAAAAAGAAAAAAAAGACGAGTTATTACCTGATATCATAAGCGGTCAAAAAATAGGAACTTTTGCTGTATATGAAAGTGATAAATATGAAATTAATCATGACACAACAAACACTCAGCTAACTACTGTTGATTCGGGTTATATTCTTAGTGGAAATAAAAAATATGTTATGTTTGGTGATGTTTCAGATTACATTGCTGTTTTAGCAAAACATGAAGATGGGTATAAGTTTGTGTTAGTTTCTTCAGATTCTGAAGGAGTAATAATTAAAGAAACTACTTCTCTTGATCAAACACGACCAATGTGTGAAGTTGAAATGTCAGAAGTTGCATTAGATAGTGATGCAGTTTTGATTGAATTAGACACAAATTTGTCTGAATGGAATAAAGTTAAAAATATTGCGCTCGGCTACTTAGCGATGGAACAGGTAGGTGCATCTCAGGCATGTTTAGATATGTCTACAAAGTATGCAAAAGAAAGGATACAATTTGGAAGACCAATTGGATCCTTTCAAGCAATTCAACATATATGTGCCAATATGCTTATGGAATTGGAAAGTGCAAAATCTGTTGCCTATAGTGCAGTGAGGATTGACTATTCAGATGATATAGAGACTGAAATGAGCTCAATGCTTGCAAAATCGTACTGTTCTGAGGTTTTTAATAAAATAGCTGGTGACAATATTCAGGTTCATGGTGGAATTGGTTTTACATGGGAACATCCAGCACATTTATACTTTAAAAAAGCTAAGTCCGACTCACTCTTATTAGGAACTCCGAAACTAGCAAGAGATAAAATAGCAGAACTTCTCAACCTTTAAATTGAAGAGATTAGATAGGTTCGAAAATTTTAGGTTTGTTGGATATAGAAAAAATATGAAAGTTTATGATTGTGACAACGAAGAACAGTTTGAAAAATTAACCACTTTGACCAACAAAGTTGATTACATCAAATTAAATCTGATTCAGTCATTTTCACCAGATAATATTGATGAAGCAAAAAATAGAGGTTTTAAACCAGCCTAACTTTCTCCCAGTAATTTCTGTCTGAATCTAAGACATGTTTAATCAAACCCTTGTTTTCTAAATATATTAAATGAGCCATAGTTTCTTGAAATGCAAGTCTTAGGTTGAGCTCATCAAGCTTTCTTGGAAAAAGTAAATTTACAATCTCCCATCCTGTAAATTTTGAGCTCCCAATTAGGTTGATGATTTTATCAGATCTTTTTTTATGATGAAGTTGCATTTGCTCAATGCGTGAATAAGGTTTTTCAATTAAAGCTCCATGACCAGGAGCAATTAATTTTTGTTCTAAGTTGTAAACCTTATCCAGTGATGAGGTATATTTTTCTAGCATATCATCACCAGCGTCTTCTAGAGGAATGAATGGAGTAATTTTTGGAAGAATATGATCACCAGAAAATAATATATGGGATAGATTATCAAGGATTGAGATTTCCGTTCTATCATGTCCAGGGGTAAATATAATTTCAATATTTCTATTTACATCTTTAATATTTCCTTCTTCAAGCAAAACGTCTGGTTTTGCAATTTTTCCTGCATATATTGGAGTTTCTATTTGGTCAAGGTCATCTAAGAAGCTTTTTGGGGCCCCTTCTTGTTTTGCAATTTCTTTAAGTTTCTTAAACCTAATTGACCAATTGTTGTAGCCCTCAATAAAATCTACAGAATTTTTATATAATGCAAATGGTATATCTTTTTCTCTCAGTGTTGATGACAAACCTATATGATCAGAATGCATATGGGTACCAATTAATAGCTTGACATTTTCATATGACAAGCCAAATGACTTCATTTTGGCTTCTAATAATTCTCGATACTCGTTTCCGTTAACTCCACAATCAATCATCACATATCCGTCTTTGTCCTCAATGAAATATATATTTACAAAACCAGGAGAGCTCCACGGAAGTTCCATTGGTATATGTATAATGCCGTGTTGTAGATTAAAGTTTTTCAATTCTAAAAAGTTAATAGCCAAGCACCAAAGGCTACAAGTATCAATAAACCTGTTAAAAGAGATGCAATTATTAAATGTCTTGTCTGCATAGTTACATTCTACTTGAATATAAAACAATCTTAATTTTGAACTTTGTTCAAACTTTAGTAGATTTAGAAGTGACAATAACTATTATCATTTTTTTTGGGAACCCCTTGTAAAAGTGTAGTTATTATCTCGATTTGATAGAAACCCTATCTAGAAAGAGGTAATTTGAAAAAATTGACCATTATTGGTGGAGGGCCGGCAGGATATGCTGCCGCACTTTACGCAAGCAATTTTGATTTAGAAATTACTTTAATTGAATCCGACACTCTAGGTGGAACTTGTTTAAACAGAGGTTGTATACCGGCAAAATACTGGCTACATGTTGCGGAATTAAATCATGAAATTGAGACCTCAAGTGAATTTGGTATTGATATAGATAAAAAAAGTATTAACTGGGCTAAAACAGCTGAAAAAAGATACGATATTGTCAATAAGCTTGTAGGTGGAATTGGCATGCTACTTAACTCTAAAAAGGTAAATGTAATTGAAGGCTGGGGCTTGATTAAAGACAAAAATAATGTCCTAGTTAAAAAAGCAGATGGTGAAGAATTAGTAATTGAATCAGATTTTATACTTCTTGCAACTGGTTCAAAACCAAGATCACTTCCAAGTATTGAAATTGATAATGAATTTGTAATCACATCTGACACAGCATTGAATTGGGAGATGCCACCAAAAAAAGTATGCGTAATCGGGGCGGGAGCCATTGGTTGTGAATTTGCAAGCCTATTAAATGATTTAGATTCTGAGGTTGTAGTTGTTGAGCTGGCTAATGAAATTTTACCTGGATTAGACAAAAGAACATCTGGTGAATTAAGAAAACAACTCTCTAAAAGAGGGGTAAGTTTTAAATTAGGCACATCTGTAGATTCGATTAGTGATAAAAAAGTTAGCTTTTCTGATGGTGAGAGTGACAGCTTTGATTGTGTATTAGTTGCTGTAGGAAGAGAACCTTTAACTCAAAATATTGGACTTGAGGAAGTAGGGATAAAAGTTAATAAAGGCTTTGTACAAACTAACTTAGAAACTTTACAAACCGAGATAGAAAATATTTATGCACTAGGTGATATTGTTGATGGCACTCCTCAACTAGCTCATGTAGCTTTTGCTGAAGCAGTAAGTTCTATTACTCATATTGCAACTGGTGAAAATAATCCCGTAAATTACAACGCAATACCTTACGTTGTATATACCAGGCCAGAACTTGCTGAAGTAGGTATCAACTCTCATAAAGCAAAAAAGCTTGGAATGAAAATTAATCAATCTCAACATAGCTTCGCTGGTATAGGTAGAGCTATGATTCAAAATCAAAATGAGGGATTAGTAAAAGTTTACTCAGAAGAAAATGGCCCTATAGTAGGTGCAAGTGTATGTGGTCCAGCAGCTGGTGAAATGATACATGAATTAATGTATATGGTTGGCTGGGAAGCGCTTCCAGATGAAGCAGCAGAGTTTATACATGCACACCCAACACTGAGTGAAGCAATAGGTGAATCATTAATGAGTTTAAGTGGTAAGGGGTTACATTAATATGCAAATTGAAAAAATAACCAGACAAGGATATTCAGCAACACTTTCAAAAGAAGTTTTGTGGGATATATACAAATCTATGAAAACACAAAGATTATTGGAAGATAGATTGTTAAAAATGTACAAAGGTGGACAATTAAGCGGAGCAGTTTATCCAGGAATTGGTCAAGAAGCATGTATGGCCGGAATAGCTGCTGGTATGGATTCAAAGGATATTTTTGGTGGAACGCATCGTGATCTTGGTGTACAAATTAAAAAAGGTGTAACTCTTAAAGAAATTGCATTAAATTTCTTTGGTAAAAATGATGGTCCTTCTAAAGGACGAGATGGAAATAGCCACTTTGGCATTGTTGATAAAGGAACTTTAATGGTGGTCTCGCCACTTCCTGACTCAGCTCCTGTAGCAGTTGGTTGGGCTCTAGCATCTCAACAAAGTGGTTCTGGAGTAGTTGCAGTTGCAAATTGTGGTGAAGGAGCTACTGCAACAGGCACTTGGCACGAAAGTGTCAACATGGCAGCAGTACTTAATTTACCTATAGTTTTCACAGTACAAAATAATCAGTTCGCCTACTCATCACCAAATGATACAGAATTTGGAACACCCAATGTAGCTGACAGAGCTGCAGGTTATGGAATTCCAGCAAAGATTATTGATGGAAATGATATATATGAAGTAATAGATGCAATTCATGAATCGTGTGAAGTAGCTAGGAACGGAAATGGTCCTACACTAATTGAATTAGTCACCTTTCGTCATTATGGTCACGCAGGACATGACCCAGCTGAATACGTAAATGATGAGGTGAGAGATTTCTGGATGAAAAGAGATCCTATTGCAAGATTTGAAGATTCCCTATTAGAAGAAGGGTTATTCACAACTGAACATTTTATAAACCTAACAGATGAGTTAGAAGCTGAAATAAAAGAAACTTTAGATTGGGCAAAAAATCAGGATGATCCAGATCCAAATAATGAGGAAGCAGATATGTTTGCTTTAAGAACAACTCCAAAGATTGAAAATAATAAAGATAATAAAAAAACAATGAATTACATTGAAGCAATTACTAATGGATTAGACGAGTTAATGGAAAATGATGAAAACGTCTTTATGATGGGTGAAGATATTGGAGTTTTTGAAGGTGCGTTTAAAGCAACAAAAGGTCTTTTTGATAAATATGGACCATTTAGAGTTTTAGATACATCAATTTCAGAGGGTGGCTTTACAGGCGCAGCAGTTGGAGCAGCTCTTGCGGGTAAAAAACCAATAGTAGAGTTGCAGTTTTATGATTTTGTATATCCAGCACTTGATCAGATAACAACAGAAGCAGCTAAATATCATTGGAAAGCTGGAAAAGCTGTCCCTATGGTTGTTAGGGGTCCAACAGGAGCAGGTACAAGATCTGGTCCGTTTCACTCAATAAGTCCTGAATCATTGTTAGCTCATCATCCTGGAATAAAGGTAGTTGCTCCATCTAATCCATATGATGCAAAAGGACTTCTAGTAGCTGCTGTGAATGACCCAAACCCAGTTATGTATTTGGAGCATAAAAAACTCTATAGAAAACCTGACATAAAAATGGATGTGCCGCTTGGACTGTACGAAGTTGAAATTGGTAAGGGGAAAATTGTCAGAGAAGGCTCAGACGTAACAATTGTTACATGGTCAGGAATGGTATCAGTAGCAGAACAATCTGCTCAAGAATTAGAAAAGGAAGACATTTCCGTTGAGATTATTGACATTAGAACAATTGTTCCTCTTGATGAAGAAATTATTCTTAAATCTGTAGAAAAAACATCAAATTTGTGCGTTTTACAAGAGGATGTTCCTTTCTCATCAGTAGCATCTGAAATTTCATCTATGGTAGCTGAAAAAGGTTTTTGGAACTTAGACAATCCAATTGTTAAAGTTACGCCTCCAAATACTCATATTCCTTTTGCTCCTGTGCTTGAGGATGCTTTCATACCGAGTGCTGAAAAAGTCATAAAAGCTATAAAAGAATTACAATAAAACTATGAGTCAAATTGTAACTATGCCCCAATTGGGTGAAACGGTAACTGAAGGAACAATACTTCGCTGGCTAGTTCAGGTTGGTGATGAAGTAAAAGAAGATGATCCTATTTTAGAAATATCAACTGATAAAGTTGATACTGAAGTTCCATCTCCATTTACTGGTCAGGTAACATCTTTACTAGTTGAAGAAGGTGAGACTGTTGAAGTTGGCGCATCTCTTTTGGAGCTTGATGGAGACTCAAATAGCAGCACTGCTAGCGAAGAGACATCGAACGAAGTAGAGATAGTCAGCGCGCCAGTCGAAGAAGTTGATGTCAAAGTTGAAGAAGTTAAATCTTCACCAGTTGCTAAAAGTACTGATTTAAAGTTATCACCTGTTGTTAGAAAATTGGCATCTGAAAATAATTTAGATCTTAATGATGTTACGGGTACTGGATCAGGTGGAAGGATTACAAGGAAAGATATTGAAAGTTTTATTACTTCTGGAAGTAAAACTGTTCAAAAACCAAAAGAAGTACCTGGCCAACAAAATGACAAGCAAGTACAAGCGGGCAAACCTTCAAGTGGTGAAATTTCTAGATTAAGAAGAAGAATTGCAGATAATATGATTATGTCAAAGCAGACTTCTGCTCATGTAATGACTTCTATTGAAGTTGATTATGAAAATGTTGAAATACTCAGAAGCAAGCACAAAAAATCATTTAAAAAAGAGAATGGTTTTTCTTTAACTTATCTTCCTTTTATATCTCTAGCCACAATATATGCCTTAAGAGAATATCCAGTTGTAAATAGTTCATTTGATCTTGATAAAGATATTCACAGTTTTCACAGCAACATTAATTTAGGTATAGCTGTTGACCTTAATCAAGAGGGCTTATTAGTCGGAACTATTCGTGAAGCAGATTCATTTAGTTTGAAAGGTTTAGCAAGAAAAATATCCGATACATCAGCAAAGCTAAGAGAAGGATCTTATGAATTGGACGATGTTTCTGGAAGTACATTTACCATCTCTAACAATGGTTCATTCAATTCATTTTTAACTTCTCCAATAATTAATCAGCCAAACGTAGCAATATTGTCTACTGAGTCAGTTAAAAAAAGACCAGTAGTTATTGAAGCACAGGATGGTACTGATTCTATAGCGATTAGGCATACCGGAATATTAAGTTTGACCTGGGATCATAGAGCTTTTGATGGATCAGTTGCGTTATTATTTTTAAATTCCATAGGAGAGAAATTAGAAAACTCCGACTGGTCGCAGGAATTAAACTAGTTTTGAGAAAATTAAATACTAGGTGGCTTGGTAAACTTCCGTATTCTGAAGCTTATGACCTACAACTTGGTTTACACAAATCTGTATCAAATAATTTAGACAATGACGACTACCTTATACTACTTGAACATGACAATGTTATTACTTCAGGAAGAACATCAAAAGATGGCAATTTACTTGTTTCACTTGACCATTTAAAAGAAATGAAAATAGATTATTTTGAGACGGACAGAGGTGGAGATATAACTTTTCACGGTGAAGGTCAATTGATTGGATATCCCATAATTAGGCTTGAAGATCCAAAAAAAGTTGTTCCATTTGTGAGATTGATTGAGAATACTTTAATCGACTCTCTAAAAGAGTTATTTATTGACTCGTTCACCAAAGAAGATAATACAGGAGTTTGGACTGAAAAGGGCAAGATTGCTTCAATAGGAATAAAAGTTAGTAAGTGGACCACATATCATGGTTTTTCATTAAATATATTTGATAAATTAGAAGGCTTCCAGCTTATAAACCCATGTGGGAATCAACTAGAAAATATTACCTCGATTCAAAACTTTAATAATGAAGTCTCTTTCGAAGAAGTTTCAAAAATTGTATCTAAAAATTTCTCGAGGATGTTTCAATATAAAAACATTGATGAACAATTTTCACAATTTACACCTAAACAACTTAAGTCAAAAAAAGAGTTCAATATAGACAAAATGGTTGCGGATGGAGTTTTCAAACCAACCAGTAAAGGAATTCCAATTACTATCAAAGGAGTTCTACCAAATGAGCCAAAAAGACCTGAATGGATGAAGGTTAAAGCAAATTTAGGAAGTGATTACAGGTCTTTAAAAAATCTATTAAAAGAACAAAAGCTAAACACAGTTTGTGAAGAGGCATCATGTCCAAACATATATGAATGCTGGTCCATGGGAACTGCAACATTTATGATTATGGGTGATGTTTGCACAAGGGCTTGTGGATTTTGTGATGTAAAAACTGGAAAACCGGGAAGTTTAGATTGGGAAGAACCAAAAAGAGTAGCTGAAAGTGTTAAGAGCATGAAACTTTCACATGCAGTAATTACATCAGTAAATAGAGATGATTTAAATGATGGCGGTTCTTTATTTTTTGCAGAAACAATAAGAGAAGTCAAAAAATTAAACAATAGTTGTGATGTTGAAGTTTTGATACCTGATTTTAAAGGCGATAGAGCAGCGATCAACAATATAATTGAAGCCTCCCCAGAAGTAATCAACCATAATCTTGAAACTGTACCAAGGTTACAAAGAGAAATACGAACATCTGCATCCTACGGAAGATCCTTATCTTTATTACATTATGTAAAATCTCAGGGATTTGAAGGAAAAACAAAAACAGGTTTAATTGTTGGTATGGGAGAAAGCAAGGAAGAAGTAGTGGCTGTGTTAAAAGATATTTCAAAATTAGACGTTGATATTGTGACTATCGGTCAATATTTGCGTCCTACTGCAAAACATCGACCAATAGATAGATATGCACCTGAAGATGAATTTGAACACTATAAATTTATTGGTGAGTCTTATGGAATACCTCATGTAGAGTCTGGTCCTTTAGTTAGATCCTCATACCACGCAAAAGATTCTTTTGCGTCTGTATAGATTCTTATATACTTAAAGCAATGTTTGATAAAGTAACAAAATCTATTCGAGTCATATCGGCAGCAGCTGTTGAAAAAGCAAACTCTGGACATCCAGGAATGCCTATGGGAATGGCAGAAGTAGGAACTGTTTTATTCAAGAATGCACTAAAAATTTCAAATAAATACCCCGAATGGATTAACAGAGACAGGTTTGTCTTGAGTGCTGGACATGGGTCGATGCTACTTTATAGCCTGCTTCATTTCAGTGGGTTTGATATTTCAATTGATGATATTAAACAATTTAGACAATTGGGTTCAAAAACTGCCGGTCATCCTGAAGTTGATACTACATTGGGCATTGACATCACAACAGGTCCACTCGGCCAAGGATTTGCAACTGGAGTTGGGCTAGCTTTAGCTGAGTCTTATTTGTCTGAAGTATTAGGAAAAGATGTTATTGACCACTATGTGTATGGAATAGTTTCAGATGGAGATTTGATGGAAGGAGTTTCTTTTGAAGCTGCAGAATTAGCTGGTGTATGGAAATTAGGAAAATTGATATATATTTTTGATGATAACAACATATCAATTGACGGCAGTGTAGATAAAGTATCTATTACTAATCAAAAGAAAAAATTTGAATCAGTAGGGTGGCAAGTTTTAGAAATTGATGGTCACAATGAATCTGAAATTACTGAAGCTATAAACTTATCAAAAGAAGAAACTGATAAGCCTTCTTTAATTATTGCAAAAAGCATAATTGGTAAATACGCACCAAACAAACAAAACACGAGCTCAATTCATGGTGCACCGCTTGGTGGTAAAGAGATGGAATTATTTTTAAATGAAGTTGGTTGGGAGGGAGATCTTTTTGAGTATGACGATGATGTTTATAAATATTTTACAGAAAAAAGACTAGAAGACGAAAAAAAATATGAAGATTGGAAAAGTAATTTAGATAAAAAATTAAAAAATGACGAATCATTCAAAATAATGTGGGACCAATTTTGTTCAAATGAATTAATATTTCCAGAAGAATTTGAAATATCTGATGGTGCGACCAGGGCAACAGGCGGAAATTACTTAAATTTAATTGGTTCAGAAAATAAATTTGTGGTCGGAGGCTCTGCTGATCTTGCAGCTTCTACTAAGCAGGTTGTAAGCGATAAAACTTATTCAAGTGAAAATAGAGCTGGACAAAATATTGATTTTGGAATTAGGGAACACAGCATGGCTGCTGTAGTAAATGGAATTAATCTTCACAGTAAGTTGTTTGCTTATGGATCAACTTTTTTAGTGTTTTCAGATTATATGAGACCAAGTATGAGACTAGCTTCTCTTATGAATTTAAATTCTTCATATATATTTACACATGATTCAGTTTATTTAGGAGAGGATGGTCCTACTCATCAACCTATTGAACATCTTATGTCCTTGAGGTTAATTCCTGGTTTAGATGTCATAAGACCTTCAAATAGTGTAGAAATCCTTCACTCTTATAGATATCTTTTTTCAAATACTAAAAATCCTAAAGCTCTCTCTTTAACGAGACAAAATTTGGAGTATCTAGATTTTTCAATAGATTATGAAGAATTTCTGAATGGTGGGTATGTTGTTTCTGATGGAAAGGATATTACAATTTTTGCTTCTGGTTCTGAGTTAAATGTTGCATTTGATTTAAAAGATAGGTTAAACAAATATTCTGTCAAGATTGTTAGCGTCCCTGTTCTTAATAAGCTTACTCCTGAAAATGCATTGTCATTAAATACGACAAAGTACACTTTTACATTAGAGCTTGGTAAATCAATCGGCTGGGGTGACTATATTGGAGATATTACTGAATCAATTAGTATTGAATCTTTTGGAAGTTCAGCACCTCAAAGCGATTTAAGTAAATATTTTAAAATAGATGTTGAGTCAATAGAAAAAAGAATAAAAAGCTACTTGAATTAACAGCCAGTATATTTTTTCATTTCAGACTTAGTTCTATTTCCAGCTACACCGTCAGGAATTAATCCTACTTTTCTTTGAAATGCTTTTATTGCTTCCTTAGTGTAAGAACCTATTTTGCCATCTATTATTCCTGGGTTAAATCCATTATTAGCTAAGTATGTTTGGATATCTGTAACAGTATCAAGTTTTGCATTGGTATTGTTTCTTGGCTTGCAAATGTTTGCACTTTCACAACCTGTATAAGCTCTCATAGCTGCTTTAGTTTTATTGCCTACTATACCATCTGCAAATAAACCATTTTTACTTTGAAATTCCTTAATTGCATTTTTGGTTTTTGGCCCTGTTTGGCCATCAATTGGTCCTGGATTAAACCCATTATTCGATAAAAATTGTTGAATATCTAATGTCGAATTAATTACAAGTGAAGAATTATTTTTTGGAACACAGGCATCATTTCCAGAGTTTGGATTTGCAACAGCTGTAGATTCTGCATCTTGCACTTCACCATAAGTTGCTTGCCACCCTTCTTGAAAGATATTTGATGTAAAAACTGATGATGGAATAAAAGAATTACTTATTAGATTATTAATGATATAAGACACTTCACCAATAGAAATTCTTCTAGTTGGGCAAAATTTGTCGGTTAGTGAGCTACAAGCTGGAATGGAATTGGTTGAAGCGAGGATATTTATTTCATTAGTAAAGTTACTTGCACCATCATCAGAATATTTATCATTACTACCATTTAAATTGTCTGTCTCACCAGCATTTATTGCTACAACTAATAAGCACGCAAATTGATCCCTAAAAACAGACTCAGATGGTTGATATTGAAATGGACCACCAATACACTTATTCATTCCATAATATGGAACAGCATTTATTGCTTTTTGGTATGGGCTTTGATCGTCATCGCTGTAAGCATTTGGAGAATCTAAAGGTAATTGAGCTGCAATTACAACAATAGCAGCAGCTTCTTCTCTTGTAAGAGTCTTTGCTTGACAGGCAGAGGAAGTTTCATTGCATAAATTTAATAATCCTGATTTTGATAAAAGATTTAAACCTGCACTCGATGTAGCATATTGTGCAATATCTCCAGTAGATGTAGTAACATTGTCTGAATCTTGAGTTGAGTTATTTACAGTTATAGGACCAATACTTAATGTTGATACATCTGACTGGCTTGATGTTGAAAAGTAATGTGACGTAAAACCAAGTTGAGATTTAATATTTCTTCCAGATTTTTTAACAGATTTTGCGTAACCGTTCTTATAGCCTTTCATTGTTACTTCTAATGCTGCTCCAGACTCAGCAACAGATGAAACATAGATGTCAGTTATAGAATCAAAACAAGGTATATCGCCACAGAGTATATTTTTTGCTAACTGATATGAAGAAAAGTCATATGACCAAGCAGCTTTTGAATTGCCAACTCTATTATCAACCGACCATGGGTCATCGACAGTCTTTAAGTAAGGCCAGGGCGTTGCTGAACCAAAACCTACGACGTTATCATTAGTTTTGCCACCAGTAGATGAAGAATAAAATGCTTGAATTACTGAACTTTGTGTGTACCCACCATCGTAGGTAATAACTTTACCAGCTGTATTATTAACTGCCTGTACCCAATTTGGACCAGCAATTTCTTTTAGATAACCATAATAATATTGGCTAGAAGCAGTAGAACCAATATGACACCAACAATATGATTGACGAGAATCAGACAATCCAGAATCAAAACTATTTTGTTTCGAGGGTTCGTTTTGTTTTAAATATTGAAATACTGCATAGCTTCTACCTACTAAAGCCTGTGCCTCAAGAGCTTTAACATTCCAATGTGAAGGCATCTCGGCAAGCCCATATAGGTATTTTTCAATATTGACTGCTAATGAAACATGAAATCCTGACGAAACATTTTTTGATCTTATCTTAAGAACCCCATGCTTGTGCTCTCTTGGGCCGACCCTAATTCTTCCACCCTCTGACCAACTGATTGAAATGTTGCATCCAGAAAGCTGTTTATTTATTAATGGGTGACCTGTAAAATAACAACCACCATTTGAATAAATTAAATTTATAGTTGCACCACCACTAATTTTTAATTTACCAAAGGATGATTCACATGGCCCATCTGAACTAGCTTCTGATTTAATTTTTTCCAATGTAGCATCGTCAATCGACCCAGACTGATTAAGACCTACAGAAGCCTGATAACTTCTTAGTGCATTTGCTGTTTTTTCTCCAAATGCCCCATCTATTGGTCCAGGCTCAAAGCCACGAGAAGTTAAAAATGATTGCACTCCGGCAGTATTTGTCATACCATCTTGGCAAATATAAAGTGTTGGAGGGCTAGATGATGGGAGAGTAGTTAGTTGTATACTCTTAGCATTACGAGCAAGACCAACCCAAAGTGCATTGTTACTCGATGCAATATCTGGTGATGATAATTGAAGATTAGATAAAGTATTTACTGATGTACCTTGAAAATAATAGTTAACAACCTCTTCAGATGTACAGGAAGCAGTATTCTGACAAAAGTTAGCACCTAATTCCGTTAGACCTTTGGCACCGTACTGACTTAAACCTACACCATGCCCCCAACCACTTCCTTTAAAAGTAAAACTTACGGAACTGTATCCACGCATGGCTTGTTTTGTTGCTGGCCCTACTACTCCATCGGCACTTAAACCAACAGTACTTTGGAAACTTTTTACAGCGCCATTGGTCCTGTTACCGGGAACACCATCGATTGGGCCAGGGTTGAATCCATTACAACTTAAAAAAGTTTGTATATCTTTGAGAGTATCTAAAGGAGCAACTGCATTATCGGCACAATTGAAAATTTTTGTATGTTTTATTTCTAAAGCATTTGCGGAAATTTTGAGGGTATTTAAAGCTGCGAAGCAAATAAATGTTATGAAAATTATCTTTGAAAAATTTCTTAGACCCTGTTTCATTACTTCATTTTAGATAGAATTCTATAATTATTACAATTCTTCATTTTTTTTCCAATTTCTAAAATATCCTGTTCCAAATTCAAACCCTATGTAAATTATATAAAGCATATAAGTGATAGGGAAAAGTACTCCATTTAAACTTTGAAATAGATTAGGTACTAAAAAAGTTATGCTTGACAGCAAAATAATACCTAAAATTTTATTTTTTTTAAGTGCATTTAATCCAAAAATAATGAAGAAATAATACATTAAAAAAGAAATAATAAAATTCAACGACATGAATGAATCCATTGAATAATTATTTGTAATCGAAAGGAATAAAATAAACAAAATTGTAATAGAGAATGCACTTCTAAAATTATTTTTAACAATTGTTTTTAACACATATAATATTGTAAAGTACATATGCAATTGAGTGAATTTACCTTCGTATTTTTAACATTATGTATCCCTTTTTTAGGCTATATTGTCTACTCAACAAATCCGAAAAAAGGATTTAGTATATTATTTGTACTAATAATTGGGATAAATATTCTTCTAAATCAAAATATTTTCTCTTTATTAGGTGTCCTTTTTTTAATATTGTATTTATATTCTTTTGAAAAAGAGGTAAGAAAATATTTTGTTTTCATGAGCATTGCCTCATTCGCAGTGGCTTCATTTAACCTAATTGGCCAAAATTTAATATCAAGCTTTTTACCTATTTTATTAGTATCATCAGTCTTTTCTTCAATGATGATTGGCCATTGGTTTTTAGTTGATCCAACAATAGAAAGAATAGGAATGAAAAATATTTCTAAATTTTCTTCAGGACTTTCTATTTTGTTGTCTTTTCTAGTATTTATAAATATTTATGAAAGTAGTTCCATGTTTTTTAGTAGTGTATCTGAAAATCTACTCAACAATGTTGTGATTTTTCTTTATTTATCATCAGCATTATTATCATTTGGATCGCTGAAGTCACTACAGGAAAAATCTTACACAGGTGTAATGGCAAGTACAGGTTTAAGTTATTTGGCATTAATTGTTGCACTTGGTGCCTCTGGAACTTTAATACTTTCTGTTTAGCACTATTCTTAAGTCATGAAAATCTACACAAAAAAAGGTGATAAAGGTAAAACAAGCTTACTTTTTGGTACCTCTGTATCTAAGGACAATATCGCTCCTGAAGCTTATGGTTCAGTCGATGAATTGGTCGCTGCTCTCGGCCTTATTAGAAAAGAAGAGAAGCTTGATCATGAAACAAAAAATCTTGTATTAAAAATTCAAAGAGAATTATTTATTGTCGGTGCGGAATTAGCAACTTCTAAATCAAATAGAAAAAAACTTAAACCCAATGAGACTTTAGTTACAGAGTCTATGGTTGATGAATTAGAAAAAGTAATAGATGAATTGACCGAAAAAAATGGCATTCCTGAATACTTTGTTGTACCAGGTAATAATAGTATTTCATCTAAATTTGACTGGTGCCGTGTTGTTTCACGTAGGGCAGAAAGAAGATGTGTAACTTGGAAAGAGTTGAATAAACTCGAAGATTCTTTTGTCATAACATACTTGAATAGACTTTCTGATTTATTATGGATGATGGCTCGTAACTACGAAGATGAATGGACTGCAAGTAAATGAATGTAAAAGTTTTTTTTGTTAAAAATAAAGATTTATATTTAGAAGACGAATTAGAAAATATCGATTTAGTTAAAGATTTAATTCAAATTAATGGTTTTTCATCAAAGTCAAGAGAAATAATATTTCTTCCAAGTGAGTGTATTAAAGATTATGATTCTGCTTTGCTCGTAGGTTTAGAGGGTTGTTCAAATAATTCTGACTACTTAGACATTGGATTAAAAATAGGAAAATCACTCTCTCAAGATACCAAACTTACTTTTGCAAATTCAAAAAAA
The DNA here is from genome assembly GCA_902610815.1 of uncultured Candidatus Actinomarina sp. Classification (GTDB taxonomy): domain Bacteria; phylum Actinomycetota; class Acidimicrobiia; order Actinomarinales; family Actinomarinaceae; genus Actinomarina. The sequence continues at coordinate 69,343 of CACLXG010000004.1, forward strand.
TTAAATTTGTATCATGTTGAGTTTGGAATTTATTTATCACAATATAACTTCGATGAGTTCAAAACTGAACAGCAAGAATTATTTAATATTGAAATTGAAAGCAATAATAATTCAGACGAGATCAAAAGAAAAATTAAATCTGTTTTTTGGGTAAGAGACTTGGTCAATTATCCATCTAAAACAAAGTCTCCAGAATTCTTTATTCAGAAAGTTGAAGAATTAATTTCTGATTTAGAAATAAACTTAACTATTCATGATGATGATTGGCTTAGGAAAAATAATTTTGGTGGAGTAATTGGAGTTGGCCAAGGATCTGAGAGAAAGCCCAAATTCTTAATAGGTGAATTTAATCCAAATGCAAAGATACAAATTGCACTAATCGGGAAGGGAGTTTTATTTGATTCTGGAGGTCTGTCTCTAAAATCTCCCAGTGGAATGGAAACTATGAAAACTGATATGACTGGCGCAGCAACTGCATGGGGAGTTATGTCACTCGTTGCTAGCCAGGAATTAGATATTGGACTTAAGGTTTATACACCTTTAGTAGAAAATATGCCAAGTGGAAATGCAATAAGACCAGGCGATGTATTAACAATGAGGAATAATAAAACCATAGAAGTTTTAAACACTGATGCTGAAGGAAGGCTAATAATGGCAGATGCCTTAGCTTATGCTAGCGAGCATAATCCAGATTTAATTTGTGATGTAGCAACATTAACGGGTGCTTCTTATGTAGCACTTGGCCTTGATATTGGTGCAGTTTTCTCTAATGATGATGAAACTTTAGAAAACTATTTATCTGCGAATAAAAATTCTCATGAAAAATATCATAATCTACCACTTGAAGAAAGTTACAAACCCCTCATAAAGTCTGTAATTGCAGACATGAAAAATACTGGCGGTAGGTTTGGTGGTGCAATTACCGCAGCACTTTTATTAGAAGAGTTTGTTGATGATATTAAGTGGCTTCATTTAGATATTGCTGGACCGGCAAGAAATAAAGACTCAAAAAGTGCTACTGGGTTTGGCACTATTGGTTTGTATAATTTTTTTGAAAGTTTTACGAAGAATCAGTAGACGAACTATCCACGTAAATTATAAGAGTATCTCCTGTAGAAACAACACCACCTTGAGCCACATTAGTTCCAATCACTTTTCCTTCACATCCTTGAAGTTCTGATGTTTGGAAGTTCTTTTTGAAAAATAGAATAATACTATTTTCACGCATAAATTCTTTAATTAAACTTTCAGCTTCATCACTTGAATAAAAACATGGTGGAATATTTGGTATATTAGCTGAAAGTTTTTTACCAGAAACCTCCAATAAAATTTCTGTACCTTCTGGAACTTCCTCTTCAAATTCTATGTCCTGTGTTAACACTAATCCTGGTGCTTCGTCAGAATCAATTAATGTAATTTTTGGAAGTAAATAGTTTGAAAATGCTATTTCTTCAGCATCAATTATATTAAGTCCCTCCAATGCAGGTATGTTTACAGTCGGTATTTCATAATATTTTTCAATGTCACTTGGGTCAGATGGCCATTCAACTATTGGGAGATCCTCTGTAACTTTATTCATGAACTCCTTCCACATAGGGGCAGGAACTCTTCCACCAGATACATTTTTAATGAGTTCTCCATTAATTTCTACATTAGTAAGTGGAAGCTGTTCTTCCGCAAAACCTACCCAGACTGAAGAAGTGTATTGTGGAATAAATCCGATAAACCAGGCCTCTCTAAATCCTTGATGTGTACCAGTCTTTCCTGCAATTGGCCTATCATCTAATACTGCCCTAGTTCCAGTACCAAATTGTGCAGCAACTTCAAGTGTTTTTCTTACAGCTGCAGCCGCACCCGGATCTGGTATAGAAACTCTTTGTGAAACTATATTTTGGTACAACACTTGACCACTTGAGTCTTCAATCCTTTCTATAAGATAAGTTGGAGCTAAGAGGCCGTTAGTTGCAAATGATGAATACGCTGATGCAATTTCAATTGGTGTAACAGCTCCCGCACCAAGTGTTAGTGAAATAACAGGATCTATTTTAGAATCTATACCAATCCTATTTGCTGTTGAGGCAAGCTTTTCTCCACCGAGCTCAGATGCCATTTGAGCAAATACTGTATTTATTGATCTTCTTGTAGCTTCTTCTAGGGAAATCATTCCAGATGTATCTAATAGTTTTATTGATCTGTTGTATTCACTTTTATCAATGCATGGTTTAAAGATATATTGTGTCTCACCTTCAATATTTATTTGAGTTAAATTTTCTTGGTTTGCAATTTCCTCTGGTTGAGTTATTACAGTTTGATCCTCTTCTAATTCGAGACCTTCAATGTCTTCTTGATAAAGAATAGGATTACCATTTTCATCAAATTGGCCCAAGGCCTTACCTATTTCTAATAGCTTTTCTTGATCATCTTCAAATTCTTCAATGTTTTCAACAAGTGGAAACTGTTCAATAAAATCCTTGTTTTTTAAATCTTCTACATGGTAACCAACGCATTGAAGCTCAATTGCTTTATCTTGAGCATCGATTTTATTTAAATATCTATCAGCAGTAATAGATGTCCCATAATTTCTAACAACCCATTTTGTTCCTACGCCATCTGGAGCACATGGATATCCGCAGTCAATCTCTACAGGGCTTCTTGAGTCTCTGTAGCTATATAACTTAGAGCCAGACTCTAATGCAGCCAATAAAGTTATTGGTTTGAATGCAGATCCCGGGTTTCGTTTACCTTGTGTAGCGAGATTATATTGCTCTTCATCAAACGGAATGCCTGAAGCCATTACTTCAATTGCACCCGTGTAATTGTTAATTAATGTTATAACCCCAGTCGGCTTTGGTTCTGATTCCGCATCCTCTTTTTCAGAAGGAACCCAACTATTAAGAACTTTATTAGCATGTTTTTGAAATTCTAAATTTAACGTAATAAAAACATTCAAGCCTCCACCACCGGCACAAGAGGTGTCATCTGACGGACAACCAAAAATCTTTTTCTTTCGCTCTTCTTTTGTATTGCCCAATACAGCAAATTGAGGATCATTTAGAAGCTGTCTTTTGACTTCTGCAACAACATGTTCTGCCTGGGAATCTATCTCTCTTGATTCTATAACACTTAAAGGTGCTAATTTTGCAGATCTTGCTTGAATGTCTACTATAAAACCCTCTTTAAGCATTATGTTCAGAACATCATTTCTTCTTTCAATCACTCTTTCAGGATATTTTCTGGGATTGTAATACGCAGGACTTCGAATTATTACAACAAGTGTAGCTGCTTCGTCAAGAGTTATATCTTTAATATCTTTTCCAAAATATTCATAAGCAGCTGATTGTATTCCATAAGCTCCAGAGCCCCAGTATATGGAATTTATATAATATTCTAAGATTTGATCTTTCGTATATCTACGTTCTAGTTCTGCAGCCACAACAGCTTCAGCAACTTTTCTTCTAACAGAAATTTCATCACCAACAAAAGACTGTTTAGCTACTTGTGATGTAATTGTGGACCCTCCTCTTGTAACGCCTCTTAAATTATCTAGTGCAGCACTCAAGATCGCAACAAAATCAACTCCTTCATGTAAGTAGTAATTACTATCTTCAGCAGCTAACAAAGTATTGATTACAAATGATGGAACTTCATCAAGAGGAATAGGGTCTCTGTTTAATCCATCATGCAATTCGTCTAAAATTTGATTGTCTGATGTTATGATTGTTGAAGGTTCTGAAAGTGACACAAAATTTAAAACCATACCTTCTGCTCTAGGAAGAAACCTTTCTTCAAGTGAAGTGACAACTTCCATACTAGATTTAATTGGTAGGAAGATAAAAAATCCTACCCAACCTGCTAGAAGAATGCTTGAAATAAGAATTATAAAGCCAGCAACATATCTTGAACCGTATCTAGTTTTTGATTCTAAATTATGTATTTGTGCCATATGAAAATGATAACCTTTATAATTACAAACCATTACTTTGTGAAGTTAAATTTCTAGCCTTATAAATGTTAATACTGTACAATTGAAGCGATGGATTATTCACCTGGTTTAAGAGGAGTCATTGCAGGAGAAACAGCAATCTCAACAGTTGGTAAAGAGGGAACTTCACTTAGATATAGAGGATATGATGCAACTGGACTTACATCCAACAATACTTATGAAGAAGTTGCATCTCTAATACTTACAGATACATTAGAAGATAAAAATTTTAAGAAAAGTTTCTCCAAATATTATTTAGAGACTACAAAAGACACAAAGTTAAATGAATTACTTTCAGAAATAAAAGAAAAACTACATCCTATGGATGTTGTTAGGACAATAGTTTCTTACAAGGGTGAATTGACTACTCTTAGAAAAAAAAGTTTAGATAATGAAGATAAAACTGAACTATCAGCAAGAATCACCGCAATAGTCTGTTATATAATTGCCTCTTACCATTCAGAAGCATGTGATATGTTAGACAAGCAGTATTTGGTTGCTAGCTCTCTTTTGCCTAATGGGACATCAAAAGAAAAATTAGAAGCTTTAGATGATATGTTGATTTTGTATGCCGAACATGGTTTTAATGCTTCAACCTTCGCAACTAGAGTTACAGCATCTACAAGAGCAGATTTAACTGGTGCTATAGTTTCAGGAATAGCAACACTTAAAGGAGAACTTCACGGTGGAGCTAACGAAAGAGCGGTAGAGCTTATTAATTCCTTCGAAAATCTTGATGATGCAGAAAAAGGAATTAAATTACTACTAGAACAAAAAACAAAAATTATGGGCTTTGGTCATGGTGTTTATAAAATACAAGACCCAAGAAGTCCTATTGTCAAAAATTGGGTATCAAAATTAGTCAATAATGATGAATCTAAGAATAGATTTGAGATTGCCCAAAAAATTGACCAAATTATGGATGAAGAAAAAAATCTTTTTCCAAATGTAGATTTTTATGGAGGTCTACTTTTAGCTGAACTTGGGTTTGAAGTTGATTTATTTACTCCAATTTTTGTTGCCGGACGTTCAGTTGGCTGGGCATCACATTATTTTGAACAAAGAGAACAAGATATTTTGATTAGGCCTGCAGCCAAATATACCGGACCTTCTGAAAGATAGTTTTTGAATTCTAACAATCTAGATGTATTAATTAGTGATTATATTTCTAGTGATATAGGTGAAGATGACAATCATTTTTATTCCTCCAAATTAGCGATATTAGATACTATAGGATGCATAATCGAAGCAAGTAATCATGAGAACGTTCTTCAGTTTGCGTCAAAAAATAATTTAAGTCTGAATTTTAAAAATCCATTTAAAAATTTATCTGTTAACGAAAGCTACGAAAATATATCATGGTACTTAACAGTTTTAACAAGATGGTTTGATTATAACGACACTTTTTTGGCTAAAGAGTGGGCACATCCATCAGATAATTTTGGTTCAATTTATAGCTATTTTTATAAAAACAAAAATTACAAATTTAATGATTTCACAAATGCTCTAACTAAAGCATATGAGATACAAGGTTCATTATGTTTAGGGACATCATTGAACAAACTAGGTTATGATCACGTTTTTTATGTAAAACTTGCTTCGGGTTCTATCTTCTCTTATTTAGTAAATAATGGTGATACCAATGCTTTAAGAAGAACAGTCAACAATATACTTTTAGATGGACCAAGCCTCAGGGCATATAGGCATTTTCCTAATGTTGGAAAAAGAAAAAGTTGGGCAGCTGCCGATGCCTCTAGAAGAGGTATCGAGCTTGCAATTATTAGCAACTACGAAGATGAAATTTATGAATCTGTTCAGAATGAAAACAAGTGGGGATTTGAGTCCAGTTTCTTGGATAATTCAAAAATAGAATTTGGAAAAGAACTTAATAATTGGGTCATACAAAATATTTTATTTAAAGTTCTATTCCCAGCTGAGTTTCATGGTCAGTCAGCAGTGGAAGCTGCAATTAGGCTTAGTGAGGAATTTAATAAAAATATAAATAAGTTTGAAAAAGTCAATATTTATACACATGAACCCGCAATAAGGATAATTTCAAATAAAGAGATTTTAAAAAATGCCTCTGATAGAGACCATAGTTTGGAGTATATGGTTGCAGCCGCACTTCTTTATGGAGATTTGAAATATGAAATGTATGAAGAGAGTTTTGAGGGATTTGAAAATATTAATAATTTAAGAAAAAAGATTTTTGTCTCTGAACAACCTCAATTCACAAAAGACTATTACGAATTTTCAAAGAGACATATATCTAACTCAATAGAAATTGTTTATAACGATAACTCAACTTCAGAAAAAATAACTATAGAAAATCCTATAGGCCATCCTTCAAGGAGAGAAGAAGCAATTCCCTTATTAAAAGATAAATTTCTCAGAAATGTGGAATCTTTATATGACACAGAAAAAGCTTTAGAAGTTTGGAATAAAATTATAAATTTAGAAAAAGATGACGATTTAAATAAGTTTTTTAATATTCTTAATGAAGATGAATGAAATTTATTTATTAGTTGGAGGTGAGGCAACAAGACTTCAACCACTTTCTTCTGGCATACCAAAAGCTTTACTGACAATTAGAGGAGAAAGAATAATTGATAAAATTATTAAACAATTTTCAAATTTAGAAAATTTTAATTTTAATTTAATTTGCTCAATCAAACATGAAGAACATTGGATAAATTACAAAACTAACCACAATAACAATATAAATCTTCATTTTGAAAAATCTAAGCTAGACACGGCCGGATATATCATTGAAAATTTGGATTCAATGCCAGATAGATTTTACTGTATGAATGGTGATTTATTATTAAATGTTGATTTACCCAATTTCATTAATGCATCTAGTCAATGCTCTAATTCTTTAATTGGATCATTTGAAGTTGAAGACCCAACAAGATATGGAGTTTTAGAAATAGACCAAGACAGTAAAGTAACCCAATTTATAGAAAAACCAAAAGACAAAAGCTATGGAAATAAAATAAGCCTGGGTTTGTATCATTTATACAAGAAAGATATATTATCAATATATAAAAATCTTGAAATTCCTTGTTCTTTTGAAAGACAGGTATTTCCAGCACTATCTAAAACCGGTTTATTAAGTACATATACTGTTAAGGGAGATATGTTGGATGTTGGAACACTAGAATCATACATTTCTGCACATATTGTTGAAGGTGAAGAAAATTGGGTCTCCCCAAATAATGTACAAGTTAGCGAAAGTGCAATAGTAAAAAACAGTGTTATTTTGGATAACTGTATTATCGAAGATAATGTAACTATTTCTGATTCAATAATAAGTAGTGATTCAACTATTACCACCGGCACTATTATTAACAAAGAAATTATAAGGAAAGATTAAAAAATGAAAATACTAGTAACTGGAGGAGCTGGCTTTATAGGTTCTCATCTAGTTGAAGAGCTTCTTAGTAATAAAAATGAGATTTTAATCTTTGATAATTGTCTAACTGGTAAAAAAGAGAATTTAGAAATGACAGGTAATTTTAAATTCATAATTGATGATTTCGGTTCTGAAAACTCTTTAGAAGAAATTGAAAAATTTGATCCAGATGTATGCTTCCATTTAGCTGCACAGTCTTCAGTTGTTGTATCAGTTGAAAACCCAGCACTTGATTTTGAACACAATATTTTACAGCCAATAAAACTTATTCAAGTACTTTTAAAATCTAATTGTAAAAAATTAGTGTTTACTTCATCTGGAGGAACAATCTTTGGTGAACCTTCTGTAATTCCTACTGGTGAAGAAGATTATGCAGATGAGCCAGAGTCTCCGTATGGAGTTGCAAAAAAAAGATTAAATGAATTAATAAAGATAATGACAAATAATTCAAATCTAAAATACTCAATTTTAAATCTATCTAATGTTTATGGACCAAGACAAGACCCCCATGGTGAGGCAGGAGTAGTATCAATATTTGCAAACAAATATTTAAATAATGAGGAACCGATTATCTATGGAGATGGTGAACAGACCAGAGATTATGTATATGTAAAAGATGTTGTCAGTGCATTAATAAAAGCATCAAAAATTGATAAAAACCATTTTTTAAACATTGGAACTGGCGTTGAAACGTCAGTAAATAATCTTTCTAATTCAATGAAAAGACAGTTTAATTCTGAAATTAATCCTATTTATAAACCTGCAAGAGAAGGTGAATTAAATAGAAGTGTATTGAATAATACAAAAGCAAAAAAAGAATTAGATTGGAAACCAGAATACAACTTAGATGAAGGTATGAAGCAAGTCTTTAACTGGTTGAAAGCTTAAAGAAAAAAATCTTCATTATCTTCTCTTAACAATTCATTTGCATTTAGCTTAGAACTTTCATAGTCAACACCCCTGATTATTGCTATTGGAATATCAATAGTTTTCTTCATGACCAGCTCAGCAGCACTTGCTAACTCATCAATAACTGCTATTTCTGTAGCATTAAGTTCATTATCAAAACTATCTAATTTGCCAATATAACTATCTATAGGACTTATTCCCGATGAACCAATCGCAAAATTAACTTGACCTTTTCTCCACGCTCGACCAAACGTATCAGAAATTATTACCGCAATGGGTAAATTTGCTAATGATTCAAACCTTTTTCGAAATTTATCTGCTGATTTATTGGGGTCTTCAGGGAGCAGTAAAGCTGAATTTTTCTTTACATTTGATCTATCAATTCCAGCATTTGCACAAATAAATCCATGGTGTGTCTTTGCTATAACTAAATCTCCTCTTTTTCTTATAATTTTTTTTGATTCACTCTGCAACAACTCTTCAAAATCATAATTTGAGAGATCTCTTTCCATTCCTTCACTTTTTGACACAATTTTTTGAGTAACAATAAAAATGTCATTTTTTTCAATACCAATCTCACTTTTATTTAAAACATCGAATGTGATTTCAGCCAAATTATCATCAACTTTAATTTCTGGAATACCTTCTACTGGTATTATCCTTATCTCATTCATTTTGCAATATCCTATTAGCTAAATTTTTTGAGTCATTTTCATTTTTAAAAACAATTTGGTCTTCAAAGACGTTTGAAGAGTTGTCAGAATCTCCATGATGAACATAAAATTTATTAACTCGATTTTTATAATATTTTTTTAATCCCTGAATATCTGGCTTGTACCCCATATCAATAAAATTTTGAACAGAAGGACCTTTAAGAGCCTTTTTACCTACAAACGGACTAATAGCAATAACATTATTATGATCTTGTATCGATTGATTAATCCTACTTATGGAAAGGATAGGACCAATAGACAGGATTGGATTTGAGGGACCAACAATTAAAACATCACTTTGATTAATTAAGTTTATGACTTGATTTGAGGACCTTGCTTTTCTTGATCCTTCATAGACAACTTTACTCAATCGTGGTTTTGCTTTTTTTTCAACAAAATAATTTTGGAAATTTAGCTTATCACCTTTTTTTGTAATAAGTTTTGTACTTACTTTATCGTCAGACATCGGAAGAATTTTACATTTGATATTAAATTTGTTTTTTATTATCTCTGTGATTTCAGTGAGTTGAAAACCATCGTTTAACATTTGGTTTCTAAACAAATTAAGAGCAAGGTCTTTGTCACCTATCATAAAATTCAAGTCATAAAACTTTTTTAATTCATCATTTACAGTGAATTTATCATTCAGGACTCCCCAACCAAATTTCCCTTCTATATTTGCTAAACCATAAATTACAGAATCAATGTCAGGCGAAAGAGCTACTCCATGTATATATTCGTCATCACCAGTATTGACGATAATTGATAAGTCAATATTTTTTAACTTGCTCAACCCCTTTGCAAATTTAGCGCCTCCTACACCTCCACTTAAATAAACAACTTTTTTCATTTATAAGAACCTTAAATATATGACCTTTCAACTAACATTTTAGTAATGATAGACAAAGATATTCTAGATGGATTATCAGAACTTGATGAAGCAGATTTAAAGAGAGTTAAATTATTGGTGGACAATAAGTTAAATATTGAATCTGATGTAAAAGTTTCTTATAGGACAAAATCAATAAAGTGTGGAAAAGAGTCATGTAATTCATGTCCTCACGGTCCATATTGGTATGCAGAATGGACCGAAGAAGGAAAGAGAAGAACCAAATATTTAGGTAAAAATTTAACAGATGTTTAAAAATAATCTTTTTGTAAAAGTTGCCCTCGGTTCTTTGCTATTAATATTTTTGCGAATTGAACTAGTTTTTTCAGATTTGCTTCCAACCGGTGGGGATATGGGAGCACATATTGTACCGACTAAGTTTTTTGTTACTGAGCTATTTAACAATTTTAAATTAAGTGGATGGTCACAAGACTGGTTTGCCGGATACCCAATCTACTACTTTTATTTTCCACTTCCTCCCATCATTACTAGTCTCTTAAACTTTTTGTTTCCATTTTCAATTTCTTTTAAAACCATGGTGCTAATTTCACAAGTTTTGTTAGTTATTTCTATTGAATTTCTTATGCGTAAAAATTCAAAAGAGTTTTCTTTTTATGGATTTGGTGTTGGATTGTTATATTTGCTTACTGAATCATTCACAATTTTTGGTGGAAATTTAGCTTCATCACTTGCAGGACAGTATTCCTTTACTTATTCGATCGCTTTTGCAAATTTATCAATATTTTATCTAATGAAGTCAAACCATAGATATTCTATAGAAATTGCTTCTTTGTTAATTGGCTTATCTGTACTTTCCCATTTAATTCCTTTCATAATTTATTTGCCAATATTTGTTTTTTATTTCTTAAAAAGTGACACAAAAATTTATAAAAAGATTGCAGCATTTATGTTTTTCTTATTTATTGCAATGAGATTTTCTATATCATTATTTTTAAATCTAGAATTCACTACAAATATGACGTATACTCCTTACACTCAGATTTCAGACCTAGTAAAATCTGATATACTCCCATTTGTTATTGGTGCAATTATTTATCTTATTTCAAGCAATAGCAAAAGTTCTTTAAAAGTAGTTACTGGATTTGAAATGTACCTACTTACTGTTTCAATATATTTATTTTTTTATGGACCAGAAAGTGCACTTTGGAATGGCAGGATAGTTCCATTTTTTAATTTAGCTATCATAGTTCTGTTTTTTAAATTATTACAATATGATATTAAAAATTTAACAAAAAAAATACAGGGCAAATATCCTTTGACTATTTTTATTTTGTTTATCAACTCTTACTTTATGTATTTGTATTACTCTAAATGGGGTAATACATATACAACAACAACTATAAGCGTAATTTTAATTGTTTTGTTTATGTTTTTAATTTCAATAAACTCTGAGAGATTATTAATTTACACAACTCTCGTTTCTCTTACTTTTGGAACTTTAAGTTACTTACCTCACTGGTTAAATTGGAACTTCAGTGGTTATGAGAGCAAAAACAACTGGTCAGATATTACCACTCTTTATGAAGGCCTAAACACACTTGAGCCAGGCAGAATAATGTGGGAACCAAATTCTGATTTAAATAAATATGGTACTCCTATGGTGTTGATGACAATTCCCATGTTCACAGATCACGAAAGTGTCGAAGGTTTATATTTTGATTCAAGCATAACAACACCATTTCATTTTTTAACAGTTTCAGGTGTTGCTGAAAGTCCATCTAATCCAGTTGGGGGGTTGACGTATATCAATGGTGAATTCGATAAAGGTTTTAGATTAATGGAAGAAATGGGTGTAGATTATTTTATTGCATATACATCTTCAATTAAAGATAAAGCTGATAGGAGTGAAAATTTTAATTTTTTATTCTCAAATGAAGTTTTTAATGTTTATTCAATAAATACTAAGAAAGTTGAGCTTGTTGAAGATAACTTATATTTATTTGAAAGTCCTGATTTCTATGACCGTATTCGGAATGCAGTTTTAAGGGAAGGAACAGAACAAAGTTTTTTTGAAGCTTCTTTTGAGAGCTTTAAAAATGAATCAAATTTCAAAATAATTGAAAACTATGATATTGACTTTGTTGATCCTACTGACTTAAACACAGAGCTTTTAATTAGTGATTTAAATATTCAAAACGAATTAATAACTTTTACAACAAATAAACCAAATCAACTTCATTTAATTAAAGTTTCATATTTTCCAAACTGGAAAATAAAAAACGGTTATGGGCCTTTTAGAATCTCACCATCATTTATGGCAGTTGTTCCAAAAGATGAACTTGTGGAAATTAATTTTGAGTCTAGTAATGTTGAAAAAGCTCTAAATTATTTATCTATTATTACTCTTTTTGGTGCTTTACTTATCACTTATACTTATAAAAAAAGATTTGTGAATGTTAAATAAATTAAAATCCTTGAAAATTTTCCAAAGTGACACTTCATTTATGCAGTTAATTAGAACTTATATTGTTGGTGCTATAAATTTGTTGATTGGTTTGTCTTTGGGATATTTATTTCAATTTTTCGTTCTTACTTTTATTGTGTTTCCTTTAAGAACTTACGTTACTAATGTACTTGCATTTTTAGTTGGAGTGGTGATTTCATACTATTTATCAAGAAGAATAATTTTTAAATTTAGCTTTTTTGGAGGAAAGTTAAAAGAGTTTTTAAATTTTTCTTACACTAATTTGATAAGTTTATTTGCACCAAATTTAATTTGGTTTGTAATCAATTTCATCAATGATGCTTTACAGAAAGATGAATTTTGGTTTCTTGTAATTACAATTCTTATAAATGGAGCAATACTTCCGATCAAATATGTTATTTATAAATTTTTTGTTTTTAAAGATTCTTTGTAAAAAATAATTCTTAATTTAATTAAGCTTTTTAATGTTCTTGGGATTCTTTTATAAATTAAGGAAACGCTTGGTCTTATTTCGTTTACTTTTGCAGGTACTTCTTTTATTTTGCCACCGTTTTTTTCTATTCTTATCAACAATTCAGTATCAAATATGTCTTGCGTCGAAATAACCTTTGGAAGAAATTTTTCAATTTCCGACTTTTTAATTGCCTTCATTCCGTGAGTATCACTTAGTTTTGTACCAAAAAGAGTTTTTAAAAGAATTACAAAAAAATTAGTAGCTAACCTTCTGATAAATCTCCGTCCATCTTCAGAAGAACCAAGCCTTTTGGAAGCAGTTATTCCAGAATATTCGCTTCCAAGCTTTAAAGCTTCACTTAAAAAAGATTCTGAATAGTAATCAATATCAAATGATATAACTAAATCATTTTGTGCTATTTCAAATCCAGTTTTTAATGCATTTCCATAATTTGGCTCTGGATTCGATATAATTTTTATCTCTGGATGCTTGTTAGTTAACTCTTCAGCAATTGCTTTTGTTTTATCAGTAGATCCATTTTCTGAAAAAATAATTTCAAAATCTATCTCCATTCTTTTACATAATGAAAAAATTGCATTAGTTGATTCTTCAAGTATTTCCTCTTCGTTGTAAATAGGTATTACAATCGAAAAATTCTTATAGTTAAACTTTGATTCCATCAAGAGTACAATAATTGGGTAATGAGTAATAATCTAGATGTTATTTTTAAATCCTATGATATTAGAGGTGTCTTTGGGGATACTTTAACTATGCAAGATGCTTATAAAATTGGATATTCTTTTGCAAAATTTGTTGATTCAGAATCAATTTTAATTGGTCATGATGGTCGTTTATCTAATATAGAAATGTTAAACGCAGTTACATCTGGTATATCTAACAGTGGTAAATCTGTTTTGTATGTTGGGCTTGTACCAACAGATGTTGTATATTCTTTATCGGGACTACTCAATTTACCTGGAGTAATAATAACTGCATCTCATAATCCTAAAGAATATAATGGATTGAAACTTTGCAATTCAGGAGCAGTACCGATTGGAGAACATTCAGGTCTATTAGAAATAAAAAATAATATTAAAAATATAGATCTAGGGGTAATAAGAGACTTTAATTTAGAAACAAACAATGAATTAGGTTTATATTTTGAACATATAAAAAAACTAGTAAAACCAGAAAAAATTGATAGTCAAATTAAATTTGGAGTTGATGGTGGAAATGGGGCAATAGGTTCTGTATTTAATGACTTAACAACAATTTATAACTTCAATTGTGAAGAACTTTATATGGAAGTAAATGGAAATTTTCCAAATCATCCAGCTGACCCATCAAATAAAGAAAACTTGAAAGAGATTATAAAACTCGTTAAAGAAAAAAAATTAGATTTCGGAGTAGCTTTTGATGGTGATGCAGATAGGGCAGTTTTTATTGATGATACTGGAAAAGTTGTATCTGGCAGCATGATGACAACACTAATTGCAGATTATTTATCCGAAAAAAACAGTAATTTAAAAGTTGTCTATAACGTAAATGTTTCTCCGCATGCTTTATCAATACTTGAGTCAAAAAATATTTCTCTATTTAGATGTAAAGTAGGGCATTCAAACATAAAAGCAATGATGAAAGAACTCGATGCTGATTTTGGTGGTGAACATAGTGCCCATTTTTACTATAAAGATAATTATTTTGCTGATTCCGCAATTCTTACACTTTTAATGTTGATGAGTATTGTTACTGAACGAGGAGAGAAGGTGAGCAGTATGATTGATAAATATAATTTCCCCCCATCATCTGGAGAAATCAACTTTGTAGTTGATGACGTAGGCACTTCTTTAGAAAAAATAAAAACTGTTTTTACTGGTAATTTTGATGAACTTGATGGGCTGTCGTATTTTGATGAGAACTTTTGGTTTAATGTTAGAGGATCAAATACTGAACCTAAATTAAGAGTAAATATAGAAGCTCCTTCTCAAAAAATACTTGATGAAGTTTTAGAGAAAATTTCAACTACTATATAGGTAATAATGATTGAACACGTACTTGATTTAGGTAATCAACTAAAAAAAGAGCTGGAAACTTCAACGGATTTTGTTAATGACTCATACAATGATTTATTAATTGTTGGTATGGGCGGTTCAGGAGTTGCGGGGGATGTTTTAAAGCTTATTTTAAATGAAACTACTCAAATAAATGTTGAAGTTAGAAAAGCTTATGGGATTCCAGAAGTAATTGCTGACAGAAGGCCTAAGTGTCTTTTTATTTCTTACTCAGGAAATACTGAAGAAACTGTTGAAGCTGTAAGTGATGCGATTAAATATAAATTAGATTGGTCAGTAATTTCAAGTGGAGGGCAATTGCTAGAACTAGCAACAGAACATAGACGACCATTTGTTAAAGTCCCACCAGGACTCCAACCTAGAGCAGCATTTGGATTAATGACAAAAGCTGCAATGCATTATGTTTCTTCTGATATAGATGGAAAATATCTAGAGATGTGTAATCAAGCTGGCGACTATTTAAATGAGACTTTAACAAACCAATTAGAAAAAGAGTTATTATCACAAGCTTTACAGATTTCTAAAGAGATAAGCTCAAAGACGTCTGTAATTTATGGAGGTACACCGTTAACTTATTTAGTTGCTCAACGATGGAAGACACAAATTAACGAAAATGCAAAATCTAAAGCTTTTGTTGGATATATGCCTGAGGTGCATCATAATGAAATACTTTCTTGGGAAGCAAACAAAGAAGGTTCCAAAAATAATTATCAGTTATTATTTTTAAGGTCTTCTGAGGAAAATTCTCAAATTAGTAAGAGATTTGAATTAACAAAAGAAATTATTGGCGACAAGGTTGATATCTCTGAAATTGAGAATATATCCTCAAAAAATATCATTAGTAATTTATTTCATTTAACATTATTAGGTGATTTGGTGAGTGTTTATATGGCTGACAATTTGAAAATTGACCCATACGACATCACCTCTATTGAAAAATTAAAAAAATTATTAAAAGGATAGATAAAACATGTCAACAATTAAAGATTCTAAATTAGCATCAGTTGGAAAAGATGAGGTTAACTGGGCGCAAAGACAAATGCAAGTATTGGAAGATATAAAACTAGATTTTGAAAAAAGAAAACCATTAGATGGATTGAACATCGGTGCATGTATGCATGTCACTAAAGAAACTGCGAATCTAATGTTAACTCTACAATCAGCAGGCGCAAATGTCGCTTTGTGTGCGTCTAACCCTCTTTCTACAAAGGACTCGGTAGCAGCTTATCTTAACGATAGTGGTGTTGAAGTTCATGCAATACATGGTGTAAGTAATGAAGATTTCTTCAAGCATCTTAATTCTGTACTAGATACTAAACCAGACATAACCATGGATGATGGAGCTGATTTAGTTTCTCTACTTCATACTGACAGAGCTGATTTGCCTGTAATGGGTTCTATGGAGGAAACTACAACGGGAGTGATAAGGCTTAAGTCTATGGAAAAAAATAATAAGCTAAGATTCCCAGTTGTTGCTGTGAATGATTCAGACACTAAACACCTTTTTGATAACAGATTTGGTACTGGTCAAAGTGCTATGGATGGTGTTGTTAGGGCTACAGATTTACTTATCGCAGGACTAAATGTTGTTGTCATTGGATTTGGTGATTGTGGTAAAGGAGTCGCCGAAAGGGCTTACGGTATGGGGGCTAAAGTTACAGTTGTTGAACCAAATTCAGTAAGGGCTCTAGAAGCTCTAATGCATGGTTACGAGGTAAAATCTAGTATTAATGCTGCAAAAATTGCTGATGTTATAGTGTCAGTTACTGGCAACATGCATGCTTTAGACAAACAGCATTTTGATGTCATGAAAGATGGAGTTGCACTTGCAAATGCTGGTCATTTTGATGTTGAGATAAATCTTAAAGCACTTAAGGAGCATAGTTCAAGCGTTGATAGAGTAAGGGACCATGTTCATAGTTATAAATATAATGATAAAGAAATCCTAGTTCTTGCTGAAGGAAGGCTAGTAAACTTGGCTGCTGCAACTGGACACCCTGCATCAGTTATGGATATGTCTTTTGCTAATCAGGCTCTTGCAGCTGAGTGGATAAAAGACAACTATAAAACTCTTGAACCAAAAGTATATACATTACCTGAAGAAGTGGATTTAAAGATAGCGGCAACTAAATTGGGACTCATGGGTGGTGAGTTAGAGGTCCTTACTGAGGAACAAATTAAATATCTTGACTCATGGGAGCACGGCACTAGCTAAGTTTGAGTATATTTAAAAAAGTCTTATCTGTTGGAAGTGGAAAGCTTGCTTCAGAGTTAAACAATGTTGTTCAAGCCATCAATGATAAAGAAAAAGAATTTGAATTATTTTCAGATGAAGAAATCAAGATAAACTTTCAAGATTTATCAAAAAAACTAAATGGTGATCCTCAAAGTATAGAAGTTGAGGCTTTTGCTTATATTAGAGAAGCTGCAAAAAGAACACTTAGACAAAGACATTATGATGTTCAGCTTTTTGGTGGATTGGTCTTACTAAGAAATAAAATAGCCGAAATGAAAACAGGAGAAGGAAAAACTTTAGTTTCAACATTACCCATTTCTTTAATGGCATTATTTAAAAAAGGAGTACATGTTGTTACTGTTAACGAGTACTTAGCAAAGAGAGATGCTGAGTGGATGAGCCCAATTTATAATTTTCTGGGACTTGAGGTAGGGTTAATCCACTCAAACCAAGATCCTGTAGAAAAAAATCAAGCTTACAAAAAAGATATTACTTATGGAACTAATAATGAATTTGGATTTGATTACTTAAGGGATAATATGGCTATTTCTGGTGAACAACTTGTTCAAGGAGAGTTATTTTACAGTGTTATTGATGAAGTTGACTCAATTTTGGTCGATGAAGCAAGAACTCCTTTAATTATCTCTGGTAAAGTTAGTGATTCTACAAAGTGGTATTCAGAATTTACAAAAATTATAAAGGGAATGAAAAGAGATATTCATTATGAAATTGATGAAGCTAAAAGGCAAGTACATACAACCGAACTTGGAGTGGAGTACGTTGAGTCAAAGCTAGGAATTCCCAATCTTTATGAAAATACCAAAACAAATTTTATTCATTATTTAACAGCAACTTTAAGAGCTAAGACAATTTTTGTAAAAGATGTTGATTACATCGTCGCAGATGGACAGATAAAAATTGTTGATGAATTCACAGGAAGGGTACTCGAGGGAAGAAGATATTCGGATGGCCTTCATCAGGCACTAGAAGCTAAGGAAAATGTAAAAATACAAGATGAAAACCAAACTCTAGCATCTATAACTTATCAAAACTATTTCAGAATGTACGAAAACCTAGCTGGAATGACTGGTACTGCAAAAACCGAAGAGGAAGAATTTGTTCAAATATACAATTTAGAAGTAGTTGAAATACCAACAAATCTTCCAATACAGAGAGCAGATCAGCAAGATGCAGTTTACAAAACCAATAAAGCAAAATTAGAAGCTGTAATTGAAGATATAAAACATAGAAATCAAAATGGACAACCAATATTACTTGGTACAGTATCAGTTGAAGCATCAGAAGAAATTTCAAAGTTATTAACTTCTAAAGGTATTGTTCATAATGTCCTGAATGCAAAAAATCATGAACAAGAGGCCAATATTATTGCTCAAGCGGGAAAGTTGGGTGCTGTAACAGTAGCAACAAACATGGCAGGAAGAGGAGTAGATATAAAGCTTGGTGGTAATGCAGAAGAGATGGCACTACAGCTCCAAATGAATGAAAACGAGCTAGATAATCCAAATTATCTAAAATCTAAAATTTTAGAACTTGAAGAAATTGTAGAAGAAGAAAAAGAAAAGGTCCTATCCCTTGGAGGTCTTTATGTTCTTGGAACGGAAAGACACGAATCAAGAAGAATTGATAATCAGTTGAGAGGTAGGTCTGGCAGGCAAGGGGATCCGGGTGAATCTAGATTTTATATTTCCTTACAAGATGAGCTTATGCGTAGATTTCAAGGTGAAAGAATTGAATCAATAATGGATAAACTGAATTTACCTGACGAAGAAAGAATTGAGCAATCAATGGTCACTAAAAGCATTGAAAGAGCACAAGCTCAAGTTGAGTCATTAAATTTTGAAATAAGAAAAAATGTATTAAAGTTCGACCAAGTTTTAAATCAGCAAAGAGATGTTATATATAAATGGCGAAGAGAGTTGCTCCGCTCTGAAAATATTAATGACTTAATAGAAGACTGGTTATCAGATGTGTTAGATACAGTTGAAAACAACATTGATTCTTATAAAAAGAGCTATGAAAATCTTGAACAATTTAATGAACTTGTTGAAAACGAGTTAGGCGAACTCTTAAGTGATTCAGTAAGAAGTAAATTTCTCAAAAATTTACAAATAAATGATGATTTGGATATATATAAAGATCTAGAAAGTCTTTTTAATGAAAACGAAAAACAGGATAGAGATAACTTTTGGAATCTTGCAAGAGGTTCAGCACTTTCATTTATTGACCAGTCATGGAAAGATCATCTATCTGAAATGGATTATCTACGATCAGGCATAGGCTTGAGAGCAATGGGGCAAAGAGATCCGTTAGTTGAGTATCAAAATGAAGGATATGACCTTTTTGAAGAATTGATTAATAACGTAAAGTTTTCAGTAATTAGGATTTTATTAAATTTTGATAAAACTTTGGTTGTTCGAAAAGAAAAAAATATTGATGATAATGTAAAAGAAAAGGTAATTACAAAAGATAAAATAGGTAGAAATGATTCTTGTTATTGTGGTTCGGGAAAAAAATATAAAAAATGTGGATTGGTTGATAAATGTATAAAGAAATCCTAAAAAAAATATCTTTATTTAACGAACGCCTTGCTTCTGCCAAGGAGTATCTTTGACTTTGAAAATAAATTAAAAAAGTTAAAAGATTTAAACATTGAAATAAATGATAAAGACTTTTGGAACAACCCTCAACATGCACAAAAAGTATCTATAGAAGCTTCTACGATAGAAAAATTGATTTCTTCTCTAGAAAATTTAGAAACAAACTTAGCAGACATTAAAGAATTAATAGAAATTACTGGTGAAGATAATTTAAATGAAAATGATTTTTTAGAAGAAATAAATAACTTTGAAAAAATGATAGAGGAGATTGAGAATGAAGCACTATATTTTGGAGAATATGACGATTTAAATGCTGTGATAACAATTAATGCTGGCGCTGGTGGGGTTGATGCACACGATTGGGCGGAAATGTTATTTAGAATGTATACTAGATTTTTATCTAGTCAAGATATGAAATATCAAATTGAAGAAATTTCACAAGGTGAAGAAGCCGGGATAAAATCAGTCTCCTTGAGAGTAGATTCATACAGAGCTTATGCAACTTTAGAAAGCGAAAGAGGGGTGCATAGACTTGTCAGAATCAGCCCCTTTGACAGTAATAAAAGAAGGCATACCAGTTTTGCAGGTGTAGATGTTGTACCACTAATCGAACATAATGAAGAAATAGTAATTCAAGATGATGAAATAAGGGTAGATGTATACAGATCATCGGGTGCTGGTGGTCAGCATGTGAACACAACTGATTCTGCAGTTAGAATAACACACATTGAATCCGGTATAGTAGTTGCTTGCCAAGCTGAAAGATCGCAACTGCAAAACAAAAATAGAGCCCTTGAATTATTAAAGACAAAACTAATTCTCAAGCAAAAAGAAGAAGAACTTCTTAAAATTAATAATATTAGAGGAGATCAACATGAGGCTGGTTGGGGTCGACAAATTAGATCGTATGTATTGCAACCCTATCAACAAGTGAAAGACGCTAGGGGTAATATTGAAGTAGGAAATGTCGAGAATGTTCTTGATGGTGATATTTCCGTATTTATTAAGGAGTATCTAAAATGGCGAAGACAGGGAATAAATGATTAGTTTAAAAAATGTTTCTTTAGTTTTTCAGGGTGGAAGTGTAGCTATATCCAATATTTCAACACAAATAGAGGATGGCGAATTTGTATATTTAGTTGGACATTCTGGTAGTGGAAAATCATCATTTTTAAAGTTGCTATATAAAGAATATATTGCAACAAAGGGTGAAATAGAAGTCGCAAATATAGATGTCTCAAAATTACCAAAATGGAAAATACCTTTACTAAGAAGAAAAATAGGGATTGTTACACAAGAGCCGCAATTACTTGAAAACAGAAATACTTCAGAAAACATAGCCTTTGCTTTGGAGGTAATGGGAAGCCTTCCTGAAGAAATAGAGGCAAAAACAAATACACTTTTAGACTTAGTAGAGCTAAACGAAAATGCATACAAGTACCCTGGGCAATTGTCTGGTGGAGAGGCAACAAGGGTTAGCATAGCACGAGCATTAGCAAATAATCCGGTTGTTCTATTATGTGATGAGCCTACAGGGAATTTAGATCCAGATCTTAGCATTCAGATAGTTTCATTATTAGAAAAGATTAACAGAGCTGGTACAACAGTAATTATGGCTACACACGATTCCTCAATTGTTAACAGAAGAAAGAAGAGGGTAATAGAACTTAATGAAGGAAAAATTACTCGAGATGAATTAGATGGAAGCTATATAGTAAGGTAATCATGAATAAATTTTCATATGTCATAAAAAACACATTATTAAACATGCGAAGAACCCCTCTTTTAGTATTTGCAACAATTATTGCTGTACTTGTATCTAGCTTTCTAGTATTTACTACTCTTTCAGCACGTTCTATTGTAGAAAATAATACACTTCGTTGGCAAAATGGTGTCCATGTTGTTGTTTTTCTTGATGACAGAGTTACAACTACTGCTCACAAACAACTTGAAGAATCTCTTGAAAGTTATCCTGAAGTGAGAACAGTTGAATACTTTTCAAAATCTGAAGCTGAAGAGGAGTTTAAAACTTTATTTAGAGATCAGCCAGAACTTCTTGCAGAAGTTGATTATGAAATCCTACCCTCATCTTTAAGAATTAATTTAAATGATCCATCTGACTATACATTAATTATCAATAGACTTGACGGCAATCCTGCAGTAAAGGAAATTAGAACATCTGGCGAAGCTATTGAAAGGCTATTGAGTTTAACTGACACTTTGGTGATTTCAGCTTCTGCCTTCGCTTTCTTAATTGGATTTGCTGCTTTTATTTTGATTATCAATACATTACGACTTGCTGCGTATTCAAAGAAAAAAGAAATTAAAATAATGAGACTCATTGGTGCTTCATCAACATATATAAGGCTACCATTTATTTTTGAAGCAGTAATTGAGTCATTAATTGGAACAAGCATTGCAGTTGGATTTGGTTGGGCTGTAATTGAGTACTCCAAAAATTCAATAGTTGCTGAAAGTATTTTTGACATTAATATATCTGATGATTACTTAATTTTTTTAACATTATCTTTACTCATGTTTTCACTAGTTTTTGGATTATTTGCATCGTTTGTTGGAATAAGAAAAGCACTAAATGATTAAAAAAATAACTATATTATTTACGATTATATTTTTCATAACATCTTTTTTATTACCTGATAATTTAAGCGCTATAACTGCTGAAGATAGATTAATTGAGGTGGAAAGACAACTTCAAGCAATTGCTGAACAAATTAGTAAGTACGAAGGTGAAAGAACTGATCTTGAGAAAGCAATTTTAGCAAACGACAAAGACCTTGCCCAAGTAAACAGTGAATTAGCTGAGGTACAAAGTAGATTAGTAGTTGTTGAGAAGGAATTAAATAAAGCTTTAGAAAACTATGACTTTGCTCTAAATGATCTTGCCGCAGTACAAGAAACTATTGTTCAAGAGCAAATAAAGTTAGGGAAAATAAAAAATGAGATCTCAGATGTTTCAGATGAATTGTTTGAAACTCAAAAAACTCTTATTATTGCTGATGAAAAACTTCAAGAGCAAGCAGTAAGCCTTTACATTAATGGAGTTATGAGCCCCTCAACTGCACTATTTATTGAACTAAATGAACTTTCAAATTTTTTAGTTGCTTTAGGTTATGCATCTACAATAGTTGATTCCGCATATGCAATAATTGAGCAATTGAATGCATTAGGAACTCTTGCAACAAGTCAAACAGAATTCTTAACTGCACGTGAAGATGAGCGTGTAGAGATTGTTACAAACTTGCAAAATGAAGAAGAAAGAAAAAACGAAATTTCTATTGAAGCTGAAGAATTTGCTGATCAAATTGAAGAGAAAAAGGAAGCAGTTGAACGTGAAAAGCGATTGGTAGAATCTAAAAAAGCCCAAGTTTTAAGAGCTAGAAAAGATGCTCAAAATCTGTTAAGCCAAGCCAATAAAGAACTCGAAAAATTAGACAAAGAGCATGCTGATCTGGAAAAACTTGAAGATGCTATACAAGCTGATATTGCAAGATTGAGTAGCTCTGGAGGTGTTGCGCCAAGTACACTTTCATGGCCAGTTACAACGGGCTACGTTTCTAGTGGGTATAAGTGGAGAAGATTAGGTGGTACTACTAGTTTCCACGGAGCTATTGATATAGCTGCAGCCAGAGGTACACCAATTAAGGCAGCAGGAGCTGGCGTTGTAATTCTTGCAAGATATTATGGGCTTGCGGGTAGAACAGTTTTCATAGATCATGGAGGTGGATTAACAACTTTATATTTTCATATGGACAAAATATTAGTAAATGTTGGTCAAACTGTTTTCACTGGAGATCAAATTGGAACTGTGGGCAATACTGGTCGATCCACTGGCCCACACTTGCATTTTGAAACAAGATTAAGAAATCCTAGTGCAGCAAACTGTTCCTTGCCTTATCTAGATCCGACCTCTCGTGGTAGAGTAAATCCATATTGCTTTTTAGATTAATGAAAGTGTTTGCCGAAAATCGAAAAGCAAGAAACTCATATGAGTTTTTAGATTTCTATGAAGCTGGGGTTGTTCTTTCAGGATCTGAAACAAAAAGTGTACGAAGTGGTGGCGTTTCTATAGTTGATGCTTTTGCAAGTATTGATAAAGAAGAGGCATATATTATGGAGATGAATATTGAACCATACAAATATTCTGATAATACAGATTACAATCCAAAGTCACAAAGAAAACTTCTTTTACATAAAGGAGAGATTAAAAAACTTATCGGACTTTTGTCTCAAAAAGGTTACACATTAATTGCAACTAAGGTATTTGAAAAAAATGGATATATAAAAATAGAACTGGCTTTAGCTAAAGGTAAAAAAGATTATGACAAAAGAAAGAAAATTCTAAATAAAGAACACTCAAAAGAAATTAAGAATTATTAAAGGCTTTTTCTGTACCAACTCTGACATCAGGCACACCAACAAAATTTCCATCAGAATTCTTATAAATTGTTGAAATTGGACCATATCCAGCTATAAGTTTGTTTTCAATTGAAATTTTATGCCCCTTGTTTTCTAGTGAAGATACTTCAGGTTCCTCTATGAATTCAAACTTAATATTTGAGGAAGTATCAGACCCAAAATACTCTATCGTCCATCTGGGTTTTTTCATTATCTCTTCAAAACTACTTTCTTCAAGAATATAGGGAAGAATGGTTTGAGCAAGCAACTGAGGTTGATAACGCCCCCCTCTAGTTCCAGTAATAAAATCTAATAAACCATCTTTAGACCATATTGTTGGGGATAAAGTATGTAGAGGCTTTTTGTTAGGACCTAAGCTATTTGGGTGACCTTTAATTAGATTGAATCCACACCCTCTGTTGTGAAGAAAAAACCCATAATTTCCCACTCCAATTCTGCTACCAATGCCGTAAAAGTTTGACTGAATTAATGAAATACCTAGTCCATTCTGATCAACTGCATTCATGTAAGCAGTCCCTCCTCCATGAGGGTTTGGAAAATTATATTTTCCAGCAGATTGCTTGTCAAATAGGCTCATTTTATCTCTAATATATACATCATTAGTTCCTAAAAAGTTCTTATCATTTCCTTGGTAGTCAAATGTAATATTGTCCCTATCTGATGCACAAATTCTATAAGACTCAATTAATGTGTGAAGATAGTCATCTTTATTATTAATCATTTCAAAACCTTTTAAAGTGCTTAATGTTAAATATCCCTGTGTACTCGGAGGACTAGTCCAACCATCGTATCCATAAATTTTTTGATGCAACGGTTCTCTCCATATTGCTTTATAGCTTGATAAGTCTTCTTCAGTTAGAAAACCGTTTACGGATTTAGATATCTCTTTGGCAATTTCACCATTATAAAAATATTCAAGCCCATGGTCTTTCAATAACTCAAGAGTCTTCCCTAGTTGAGGGCGTCTAATTAATGTATCAACACTATAGGGTTGATTATCTCTATAGAATGAATATCCCGATTTTTGTCCACTTAATTCATTGCCGTGAATATTTAACGAATTAAATAACTCTTTGCTTACTTTAAATCCCTCATGACAGAGGTTTATTCCAATATCTAGAATATCTTCAATAGGAATAGTTCCATACTTATTACTTAATTCGCTCCATCCTGAAACAGCACCTGGAACAGTTACTGATAAAGAGTGATTTAAAGGTATGCTTTCATAATTTGATAGTAAGCCCTGGTCAACATTGCTACCTGAATAACCAGATGCATCGAGAAATTCTGGTTTACTTTTACCTGGAACCCAAATAAGTGCGAATAAATCTCCTCCAATACCACAAGTCTCTGGTGCAACTATTCCTTGGACAAGATTAGTCAATATTGCTGCATCTACAGCATTACCACCCTTATTAAAAATTGTTGAACCAAGTTCTGTTGATAAATAATGCGGAGAAACAATTACGTTGTTCATGTTTTCAATTATAAAGAAAAATTTTAATTTATTTATCTCAGAAAGTTACTTGTATAAATCGAAAGGTTATAAAATAAGTAAGCAATTAAGGAGTTAAATGAAAGATATAAATGCACAAGAATATAACGAATTATTAAGTTCTGAAGCACCAGTTGTAATTGATTTTCATGCTACATGGTGTGGTCCTTGCAAAGTTTTAAGCCCTATTTTAGAAGAGCTCTCAAGTGAAGTTGATGGAGTAGAGTTTGTTAAGCTTGATGTTGACCAACATCCAGAAATTGCTGGTGCAAATGGTGTTATGGGCGTACCTACAGTTGTAATGCTTAAAGGTGGAGAAGTTAAAGAGAGATTCGTTGGTGTACAACCAAAAGAAGTCATAAAAGAAAAAGTTTCAGCACTAATTTAATTTGCTTAAATTAATTCTTTTTATCCAAATAGTTTTGTTAACCCTATTTTTGGGTGCAGGATATTTTCTATATTCAGAATTACAAACTCTGTCTTTAGAAGTTGATAATGCTTTAGCGGTTATTGCAGATATCCAATCTCTGCTACCTAAGTTAGAGGTTGCCGTTGATACAGTGATCTCACTTGAGACAACTTTTCAAAGCTTGCAAGGATTGAGTGACATACTTACTTTATTACTAGACCCACTTCAGGGAAATTCATAAGATGAATATAAATTTTTATACTACTGACTGGTGTGGAGATTGTGTAAGGTCAAAAGCTCTCTTGAAAAAATTAAATGTTGATTTTAATGAGATCAATGTTGATACAGATCAAGAAGCAAACGAATATATTAAATCTTTACAAGCTAATCAAAGAAGGATACCTACTATTGTTTTTGATGATGGATCGTTTTTGGTTGAACCATCAGATATTGATCTTGAAAATAAGCTAAAAGAATTAAATTACATTTAGTAATTTTTGTTAAATCTTTGTTAATCGTTCATAACATATTTTATTTGATATAAAATAACCTTTAATTTAAATAAGTGGTTTATAGTGATTGATAAAAATAATGAATATGAAAAATTTATTAATGGAATACTAGATTTATCAGGTGCAATTGCATTAAATAATTTTCGAAAAATTAGAGACCTAACGCTTAAAGGGGATTTAAGTCCTGTAACAAAAGCCGACGAGGATATTGAACAGTTTATTAGAGGTAAAATTCTTGAAAAGTATCCAGGTCATAAAATTATTGGAGAAGAGTTGGATGATTTTGAAGGGTCAGAAAATGTCACATGGTACATTGATCCAATTGACGGAACAAGAAGCTTTGTCGCAGGAAAGCATGACTTTGGAACTCTTATAGCCTTAGTAATTAATGATGAATTGATTGGAGGCGTAATAGATTGTCCAGCTCTAGGAGAAAGATGGACTTCGTTTAGTTTAAATGAAACTAAGGTGAATCAGAAAATTACAAAATGTAAAGCTGTTGCTGATTTAAAAGATGCTGTTATGGCAACAACTTCAAGTCATGAATTCGGAATGAAAAAGTGGAGAGCGTATCAATCACTAGAGCAATCTGTAAAGCTTACAACAACAGGAAGTGATTGTTACAATTATGGCTTGCTTGCCAGTGGCTATATAGATATTGTTGCTGAGAGATTAACTGCCCCTCATGATTATTTACCACTAATCAAAATAGTAGAAGGAGCTGGTGGTATCATGACAGATTGGGAGGGTAAAAAGCTAGATTTTAATCAAAGCAATGTATATGTTTTGGCTTCTGCGTCAGAGGAAATTCATAAAATGGCTTTAAAGAAACTAGAAAACATGTAATGAAAATACTTATTTGCGATTCATTAAATAGCAAAGTTTTAGAAGAATTACAATCACTTGGTGAATGTATCGATATCTCATCATCTGAATCAAAGGATCAAGATTTAGTTTTAGAAATTAGTGATGCAGAAGTTGTAGTTATTAGAAGCTCTACCCAAATGACAAAAGAAATAATTGAAAAAGGAGATAAGCTCAAAATAATTGCAAGGTGTGGGGTAGGTGTGGACAATATTGATATAGAGTATGCAAAGTCTAAGAATATAGAAGTGACAAATTCACCATCAGCTAATTTGACTTCTGTTGTTGAGCTCACTGTTGCTTTAATTATCAATGCAGCAAGAAAAATTAATCTTGCTGATAGTCATTTAAAAGATAGTAAGTGGGATCGAAAAAAGTTTATTGGAATAGAATTATCTGGAAAACAACTTGGAATTGTAGGGTATGGAAAAGCAGGACGGTTACTGTCTAAGGTAATGAAAAGTTTTGGTATGTCAATTGCTTTTTATGATCCTTATGTCAAAAAATGGGATGGGCCTGAAAAAAGATTAGAGCTAGATGAATTATTAAGCACATCAGATGTAATTTCAATTCATGTAATTAAAACTGAAGAAACAGAGAATTTAATCTCAAAAGAAAAACTTGATTTACTAAAAGAAAGTGCGATATTGATAAATACCTCTAGAGGTGGTGTTGTAGACGAAGATTATCTAATTGAACTCCTAGGATCAAGTAAGATATTTGGTGCCGGTCTAGATGTTTACTCAGAAGAACCACCTAAAAATATAGATAATTTTGCAGATATTAATTTAATCACTACGCCACATATAGGAGCATCTACAAATGAGGCACAACTAAAAGCTGGTTTAGATACTGTAGAAAATATACAAAAAATATTATCTGGAGATGATTCAGTAGCTCTTTAAATTTTTAAAAAAATCTGTTGTATTAGTTTTAAAAAAATACAATAATTGAATTACGAATTAGTTGTTTAGGCTGGCACCAATAATTTTTTCTTACCGATCGAACTTGCTTTTTATTGTCTCATAAGCAGGCCATCCATATGGTATGCATCCTTCAGTTCCTTTACTTTGTTGCATCATGACAGGTGCAATAGCTCCTTCTTTTGGACAACCTACGTGTCCCCAGCCAAGAATATGCCCTGTTTCATGATTAATTAGGTAGATTCTGTATGTTTCTATATCATTTTTGAAATCTACAGCACCATTTTGCCATCTAAAAAAGTTAAGTACAATATTTTGTTCATTTCTGCATGAGTAAATACTATTGGTTTCAATTGGTGCGCATAATTCATCAGTTTTTTCTGGGGACGCAAAAATATAAACATAGTCACTATCTTCAACACTAGTTAGCTGAAAAGATTTTTCAGCAATATTTGTCCAACCAAGGTCATTATTTAATATAAGAAACAAAAGATTTTTAATACATAAAGGATCAAGACCAAGTGAAGGCTCTATTTTTACTGCGTAATTAAATTTTTTCTCATCCCTTTGATTAACATTTTCAGGTATTACCCATTCCTCTGCAGAATTTTCTTTAATTTGTGTTGAATCTATACAGCCACCTTTTAGATCAGATGTACCAAGATTTTTAGATTTATTTATTACTGAATCATTTAAAAATATTGCTGTTGTAGTTTCCTCCTGACTACTTTTTATATTTAGTACGCTTGTAACTTCTATTAATTTTTCATTCCATATAGCAAGGTCTGATTCAATGCTTAAAGAATCGAGTATATCTTCAACATCTTCTTCATTTAAGTTTTGATAATTTGAAATAAAATAACTTTGAGCATAAGCATAATGAGATGCGTAAGTTGAGCTTTTTTCATCTATTTTATTAAGTACAGACAACCATTCGTTAAGACAATTTTCAGTAAGGCTAAACCAAGACCCAAATTTTATACATTCATCACTTATTGAGAGTAGTTCATTGTCAATAAATTCTTTTAAGCTTATATCTAATGCATTAAATCGGTCAATTTCTATTTGTTTTTGAATAGTTGTTGAAGTTAATGTGGTTTCTACTTGTGATGTTTCGGTTTGTTGATCAAGTGAATCACTTAAAAAATTAAATGCGAAAAAACTTACACCAAGCAAACTTATTAACAAAATTGAAGATTTAATGGTTTGATTCATATAACTTATGTTAAAAGGATATTACTTTCTAATAAAGGAAATTATTTTTTGTATCCTTTTTCATCTATAAAATCTTCAGCTTCTAATCCAAGCCCATCAGCCACTCTATTTATATAATTAAAGTAAGAAATTATTTGTACTATCTCTGAAACTTCCTTGTCAATATAACCAAATTCTTTAATTTTTTGTATGTCCGATTTATCAATTTTCCCAGGACTAAGTGTTAATTTTTCAGCAAAGTAGCAGATAGCTTTTTGTTGTTCTGTTAAACCACTTTCCTTCCAGTTAACAGCTATTTCATCTACTAATTTTTGATCTTTTGTCTCCGACCGGAGATCATATAAATGCGCTCTTATTCAATATTCGCATTCATTAGAAATTGAAGTAACTACTGCAAGTAATTCACGATCAAAGCGTGGAACATTTGAACTTCCAAACATTGTTGAATTATAGAGACGCATTGAGTCTCTGAGTATTTCTGGGGTTTGTGACTGTATTGTCAATACATTCCATATTCTTCCAGCTCTTCTTAAGCCTTTTTCATATTCTTTTTTCAGAAGTCCAGTAGAATTTTTAAAATCAAATAATTTTATGAAAGCCATATTGTCTATTTTTACTTAAAATAAAGGTGTATGCAACTTCCAAATGAACTTAAACAAGCAATTGAGAATAATGCATTCTGTTCAATAGCTACAAAAATTAATGAAAATGAGATTCAGAATCATCTAATGTGGGTTGATTACAAAGAAAATAAAATTCTTATTAATACAGAACAAGGAAGAAAAAAAACAGAAAATATCAGGCAGGAACCAAATTTGTCAATTGTCATTTTTCATCCATCTGACATGTATTCAAGTTGGGAAATAAGAGGTAGTGTAGAAACAATAGTTCAAGATACTACTGCCAATGATCACATAGACTATTTATCAAATCGATACCTAGGCAAGCCTTATAAGCGGACAAAGGATACTACCTGGGAACAAGCAGGCATTAAATCCAGAGAAATATGGGAAGTTGAAGTAAGTAAAATTTTATCTATGGTGAGCAGACCTCAGGCAAAATCTGCTTCAGAGTAAAACTTTAAAAAAGGATTGTTCTCAAAAGATTCCTGTTCTACCCCTAGAAATTCTTTAATTAAATTTTCTGCATTTAATGAGATATCCCCACCTCTAGATTCGGTGTGTCCTGATTTTCTAAATAAATCTTCGGGAATTTTTTTCATAAATCTTTTAAAGTTTTCCTCGGATATTCTTAGATGCTTTGCAAGTGATAGCTCTACTTTTACTGATTGCGGTAAGACATTGCAACTAAATACATATAGAGAAGCAAACATAGCCCAATCTAGCGGTGAGGGTCTTCTGCCTTTTTCAAAAACTGTAAAATCGTAATCAGGGAAATATTTATAAGGAGAGTAGGCTAATCCGGATTTATCAGATAAAACTTTATAAATATATCGATCAAGTAACTTAATATCCATATTTGGAATGTTATTTTCAATCGTTAATTTACCAATTTGGAATTCACTCTCAGAAGGATGGATGACTAACTTACTAATTACAATTTTTCCAAAATAGTTTTCTATATCTACATCAATTTGAATATTTTTTGGTATAAAAATTAACCCATCATTATCACTTGAATCAATTACAACTTGTAATTGTTCATTTAGTTCAAAGCTATTGTTATTAATTTTCATATTTTAAATAATCTAATTCTCAAGTATAATTTTAGAACTAATAAAACTGTATGGGGGTGAACTGGCTTCGACTTTGAAGCGAGTCTCTCAGTAGCGAGTCGAGGGTCCTAGGGCCTCGTAAAAAACGTAGGAAAACAATATAACTGCCAAACCTAAGTTGGCTTTAGCAGCCTAACCGCTGCTCGTCATCTATCGGGGCTCCCACCTCGGATAGCAATGGCGTCGAAATGTGGGATGCTGAGTTGGGTTACCGACTGACTCTTAAGATTTAGGTAAACCTGTTAGGTTATAGGTTCCGATGACTTGCCTAACAGTAAACCATCGGATGCACTCGGAGAAGCTGTTTGATAGCTTGGAAGGACCGGGGTTCGACTCCCCGCACCTCCACCAATGAATAAAATATATGATGTTGCAATTGTAGGGGCTGGTATTGTTGGTCTCTCAACGGCTCTAAAATTACAAGAACAAGGTAAAAATGTTCTTGTATTAGATAAAGAAAAATCTCCAGGGACCCACCAGTCTGGTAGAAACTCAGGAGTTATTCATTCTGGAATTTATTACAAACCTCAATCTTTCAAATCAAATCTTTGTATTAGAGGCAGAGAACTATTAATTGATTTTATGAATTCGGAAAGCATCCCATTCAGAATTGAAGGAAAAATTGTAGTCGATCATGATATTGAAAAAATTACTCATTTAAACAATAGAGCTAAAGAGCTCAACATGGATGGTGTAAGGCATTTGGAAAGAAATGAGATACTAGATTTAGAACCAAATTGTAAATTTGAATCAGCATTATATGTTCCTCAGGCTGGAGTAGTTGACTATAAGGTAGTAACAGAGACAATTGCAAAGAAATTTGAGACTTTAGGGGGAACTGTAAAATATTTTCAAAAAATAAAATCAATAGATTCAAAAAATGATTTAAAAATTCTTACTAGTGATAAGGAAACATTCACTTCAGAATATCTGATAAACTGTGCAGGCTTATTTTCTGACACGGTTGCTTTAATGGACAATATTAAGCCCAATTTAAGAATAATTCCTTTTAGGGGTGAATATTTTGTATTGAATCAAGAGAAATCTCATTTAGTAAATAATATGATTTATCCAATAAGCGATCCAAACTTACCATTTTTGGGAATTCATCTTACCAAAACAGTTGATGGTCAAATTGAAGCTGGTCCAAATGCAGTTTTAGCATTTTCTAAAGAGGGATATAAATGGAGTAACATCAATGTTTTTGAATTTAGTAAAACAATTTCATACAAAGGAATGTGGAAGCTAGGCAAGAAATACTTTGGTACAGGAATTTCTGAGATGTATAGATCTTTAAATAAGAGAGTATTTCTAAAGGAAATATTAAATTATATTCCTAATGTTGAGTTAAAAGATTTAGAACCCCGAGTAGCTGGAGTGAGGGCGCAAGCTGTAAGTTCTAACGGAGACTTGATTGACGATTTTGTTTTTGAAGAGGGTGATAATTCTCTTCATGTTCTAAATGCACCAAGCCCTGCAGCAACAGCTTCTCTAGCTATTGGTGAGTATATTGCAGAAAAGATTAACTAATTTTTTCTCCTGTTTGAACTGACCATAGCTTTGAGTAAACCCCATTAATTTCTAAAAGGCTTTCGTGATTTCCAGATTCAACAACTTTACCTTCTTCTAAAACGTAAATAATTTCAGCATTTCTTATAGTGGATAAACGATGCGCTATTGCAATAACAGTTCTTCCTTCTTTTAAGTTATTAATAGACCTCTGTATTGCAGCTTCAGTTTCATTGTCAACGGCTGAAGTTGCTTCATCTAAAATTAATATTTCTGGATTTTTTAGTATTGCTCTTGCTATTGAGATTCTTTGCCTTTGCCCACCTGATAGCTTTTGCCCTCTTTCTCCAACGATTGTATTTTCTTTATTAGGCAATAGATTTATAAATTTGTCAGACTCTGAAAGTTTTGCTGCTTCCCAAACTTCTTCATCTTTTGCATCTAGATTTCCGTATGCAATATTTTCAAAAACTGTACCTTCAAATAAGAATATATCTTGGCTTACCAATCCAATTTTATTTCTCAAACTATCCAATTCTAAATTTCTTATATTCTTGCCATCAAATTTAATTTCTCCAGAAGTTGAATCATATAATCTCAAAATAAGTTTAATTAGAGTAGATTTCCCAGAACCTGTACTTCCAACAATCGCTGTAGTTTGACCTTTATTAATGTCTATCGAAATATCATTTAAAACTGGAAAATTATTTACGTATTCAAAATTTAAATTGGATATCTCAATTTTCTTATTAAAACTTGTGAGCTTTTCGTTGCCATTATCGATTGTGGGTGAAGTATTTTTTAAATTTATTATTCGTCTAAATGATGCCATTGCTTTTTGATAGGAATCAAAAATCACTCCGAGTTCAGTTAATGGCCACAATAATCTCTGTGTTATAAATAGCATTACTGAATAGGTTGCTACTTTAATTTCTCCGTCTAGGGCTAAGAAACCACCAATTAAAAGTGTCGCTGTAAATCCAAATAGTATTGCAATTCGAATTATGGGAATAAATGCTGCCGATAGTTTTATAGCATGATAATTCGCACTTTTAACCTCCTCAGATGAGAGGGTTATTCTTTCACTTTCTTTTTTCTCCCTGTTGAAGCTTTTGACAGTCAGTATTCCCGTAATAGAGTTCGAAAGATTGGCATTTAAATTTTCTATATCATTTCGAATCTTTGTATACCTTTCTGCAATTCTGTTAGTGAATCTAAGTGAGCCAAAAATAATGATTGGAATAGGTATGAAGGCAAACACAGCAACTAGCGGTGAAATATATAAGAATGTTCCACCAATAACAAGAACGGTTGTAGCAGTTTGAACTAGTCTGTTTGCACCATTATCTAAGAAAGTCTCCAGTTGATTTACATCATCATTAAGTATCGCCATTAACCTTCCGGAGGATTTATTTTCAAAAAAAGCTAAATCAAGCCCCAGGACATTGTCAAAGGCATCTGTTCGTAAAGAATGTTCAATATCTTGCGAAATATTTCTCCAAGTAACAGCCGCAATGTAATCAAATGAAGATTCGAGCCCCCATATTATAAATGTTAAGATGGCGAGTATTATTAATTGCTGTCTTCTGTCACTGTATCCAAGATTACCTATGAAGGAATCGGATCCTTCCACCACTATATCTATTGCAATACCAATTAAAACGGGAGGAGCTAGGTCGAATATTTTATTTAGTATTGAATAAATTATCCCTCTACGAACTTTAGTATCTTGCTCAAGTGCGTAGTTAAATAAATCTCTTAAATTATTTTCTTTCATAAAGTTTAAATTATTTACTAATTTTATTTATTCCATCTCTAATTTCTTTAAGCAATAACACCTCTTTCGATTCTGCAGCTACCGCATCTGTTTCTTCATCAGCAACAATATCTTCAAAATGGTTATAAGCTTTTATCACTAAAAACATTACAAATGCAATTATTGTATAGTTTATTACTTCTCCTAGAAAAGCCCCAAAAGATCCTGCAGACATACCTGATGACGGATCAATATCACCAAACATACCTAGCTTATCTAAATTAGGAAGATTTATTATTAAACCAATTAATGGCTCAACTAATCTCTTGGTAAAAACATCAACCAATGACTTAAAAGAAGCACCCATAACAAACGCTACTCCAAGTTCAACAACATTTCCTCTATTGATAAAATCTCTAAATTCTTTAATCAATTTTCCTCCAATTGTTTTTATAAATAATAGAATACCTGTAATCTAAATACCTATGAGAAAATATTTATTAACTTTATTAGTTTTAATTTTAATTACTTGTGGTTCCGAGCCCTCATCTGTAGATATTTCTGCTGAACCTATCGAATCAGTAACTGAAGATAGCACAACAACCTCTACCAGCACAACTACAACAATTTTTGTAGAAGAACCCTTTGCTGTTGATGAGTATGGAATTGAACTCATAGAAATGGGCTCAGAAATGAAAGAACAATTTGACTCATTAGTCAGCTTTGTTGAAAAAAGAACTGGTCTTAAATTTACCGAATATCCAAAATATCAACTTTACACTCTCAACGGCTATCAAGAATACAATGCAGTTTCATATTTAGATGATTTTGAAGAAGATTATGAAGAAGGTGAATGGGAAAGGGCAGTTTTATCAGAAAATATGTGGGGCTTAACTGAAGCGACACCAGATCAAATGAAAAATTTGTTAGTTGAATTTCAAAGATGTGCATCTGCAGGTTCATATAATTTATTGGATAAAATTTTACGAGTCCCTATAAATAAAAATCAAAAGAAATTTAATTTATGGGAACAGAGTGTAATTGTTCACGAGTTAACACACTCACTTCAAGGTCAAGTTGTTGACCTATCTGGATGGTATGAAGAAATGAAGGAAGCAGATGATTTTGCCAATTATCCTGGAAGAAGAGCCATTATGGAAGCACAGGCAGATTTAGTGCAGGCTAGATGGGAATCTGCTCTTGATCAATATGACCGTACTACTTTAAATTCACAACAACCTAACTTTTCTTGCAGAGTGTCTTTGCCTGAATATTTTTATATACCAAATGATTTGTATTATTCATTTGGTCCACAATTAGTTAAAGAAATTTATAATGATGGCGGCATGGAAGCTATTAATGAAGCACTGTTCGAGCTTCCTACTGATGAACAAATTTATAGTAAAGAAAAATATTTTTCTGGAGAAGTTTATGAAGAAGTTGTTATAAACACTATAGATATAAATAATTATTCACTAATTGATGAAGGCGATTTAGGTTCTTTAGATATGGTATATATAACGCAGGGAGTAATTGGCCGTCCAAATGCTGTTCAAGCAGCTATAGGAATTGGCGGAGGATCATGGAAAGATTATGTTAATGAAAATGGCGATCTTGTCATGACTGCAAAAATAAGTGGAGATAACAAAAGCGAACTTTCAGAAATATACCAAGCTTGGATATTGTGGGCTGATAATCAAAAAAGATTTGAAAGTGTAGAGGAGGTTTATGGAGGATTACTTTATAAAGGATCTACAAACATTTGGCTCTCAAATGATGGAAATTTTGTAAAAATGATATTGGTGCAAGACTCTACAATTATTGATGAAATTTCTAGCCAGTTAGGTGACCTATAAGCGAGTGGGTACTTTTTACATTTGCCCAACTCCTATTGGAAATCTAGAGGATACATCAAGTCGAATAATAGAGACTTTAAAATTCGTTGATATAATTTATTGCGAAGATACACGAAGAGCCGCAAAGCTTACAAACAGTTTTTCTATTGATACTCCATTAAAGTCATTTTTTTTAGGTAATGAATTCAAAAAAATTGAAGAAATAAATCAACATTTATTTGAAGGTAAAAATGTTGCTTTGATATCTGACGCAGGCACCCCACTTATTTCTGATCCAGGAAGCGAATTAGTTAGTTATCTAATTTCAAAAAACCATAAGATAATTTCAATTCCTGGGCCATCAAGCGTACTAACAGCACTTACCGTTTCAGGTTTTGAAACAAATGAGTTTCAATTTTTAGGTTTTGTTCCCAAATCGCAAAAAGAAAAATTAGATTTTTTAGTAAAGATATTTAACTCAACTATGCCAACTGTTTGCTTTACATCACCAAAAAGAATAAAAAAGGATTTAGATTTTTTTGAAAGTCAAGGACTGGATTCTGAAATAGTTGTTTGTAGAGAATTAACAAAAAAGTTTGAGACTATATATAGAGGAAAAGCCTCTGAATTAAAACACTATTTTGAATCAGATGTAAAAGGAGAGATAACAATAGTAATTGGCCCCTCTTCAGGTGACAAAAAAATTAATTTTGATTTAGACGAGGCTATAAAAATATTAATAAAAAACAGTATCTCTAAAAAAGACATTTCCAAAGCTCTTTCTTTGGTAACAGATTATTCAGTAAACGATCTTTACAATAAAATTAAAGATCTTTAATATTTTCAACACATTTGAAACATAAAAATTTCTTACCTATTTGAAATTTAATGTCCTTGGATTCACAAATTCCACAGCTTTGATACCCTTTTGAAATAATTAGGTTTTCACCTTCGACAGACATAGATATTTCATCATTATGTTCAATGTTTAATGCTTTTCTAATAGATTTAGGAATCACAACACGGCCTAAATTGTCAATTTTACTTAAGTTGCCTTTACTCATAAATTTATTTAATCCTATCCTTATATAGTAGTGAATAAAATGAAAACTTTAGAGGATATAAAGTGGGTAGATACCCATTGTCATTTACAGTTAATGGGTGAAGAAATAAATGAACAAGATATATCAAATTTAGAGTACTTTATAATACCTGGAGTTGATATACCTACCTCACTAAAAGCTAAAGAGTTCTCACTTTCATGTCCAGAAAAATCTTATTGGTCAGCAGGACTTCATCCACATGAAGCAGACTCATTAGAGGATATAAAGAATGATTTACAATCATTAATGATGGAAGCAGATTTAATTGGCGAGACAGGCCTTGATTACTATAGAAACTTATCCTCTAAAGAAAATCAAATAAGAAGTTTTGAATACCATATAGATATTTCAAAAGAATTAGATAAGCCATTAATAATTCATTGTAGGGATAGCTTCTCAGATGTTTACGATACGTTAAGTAACAAAGACACTACTAATCCAATCATTTTGCATTCATGGACTGGGGGAAACAAGTGGACTAAAAAATTTATTGATCTTGATGTCTATTTTTCAATTTCAGGAATCGTAACTTACAATACAGCACATGATTTACAAGCTGCTGTTAAAAAAATACCTAAAGACAAGATACTTTTAGAGACAGACGTTCCATATTTAGCTCCTCAACCATTTAAAGGAAAAAGAAATAATCCAACTTATATTAAATATACAGGAGCAAAGCTTGCGGAACTGCTTGAACTTACTCCTGATGATATTTCTAAGATTACAATTGCAAACACAAATAAAGTATTGAATCGAGATACATAATGAGTGAGTATTTTTGGATAGAAAAATTACAAAATAAACCAAAATATAAACTTGGGCAAAATTTTTTAATAGACACAAACATTTCAAGAAAAATTACAAAATTAGTTCAGGGTCAACTGGCTGATCCAATCTTAGAAATAGGTCCAGGAACTGGCTCATTAACTAATGAATTAATCAAAGATAACTACAGAATTAAAGCTGTGGAATTAGACAAAACGGCATCAGATATATTACATGAAAGATTCTCAGGTATACCAAATATAGAAATTTTCAATGAGGATGCAATGGAGTTTGACTATCAAACTTTAACTGGGCCATGGTGGATTTTTGTCTCTAATTTGCCATACAACATTGGTACACGTTTATTGGTAAAACTTATAACTGAAGTCCCTGTAATTCATAGATATGTCGTGATGGTTCAGAAAGAAGTTGGTGAGAGAATGATAGCTAAAACAGGTACAAAGAACTATGGTTCGCTATCTGTTTTATTCCATCTATTCACTGAAACAAAGATACAATTTGATGTTTCAAAAAACTGTTTTTATCCACAACCAAAAGTTACCTCAACCGTAGTAACAATTCAAAGAGAGAGTTTATTTGATGAAGATATTCGGACAAAGGCTTTTGAAGTATCAAAGATTGCATTTCAGCAAAAACGAAAAAAGATTAGGACTTCATTAAGTTTAATTGTTAATGAAGATCAACTTATCAAACTAAATTTAGACTCAAATTTACGTGCGTCCGATTTAAGTCCTGAAGATTATTTAATGATTGCTAAGGAATTAAAATGAAATTAAAAACATCTGCAAAAATAAATTTAAATTTAGAAATTTTTTCAGAAAAACAAGAGAATTTACATAAGCTATCTTCAGTAATGATACCAATTGATATATATGACGATATAGAAATTGAAGAATCAATAAGGGAAACTATTAAATTTAGTGATGAAAATCTTAATACACTTGAAAGTACAATTCACAAAGCTTTAAATCTTATAAGGAAAAGTAACCCATCTTTTGACAAAAACTTTGATATCTATGTTGATAAAAAAATTCCCCACAACAGTGGACTTGGTGGTGGAAGTTCTGATGCGGGAGCAGTAATTCGTTATCTTTGTGATAGTTATGAATTAGATATACCTTCTAACCTTGAAATAGTGCTTGAAGTAGGTAGCGATGTTCCATTTTTTGTTCATGGTCGTTCTGCAATAATTCATGGAATTGGTGAAATAGTAGAACCAATAGATTTAAATACTGACTTAGATCTATTAATTGCAGTACCCAAAGTTGGACTGCGCACTAAGGACGTATTTAACTCATTTGATACTTTGGATTCTAAAAATAGGGATACTGACACTTGGAAGGAGATAGAGATTTTTAATGATCTTTGGCCAGCTGCTATAGAGGTATATCCTGAACTTGTGTCACTAAAAGAGGCTCTTCAAAAGAAATATCAGAATAAATTTTTTATGTCTGGTAGTGGTTCATCTTTCTATTCAATCATTGACCCAATAGAAGAACTAAAACATGAATATGAGAGTTTTAGTTTTATTCAATATTGTAAAAAAATTGATTGTAGTTTGTATCAAAATGATGATTAATATATGTTTATAACAAATGGGGGATGGTGTAATTGGCAACACATTGGGTTTTGGTCCCAACGTTGAGGGTTCGAGTCCTTCTCCCCCAGCCAGTAATTTATAAATGAGTGAATCAGTCATAGTATTAGCAGCAGGTAAAGGGACTAGGATGAAGTCCGACTTGCCTAAAGTTTTACATAAAGTCCTTGGCAAATCAATACTTGCTCATGCACTGGATACGCTTTCTTTCATTAATGAACAATATGTTGTAGTAGGTCATGAATCAGATATGGTTGTTAATTCATTACCTTCTTCAGCGAAACATATTTTACAGAAAGATCAATTAGGTACAGGTCATGCAGTTTCAACTGTTGTTAGTGGTGATTTATTTATTGAAAATAAGCCTGAATTTACATTAGTTGTTCCAGGTGATGTTCCAGCTATTGATGCTAAAGACATCCAACTTCTTATGAGCGAAGTAAAAACTAAATCATCATCAGTAGGATTCCTTACTTCAATAGTTGAAAATCCATATGGGTATGGAAGAGTTGTTAGAAATAATGAAGAGATAAGAATTGTTGAAGAAAAAGACTGCAATGATGATGAAAGGAACATTAACGAAATCAATTCAGGTATTTATTGTTTTAATACAGATTTCTTAATTCAGAATATTGACTCTCTAGATACTAAAAATGTTCAAGGAGAATTTTACTTAACTGACTTAATAGGTATTGCAAATATTCAAAAACAAGATATCGTTATAATACAAGTAGATGAAGATTCAATTAAAGGAATAAACTCTATGAGTCAACTAAACGAAGTTGAAGACATAATGCAGAAAAAATTAATTGAAGATTTCATGGAGCAGGGTGTTTATTTTCAAAATCCTGCATCCACTTACATAGATTCTGAAGTAACTATATCCTCTGGTACAAAAATATTAGCTAACACTCATTTAACTGGTAAGACAAATATTGATAAGGACTGTGTAATTGGCCCAAATGCTCAAATCAATGACTCCAGCATTGGAAAAAACTCAAAAGTAGTAAATTCTGTAATTGATCAATCCACAATACAAGAAAATGGAAGCATAGGACCATTTGCTCACATTAGGCCAGGTTCTGAACTTGGACAGGGAGTTAAAGTTGGTTCTTTTGCAGAAACTAAAAAGTCAAAAATAGGAAAAGGAAGCAAAGTACCTCACCTCGCCTATGTTGGCGATGCTGAACTAGGGGAGAATGTTAATTTTTCTGCAGGCGCAATTACTGTAAATTACGACGGAAAAGATAAGCATAAAACTGAGATCAAAGACGGGGCATTTATTGGGTCAGATGTGATGTTAGTTGCACCAGTTACAATCGGAGAGGAATCTATGATTGGCGCAGGTTCAGTTATTACTAAAGATGTTCCATCAAAAGCATTAGGAATTGAGAGAAATAATCAAAAAAATGTCGAAGGTTATGTCGATAGGAAAAAGAAAAAATGATTGAACAACCGGGTAAGAAAAAGATGCTACTGTTCACCGGCTCTTCAAATCAAGAGCTCGCATCTAAAGTTGCATCTAATCTTGGAACAGAAGTCTCCACTGTAGAATCTAAAGAGTTTGCTAGTGGTGAAATTTATATCAGACTAAATGAAAGCGTAAGAGGTGCAGATTGTTTTGTTTTACAAAGTCACTCTGGTGATGTCAATAGAACAATCATGGAACAACTTGTGTTAGTTGATGCGTTAAAAAGAGCTTCTGCAAAAAGAATAACTGCAGTTCTACCTTTCTATCCATATTCAAGACAAGATAAGAAAGCATTACCAAGAGAACCTATCACTGCAAGGCTAATTGCCGATATGTATATAGCCGCAGGTGTTGATAGATTAGTTTCTATAGATTTACATACTCAACAAATACAAGGGTTTGTTGATCAACCATTTGACCACTTAACAGCGAT
This sequence comes from uncultured Candidatus Actinomarina sp., assembly GCA_902610815.1. Lineage (GTDB taxonomy): Bacteria > Actinomycetota > Acidimicrobiia > Actinomarinales > Actinomarinaceae > Actinomarina. Next base: position 111,157 of record CACLXG010000004.1, read on the forward strand.
GCCATTATTTGTAGATTATTTTAAAGAAAAGTTTGATGGACCGATTTCAGTAATTTCTCCTGATGCTGGTGGGGTTGGGAGAGCTACAACTTTTGCAAAACATCTAGAAGCTTATGTTGGTTTCGTACACAAAAAGAGAGATCCAAAGATTCACAATGAAGTGAAGTCATTTACTGTTATTGGTGAAGTTGAAGATCGACACGTAATTATTTTGGATGACATCATTGACACTGGTAGAACCATTGCAGCTGCATCAAGAATTATCAAAGATAAAGGTGTCAAGTCAGTAAACGTGGTTGCTACACATGGTATATTCTCAAATGGTTCCGTAGAAGAGTTAAAGGATGCCCCAATTGACAGAATAATAGTCACAGATACCTTAACTCAAAATGGAAATTCAAAAGAAATTGCAAAAGTTGAAGTTCTTAGCGTTTCAACAATAATTGCTAATGCACTAACATCAATATTTACTGATGATTCAGTGTCAGCGTTGTTTATGGGCGAAAACGTTTTATAGGAGAAAAAATGGCTAAAAATTTAACAGCAAAAATATATATGGTAGGTTCAACTGCAGGTGTTGAAGTTGAAATTAAAGATAAAGAAAAATTTTTGGAAGAATTGAAAAAATTATCTGCTGAAAATGATTTTTATATGCATTCAGATGAAGACGGTGAGATAGCAATCAATACTTCTCTCATCCAAGCTATAGAATTCGATGATGAATCAGATGGTAAAAGAGGAGCGGGCTTAGTTTCTAACGGTTAATTACTAAACCAGTTTTACGGTAGTGCCTTCTGATAGATTTACGCTCTTCCTCAGTAGTACCACCCCAAATTCCAGAATCTTGATTGGTTCTTATTGCGTAATCTAGACACTCATTTACAACAGGACATTCCATGCAAATTGCTTTTGCCTCATTAGCTTGTTTCATTGCTTTCATAGACGAACCGACGGGGAAGAAGAGATCAGTGTCTGAGTACACACAGCCACCTTCTAACATCCAATCTTCTTGTTCGAAATCAATATTTAACATTTACACATACTTTCTTACTTTGTGAAATATTTCACAATCTAGTTACTTTATAGTACTAAAATCAAATTTATATGGAGGCATTTTGAGAAAAATTTTTGGCCACAGAGGATTACCACGTATTTACAAAGAAAATACGTTTATAAGTATCAATAAAGCCAATGATTATTGCGATTATGTCGAAATTGATGTGCGGTTGACAAAAGATAATAATTTGATCTTATTCCATGATCCCAACATTGGTGATGATTTAATTAAAGACTTAACTCTTGCGGAGTTAGAAATCTTACTAAATGGTGAATCATTAGAAGATTGTGTATTGATGTCTAGAGATCAACTTCAAGGAAAAATTAATTTTGAATTAAAAACCGATACGTTAGACGATTCACAAATAGATGTATTATTTCAAAAGATGCTTTCCATTTTAGAACCGAACGATATTGTTTCATCATTTAACTGGAAAGCAATACAGTCATTTAAAGATTTATTTAACAGTAATTATGGAATTATTTTTGATAAAGAAGAAGAGCTTTTTCAAGCACAATCATTGTCTAATCATGATGAAAACTTATTTTTTATGGCTCACCACACCTTGATAGACAGCAGAAATTTTGATCTACCAAAAGAAAAAACAGTTCTCTGGACTGTAAATGATGAAACTGATTTCCACCGATATATGGAAATGGAAATATACGGAATTGTTACTGATATTCCTGATACAATGCAGTTATATAGAAAGTGAGACTATGGCTTTAATTGATGAATTAAGTGATGCATTAAAAGAAGCGATGAAGGCAAAAGATAAGCCTAAATTAGATGCTATTAGACAAGTGCAAACTGAGATTGCAAAAAAGAAGTCTGAAAAAGGTGAGGAAGCTACAGATGATTTAGTGCTTGGAGTTATATCTTCTTATGTAAAAAAAATGACAAAAGCTGTTGATGAGTATAAATCACTAGGTGACAGAGGCATAGAAATGGCAAATAAGATTCAATTTGAGATAGATTTTCTAAGTGAATGGTTGCCAGAGCAATTAAGCGAAGAGGAGGTTTCAACAATTATCGATGAAGTACTTTCTCAGATGGGAGATGTTGATATGTCTCAAATGGGTAAAATAATTGGTGCTGTTATGGCAAAAGCAGACGGTCTTGATGGATCAGTGGTAAGTAAATTAGTTAGGGAAAAAATCTCATAAAATCCTTTTGAATTAGAAATCATTCTAATTAATCTACCGAATGTGGGTGGCTTAAGAAAATACCTTATATCTATATTATTTGTTATAACTCTATTGATTCTGTTTATTCCTTTAGATTCACCGATTGAAGGAAACATAAATTCTGAAAGTTCATTAATTCAGAATTGTATTCAAGAAGATCATAAAAATAAAGACTTTTTAGTTGTTAGAAATATTCAGGAATTTTTATATGGTGAAAATTTTTATGAAGGAAAAATAAATGGATATTTCGACGATAATCTTTTAGTAAGCTTAAAAAAATTCCAAGAATTTGTAGGAATTCGTATTGATGGAATTATGGGTCCTTCAACCCATAAGGCTATGACAGCTTACAACAATTGTTCACGAACAGTAGAAGTTGAATTTATCCAATGTTCCGGATATTTGGCATATAAAGAGTGTACTTTTTTTGCTAACAGTATAAATGCTTTATCTACACCTGTAACTACTACTAGCACTACAACTACGACTACAATTCCAGAACCAGTTTGTGATGATGATACTTTTAAACCTTTCACAATGTACAACTCAATCGGAGAAGGCAATACAGTCATGACCTGTAAGAACTATTCAGATGCGAAGGAATCAGGATATACTTTTTATAGGAATCCCAAACCCCCTCCTCCAAGTAGTTCAAGTTCTGGTAGTTCTAATTCTGAATCAAATTCTTCCATCACAATTTCAAACTTAAATGGAACAATCACTATAAATGAAAATCAAAAAGCTGTAGTTACTATATCTGCAAGTGGAACCGGTGGGCTGTCATATTCATTATCTGGAACTGATGCAAGATTAATGAGTGTTGATTCTGATGGAGTAATTACACTCAACTCAGATGCTGATTATGATCAAAAAACTTCTTACAGTGCTAACGCAGTTGTAACTGATAGTGTTGGATCAAAAACTAAAGCATTCACTGTAAGTGTTGCAGATGGATCTGATAAATATGTTGTTGACTTACTTCTTGTTTATCATGCCGACATTTTAGGTGACAGTACTAAAAATGGGTATAGTAGCGACTACGATACGCCTAGCGAGTTATTAACTTTTGCCCAAGGTCAATTAGAAACAAATCAAAATAAAATATTTACAGATAGTGAGATCACAAATTTAGAGTTTAACGTAGTTGGTATACATTCATGGGATGTTACTTTTGCTGACGTAACGGGTTCTGTTCCTGCAAAATTACAAGTAGATCAAACATTACATAAAACAAAAGTTAGACAGGGTGCTGATATCATTGGGGCATATATTCCTGGAGAAGGTGCTTCATCTTATCTTTACTATGATACGACCAAAGACAGAACAAATGTATTCGAATCTTATATGCTTGACTATTATTATAATAATAAATATTTTCCTCATGAACTTGGTCACGCACTAGGCATTTGTCACTCTAGGGAGCAATCAACTAATGCATCTTCTACAGGGGATTGTTCAAAAGATTATGCTCATGCATATGCTGTAACAAGTGGACAAACATTTTCTACACTTGTCGGTTATGGAGGGGCTTTATGTGCTATTTACTCCAATCCAGACCTTACATGTGCTGGCTTTCCAGAAGTAAATGACTTAGGAATTCCTTTTCATTATCAAAATGATGGTACAAAAGGCACGCAGGCAGCGGGAGTAGCAAATGTTTCGGACGCTTCAAGGGCTATTCAAGAGTGGGCACAAGAATATGAGCGTCTTGGTTCAAATACTAATTATGGTGTAAGCGTCGGTAATACCTCAATCAAATCTACTGCCTACTTCCCTCTAATTGATACTGGGTCTGCTTCTTATAGTTATACAGGCACTATTTCAAATACGTCATCCTCTACCAAAACAATGTATGTAGAAAAAGGTTCAAATGTTGACGTAAGTGGTACCACTTACGAAACATATTACTGGTGCGATACTCAAAATTGTGATATGAATTTTGTCAATCCTTTTAATACGGGAGATGATAATCATAAATTTGGAATCCTTTTTTATTTAAATAGTGGAAATTACTATATTAAGACTATTGGCTTTGAAAGCCAACGTGGATCCTTATCTACAAGTGGGTCTAATAATTCATTAGAAGTAGAGTTTGAAAATCCATGTTTGTTTATAAGTCACTACATGAAGACTGGTCAATATAATGAAGCAGATTGTGCATCAAGATTCGAAAATACTTGGAACTATGGAACAACGTATTACGACACATGGAATTTCACAAATTATGTTGAAAAAGAACTAGTAGTCACACCATACGGCGCTTATGATGCTTACAAAATTGCTCACGCCCAAAATTCTGTTGGCGCAAGTAGCTCTACACACAGAGCATTACAGATATTAAACTTTTGGGTCAATCCTGAGGTTGGTGTTGTAATGTTCGAGGATGAATTTATGAGAAGATGGAAATTAACAGGTCTTGATACAGATGGAGATGGTACTGCAAATGCATCTGACACAGATGATGATGGGGACGGAGTATTAGATACAGCTGACGCTTTCCCCCTTGACCCTAATGCGTCATCCGATACAGATTCTGATGGAATTGCCGATAGTGACGAGTAATAAATTTCTTGTTGTTTCAATTTAAATAACATTTATCCTTACTAATTATGGAAAATAATAGTTATTCAGTTGCAGTATTAGGTGCAGGAAATATAGGTTCTGCTGTAATTACTCGCCTACAAGAACTTGATACAGAAATAGTAGATATTAATCTTACAAAAGTTTTAGTCTCAGATATTACAAAAGATAGAGCATTTGATAAAAGTTTATTAACTGAGGATATTAAAGATATAGTTGATGATGACTCAATAGATTTAGTAATAGAAGTACTTGGTGGTGTTGAACCTGGTAAAGAATACATAAAGTCACTCTTAAGTAATGGAAAAGCAGTTATCACTGCTAATAAAGATATAATCGCAGACTGTGGAAATGAGTTAGTTCAATTAGCTCAAGAAAATAATACATGTTTATATTTTGAAGCTGCAGTTGCAGCAGGTATTCCAGTACTAAAGCCACTTATCGAGAGCTTAAGAGGCGAAGAATTAAGTAGAGTCACAGGCATTATCAATGGTACGAGTAATTACATCCTTACATCTATGGAAGAGGGGAGCTCCTACGGAGACGCATTAAGCACTGCTCAGGAACTCGGATATGCAGAGCCAGACCCAACAAATGATGTTGAAGGGATTGATGCGATGTATAAAGCAATGATCCTCTCATTAATATGTTTTGGTGCAACTCCTGACAAGGACAATGTACATACTGAAGGAATTTCTACAATTACAAAAGACGATTTTGATTGGGCAAGCAGGTTAAACAAAACAATCAAACTTGTTGCTCTCATTGATAATGAAGGTGGTGGATTTAATGCCAGAGTGCATCCTGTACTTATTGATACAAAACACCCATTAGCATCAATCAGGGGAGCACTTAATGCAGTTGTAGTTGAGGGAGAGAATGTAAATCAATTAGTATTTTCTGGTCCGGGCGCAGGCGCAGCTCCTACTGCAAGTGCAGTTATTGGTGATGTACTAAGCGCTTGCCATCAACTTTCTAGCAATCAGTCAAACTGGTATCCGCTAAGAAGTCAAAAAAATGATAATAAGAATTTTGATGATGTCTCTTCAAGTTGGTTTATTAGACTATCAGTTACTGACCAACCAGGTGTGCTTGCCTCTATAGCTGGAACATTTAGTGAAAATAATGTAAGTATTGAGAGTGTTATTCAAGAAGGTAGAGGGGAACAGGCAGAGTTAGTTCTCGTTACTCATGAAGCGCCAGAAAAAGATATGCAGAATTCAATTAAGCAAATATCCTCACTTGATTCTGTTACTTCAGTAACCTCAACACTTCGTGTCTACAGCTAAGTGGTAAATTACCAATCAACAAGAGGTCATAAAGATTCACTGTCTTTCCAAGACGTAATTCTCTCAGGACTTGCACCAGATAAAGGTTTATATCTACCTGATTCAATAACTTTAGAAAATTTAGCCTATTTAACACAAGAAGACCTAAGCTATGAAAATTTTGTTAAAACTATTTTCATTTCTCTTGATCAAGCATCTGCGAAATACGTAGAAGACTTAGCAATATATCCAGGATTTGAAAACTCGCCTGAGCCAGTCTTAAAAGAATTAAATGATGCAACCGTTGTTATGGAATTATTTCATGGACCTACAAAATCGTTCAAGGATTATGCACTACAACCCCTTGGTGCAATAGCTAATAGGAGACTAGATGAGTTGGGTGAGAGAGGACTTGTCATTGTTGCTACTAGTGGTGATACAGGTAGCGCTGCGATTCAGGCAGTTAAAAATTCAGACAACATAGACATTGTAGTTTTACACCCAGCAAATAAAGTTAGTGAGTACCAGAGAAAGCAAATGACAAGTGTCATTCAAGACAATGTGTTGAATATTGCAGTAGAGGGATCATATGATGACTGTCAGAAAATTGCTAAAGATTTATTATCAGAAAATCCATTTGGTAGAAGAATAATATCTCTCAACTCAATTAACTGGCTACGAGTCATGGGACAGGTTTCATATTATGTCTGGCTTACAAAACAATTTACCTCACCAATAAATGTTGCAATTCCTTCTGGAAATTTTGGTAATGCTTACTCTGCATTGTTCGGAAGATCTAAGGGATTGCCTGTGAACAAAATTCTCTGTAGTACAAATGTAAATGATGTTTTGAGAAGATTTATTGAGACAGGGGAGCTTGCACCGGAGAAGACTTTACCAAGTGTTGCTCCAAGTATGGATATACAGATTCCCTCGAGCTTAGAAAGATTAATTTATGATTTTACAGATGGGGCATCTAAATTTTATGACACACTCTTAAAAGAAAATAAAGCGAAGTTATCTGATGACAAAATTATTGAATTAAATCACATATTTTCATCAACTACATTTTTAGATGATGATATTAAAAGTGAAATTAAATCTCTATATGAAGAGTTTGGTTCTATATTTGATCCACATTCGGTCACATCAATACGTATGGCATTAGATAATCAAGACTCAGTTCCTACTGTTGCAGTTGCCACAGCATCTCCTGAGAAATTCAGTAATGTCATTGCTCCGTTAATTGAAACCTCTTCTGAAGTAGAAATTGACGATATAGAAGAGTATTTAAAGCTTGAAAATGATAAATTTGTAATTAGTGAGTCAATAAAGGCTTACTTTTCATAAAATTCAAAAAAAATCTATTTACTTAGAATAATTTCTAATCTATTATTAAAAATGTAGTTGTTGTGGTTGTATTATGATTAAAAATTTCATCAATGTATTTTTTGCTATGCGTTTTAGACGTTCTGGAAGCATTCGACCATTTCTACATAAAATCTTCAATACTTTCATGGCATTCATGCTTATCTTTTCAATAGCTTTTGCCACAATTGAAACTATTGACCCAGAACCAGTGTTAGCTAGTGGAGAGTTTTCATGCGCAACCTCTGCTGGTGCAGGATACGTGTTTCAAAGTACTTGGAGTAGTGGCACGTTAAGTATCTTACGAGGTTCAAACGATACTAGTAGTACATTTACAACTTCAACGATTGAAACATTTAGTTCTTGGTCGCACAATAAAATCGATGAAGTGAACTCCTTAAGTATTACTACAGATGGAGACATGTATGCAATTTTAAAAAGAACAAATACAAGCCAGGTTTATTTCTACAAATTAAATTACAACGCTAGTGGTTCTGGTACAGCAACACATATTTCATCTGTGACTAGCGATCTTGGTACTGGTGATAATAATGCGGCAACATATTATGAAACTACATCTGGTGGTACAACATACAAATATATTTTCACATCAAAAGGTTTCTTTAATGGAAATAATAAAGCAATAAGACTTAATTCAGATGGTACTTATAAAGTAATTAGCGTAACAATCTCTTCAGGAAGTACATGGACATCCAACAAAGCTAAAGACCTTGCATGGCTACAGGGAAGCA
>CACLXG010000005.1 GCA_902610815.1 uncultured Candidatus Actinomarina sp.
GTCCATCAACAACAACTGCTACTTTACGACTAAGGTTCTTCATCCCGGAGACAAAGAAAAGATTTCCAAATTTATTTAAATACAATACATTTGAAGAAAGGTCTTTAACTAGATTGATAGGACTTTCAAGTTTAAATTTTTTCAAATCAATTCTTTTATGTAGCTCCATTCCAAATAAGAGAAAAGCAATAATCAGTCCAGTAAAACCTGCGCCAATAGAAAGTACTGCTAGAACAACTAATGTAATACCTTTTGGTAGATGTGTTACTTCAACATTCTCTAGAGTTACATGTAAAACTTTTTCTAAACCATGAAAAAATGGTGTATTTATGAATCCAATAAATATTGAAAATATACCTAAAAGTAATAGAGGTCTTGTCATTGCTTTTGGTGCTTCATCAACATCTGTATGTTCAAAACCATTATCTTTTTCAAAAATTAGTAACCAATGTCTTCCCATATAAAATGCTGTTAGAAAAGCTGCACCTAAAGCTAAAGCCCAAAAAATATAGTAGATACCACCATTTACAAAAACAGAAGCAAGTATTTCGTCTTTTGACCAAAAACCTGCAAGAGGAGGGATTCCAGATATAGCAAGAGTTCCAATTCCCATCATTGATGCAGTAATTGGCATTTTTTTTCTAAGTCCCCCCATCTTTCTAATATCCTGTTCGTGGTGCATAGAGTGAATTACAGCACCAGCACCAAGAAACAATAGTGCTTTAAAAAATGCATGAGTGACTAAATGAAATATTGCAGCAACGTATGCACCTGCCCCAATTGCTATAAACATAAACCCAAGCTGGGAAATTGTTGAATAGGCAAGTACTTTTTTAATATCAAATTGATTTATGGCTGCAAAAGCAGCAATGAGCGCTGTTAATAGTCCAAAAACTATTATCAATAAGCTAGCTATTTTTGAGTGTTGTAATAAGGGAGATATCCTAACAAGCATAAATACTCCAGCCGTAACCATTGTGGCTGCATGAATAAGAGCACTAGCAGGGGTTGGGCCCTCCATGGCATCTGGAAGCCAGCTAAAAAGAGGAAATTGAGCGGATTTACCAAAAGCGCCAAGTAATAAAAAGAGTGAAATAGCTGTAATGGTTGATTCAGCTATTCCATCAGTATTTTGTAAAATTTGATAAAAATCAAAAGTATTAAAGGTATCCAAAATTATCATTAATCCAATTAAAAATCCAAAATCCCCAACTCTATTTAAAACAAATGCTTTATTACCTGCTTTAGCAGCAGCTGGTTTTTTTGACCAAAATGAAATTAAAAGGTATGAACTCAAACCAACTAACTCCCACCCAAAAAACATTACTAAGAAGTTTGATGACATTACTAGTAGCAACATTGAAAAGACAAAAAAATTAAAATACACAAAATAATTACAATGTTTTTCATCTTTTTCCATATAAGAAGTGGAAAAAAGTTGAATCACAAAAGATAGTCCAGTCACTAAGATCAACATAATTCCAGATAGTCCATCAAGGGTGAAGCCAATACTTATATCAGGATTAGAAATCCATTGGAACAACTCAACATTCACTGGCTTAAATTTATTAAGCGATAAGGCAATAAATGAATACGCAGCAATTACGAATGATAATAATGCACTATTTAAAGTAAAAAAGTTAGTAATTAATTCACTGAATAATTTTTTATTTAAAAAAAGGAAAATAGCAGTTAGGAATGGTAGAAAGATTGGGAGTAGAAAAATTAATTCCAATTTAACCTCTTGATACATTCAGTACATCTACTGATGCAGAGGACTGCTTTCTAAAAATAGAAACAATAATTGCAAGGCCAACAACTACTTCAGCTGCTGCTACCACAAGAACAAAAAATACAAATACCTGACCATGAATCTGTCCAAAATGTTTAGATGCTGATATAAATGTTAAGTTAACTGCATTTAGCATTAATTCGATGCACATAAACATTATTAGGGCATTTTTTCTAATCATCATACCTAAAAACCCAATCGAAAAGAGAATTGCTGCAAGTGTAAGGTACCAGTCAGTGGTTACTTCAAGCATTATTATTTCTCTTCTTTGTATCATACGCTAAGGCAATTGCTGCAGCGGTTGCAACAATTAGGAGTAAAGAAATGATTTCAAATGGAAATATCCACTCTGTAAAGAGAGTACCTGCAATTAATTGAGGTGTTCCTTCAGCGTCAAACTCAACAGGAGGAAACCAGAGATCCCATTTAAAATCTGAACTTATAGCAACATATGCTAAAAGAGAAATAAGAATTAAAAATACTCCGCTAACTAAAAACGTTTGACCTTTTAAAGAATCCGTAGTTTGTTCTTTTTTATCAACCCCAATCATCATTATTACAAACAAAAATAAAGTCATTACTGCTCCTGCGTAAACTAACATTTGAACCATTGCAACAAAAGTTGCATTTAAAGTTATGTAAATTATTGCTAAGGAAACTAGTGTCATAACTAAACCCATTGCATTATGTACAGGGTTTTTAGCAAATATAACGATGAGTGCGCCTATGATTATTAAACTAGCTGGAGCAAAGAATAAAAGCGCTTCGACCAATTTACTCTTCCTCCAATGATTGTCCTTCTTCAGGTGGCTTCTTTCCTACACCAAGTGAACCTGACCAATTTACTACATTTTGAAAATTCGGATTTCCATTAGGAGAGGTTGCTCTCATCCAACCATCAGATGTATTTAAATCATCAATATTAGTTAACTTAGTTTGGTGTTCATGGGTATTAGGTGTTCCATCATCTTTTACGACCAAGACCTCTTTATCAAATATTGCTTCAGACCTATTCGCAACGCTCATCTCAAAAAGAGAAGTCATTGTAATAGCTTCAGTAGGACATGCTTCGACACATAGTGCACAGTAAATACATCTCAGCATATTTATTTCATAAATAAATCCATACCTTTCGCCTGGACTTACAGGATTCTCTTCTGGATTATCCTCTCCTCGAACATAAATACATTGTGCTGGGCAAACTCCTGCACACAACTCACAGCCAATACATTTTTCCATTCCGTCTTCATATTTGTTTAAAACGTGACGACCGTGAAATCTTTGAGGCTTTTCTCTGAATTCTTTTGGATATTTGTCAGTTACTGATTTTCTAAAAAGTTCTTTGAAAGTAACTTTCAATCCTTTTATTAAACCAAAGCTGTCACTCATAACTTAACTCCAAGGTAAACCAAACTCTCTTAATCCTAAAACAATTGCGGACAATATAAGCCAAATAAGAGAAGCTGGTATAAGTCTTTTCCACCCAAGCTCCATCAATTGATCATATCTGAGCCTTGGTAATGTTGCTCTTATCCAAACAAATATAAATAAAAGTGCAAATGTTTTAACTCCTAACCAAATTATTGGCATAATTGCTGATAATACCGGAGGCAAAAAGCCGTCAAAAGTAGGACCAAGCCATCCTCCTAAGAAAAAAGTTGCAGTTATTGCACACATATTGAACATGTTTATATATTCCGCTAGGAAAAACATTGCAAACCTGAATCCAGAGTATTCAGTATGAAATCCTCCTACCAGTTCTTGCTCTGCTTCTACCAAGTCAAAAGGAGCTCTGTTTACTTCAGCAACAGCTGCTATAAAAAATATTGCAAATGCAATAAATTGCGGAAAAATATTCCATTTAGGAATAAATGAGACAATTGAGCTAAGAATTGGAATAGTGGTTGACAAATTTCCTGATTGGCTACTGACTATGTCTACAAGAGAGAGTGAACCAGAATATAAAATTACCGGTACTAGAGACAATCCCATAGCTGCTTCATAGGAAATCATTTGTGCAGATGCTCTAACACCACCAAGAAGTGGGTATTTGGACCCAGAAGACCACCCAGCTAACACTACGCTATATACAGCAATAGAAGACAAAGCTAAGAAATAAAGTACTCCTACATTTAAATCTGCACCAACAAAGTCAACAATATAGTCTTTTCCACCTATTTCAATATTTAAATCTGGACCCAATGGAATGATCATAAAAATTAAAAATGATGGAACTAAAGCAATAATTGGTGCCAGAAGATACATTGCTCTATCAGCCTTTAGAGGCATAATTTGTTCTTTTAGTAATAATTTGATTGCATCTGCCACAGTTTGTAATATTCCAAAGGGGCCAGCTCTGTCAGGCCCTACCCTTGACTGCATTCCAGCAACCAATTTCCTTTCAAGCCATATCAACAATATTGTGTTGGTCAACAAAACTGCCAAAACAACATTTGATTTAATTAATGCAATTATTAGCTCAGTTGACATTCAGCGCTTCTTTCACTTGACTAGGTATGATCATTATCTCTCTTGAGAAATCAAATTTATTTAACTCTCTTCTGTTTGTTGGAATATAAACTAAGTCATTAGGAAAACTATTATTAACTTCATAACTTACAGTAACTTCTAATTCATCTTGCGCTAATATACAACTACCAGAAGTTAAATTGTACTTTTCAGCTACGCTCTCACTTACTTCAATAAATTTTTTTGATCCTAGCATAGAGATACTGTCAGAATGTCTTTCAGTAGCAGAATCTCCATAAAGTTTTTCACCAGTAAAAAACATGGTCTTATTTAATTTATTTTCTGAAGCAGCAATTTTTGGATTAAAGATATTTATCATTCCATCTAAATTTGATGGTTTATCTAAATTATCAAATACTGGACTTAAAGAAGAATCAAGATTTTCATATGCTTTTCTATTGAGATCTTCTAAGCTATTTGTTTCAACTGTAAGACCTGCAAAATTCATTAAACTTGTTATAAATTCCCAATCACTGAGAGTTTGGCCGGGAGATGGAACAAGTTTGTCTATACGAGATGTTCTAAATTCGATATTTGTAAAAGTTCCTTCTTTTTCACCCAATGTTGAACTTATTGGTACGACATAGTCAGAAAGTTCTGAAGTTTCGTGATTGAAATTATCTAATGTTACAACTGTATCTATGCTTTTGATAATTGATTTTATTTGATTTGAATAAACAGAACGACCAATAGGATCTGCACCCACAATAAATAATAGATCTGTATTATCTTTTGATATATCATTAACAAAATCATTGAGTCCTTTTAGGTTTTCTAAAGTTTGAAAAGCACCATAAGTATTACCTTTTGAGTAAGCATTTAATACTTTTGAATTTGCATTTGAATTTAAAAATTCAAATAATTTTGTAACACTTTCATCAGACTGATAAGGTGTGGATTTACCCAAAATAGCTGTAATATTTTTACCCGCTACTAAATTGTTTATTTCTTTCATTTTTGAAAGATCTTTTAAAATTTCAAAGTTTTCTGAAACCATATCTTTACCGTAAAATACATCCGCAATATCACTTAATGTCTCATTTGTATGGCCAAAAACTACTAACTTAACTCCATTTTTTACAGCCTGGCGAATTCTCAAATAAAGTACGGGAAGTTTTTCTTTCAAATCTTCAGCCCATACAACTATTGCATCAGAAGAGTTTAAATCATCAATCTTTGCTAATTCGATATTTTCACCAAAAAAACCTTTATAAAGTAAATCATCATTTAAATAAAAACTTCTTTCAGATTTAGAAATGGTATTTGAAAATTCTCTGAATGCAACATAGTCCTCATTTGTTAAATTTGAACCGAGTAAAAAGTTAACTTTTGTTTGTCTGTCTTTAATAAATTCTGCAAGTTCAGAATATACATCCTGAATTTCGATTTCTACTAATTCATTATCCGTCATTTTAAGTGGAGTTTTTAATCTTGAATCAGAATTTAAATACTCAAAATTGTAACGTCCTTTATCGCACATCCATCCTTGATTAACAGCATCATTATCGACACCAAGAATTCTTAACATCTTATTTTGTGATGAATTCAACTCTATTGAACAACCCGTAGGACAACCGTTGCAAGTTGATCTTATAGATTTTAGGTCCCAAGGCCTTGCTTTAAACCTATAGGATGTAGAAGTTAAAGCACCAACAGGACAAATCTGAACAGTATTGCCTGAAAAGTATGACTTGAAAGGTTCATTTGGAAAAGTATTAACTTCTGTTTTGTTTCCTCTTTGGATAAACTCAATTAACGGATCGCCTGAAATTTCATCTGAGAACCTTGTACATCTTGCGCATAAAATACATCTCTCTCGATCAAGCAATATTATTTCAGATATATTAATTGGTTTTTCAAAATGTCTTTTTTCTTCAACAAAACGACTCTCTCCTGGGCCGTAAGCCATTGTTTGATCTTGAAGCGGACACTCTCCAGCTTTATCGCATATAGGACAATCAAGAGGGTGGTTGATCAATAAAAATTCTAAGACTCCCTCTTGAGCTTTTTTTACGACATCCGATTCTGTGTCAACAACCATTTCATCACTGACTTCAGTTGTACAAGATGGTACCAACATTTTACCTCTTGGTGTTTCAACTTCAACTAGACACATTCTGCACATGCCAACTGGATCTAAGCGTTTGTGCCAACAAAATCTTGGAATGTGAATACCAGAGTCTTCACATGCTTCAATTAATAACTTATTAGGATCAGACTCAATTTCTAAACCGTTAACATTTAAATTAACTTTTTCACTCATAAAAGAACTTTCGTAGGAATTAAACTCTCTACCTCATCTCTAAAATCATTCATTAGTGAAGTAATTGGAGAAACTGCAGATGGACCAAGTGGGCAAATTGTGGTCATTTTAGGTGGCCATGACAAGCCTGGAGAGATGTTATCGCAAACATCAAGTAGTAAATTCATATCAGAAGTTCTTCCTCTACCACTAGCTATCCTATCTAGTATCATTTCAAGCCACGTGGTTCCTTCACGACAAGGAGTGCATTGACCACATGATTCATGTGCAAAAAAACTGACTATGCTTTTTGCCGCACTTACAAGATTTGTATCTTCATCCATCATTACCACAGCACCTGAGCCAAGCATTGAATTGTTATTAGCTACATCATCGATCGTCATTTTTATGTCTAGTTGATCACCTCTAAACCATGGAGCAGAAGCTCCTCCAGGTATATAAGCTTTAACTTTTTTATTATTTTTTATACCCCCACCAAGTGTTTCTACAAATTCACCAAAAGAACTACCCATTTCAATTTCATAGTTGCCTGGGTTATTTACATGTCCGGACAAACTAAAAATCCTAGTGCCTGTAGAACCTTCAACTCCCAACTTGTTGTACTCTTTACCACCATTCTCAATTATCCAAGGCACAGAGGAAATTGTTTCAACGTTATTCACCAAAGTTGGTTTCATATATAAACCTTTTACTGCTGGGAAGTAAGGAGGTTTTAGTCTTGGTTCTCCTCTTCTGCCTTCGAGTGAATTTAGCAGTGCGGTTTCTTCACCACAAATATATGCCCCTGCTCCTAAATGAACAACTATGTCAAGATTGACATCGGAACCAAAAATATTCTTTCCCAAATAACCTTTTTGATATGCTTGTTCTACTGCTTGCTGAACTCTTCTAGCAGGCTTCGCATACTCACCTCTTATATATATAAAAGCTTCTTTAATGTTTGCTGAAAAACAAGTAATGATAATGCCCTCAATGAGTTGGTGAGGGTCTCTTTCCAATAAAATTCTATCCTTGAATGTACCTGGTTCTGACTCGTCTGCATTGATTACTAGATATCGATCTTCATCTTCAGCCAAAAATCCCCACTTAACTCCAGTTGGGAACCCTGCACCACCTCTTCCTCTTATATTTGATGCTTTAATTTCTTCTAATATTTTTTCAGGAGAGCTTTCTAAGATTGTTTTTTTTGCAGTAGAGTACCCATTGTTTTTTTCATAACTATCAATTAAATGACTGTCTTCTGGGTTGTCTCGCATGTTTTTTGTAAGAAGAAGAGTTTCTTTCATTTTTTTACCTTTGTTGTATTCAAAGTTTGAAAGCCTGGAGCGGTGGAGGTAGAACCAGAGTTATCTTGAATAGCCCAATCGAAGGATTTAACACCTCCAAAATTTTCTTGCATTTCATCAGCAACAACAACATCTGGCTTTGTTTCTTTTAACCATTTACACATATTTATTGCATTTTCAGGTGTTACACCTTCAACTGTCTCGTAATTAACTTGTACTGCTGGGGCACCACCGCAGGCACCAATACATTCCACAGCCTCAAAAGTAAATAATTCGTCTTCATCAGTTTCATTGTTATTTAAACCTGTGAACTCTTGAACTTTATTTATTACTTCACTTGAATTATTTATCTCACATGATATTGATTTACAAACACTCAATAAGTATTTTCCGGTAGGTTCTTGTTTGTACATTGAGTAAAACGTTGAGACTGATTTAACTTGTACTTCAGTTATACCTACTAAGTCACTAATTACAGATATAGAATCATCAGATATATAGCCGTCCTTACTTTGAGCTAAATGCAATAGGGGGCCTAATGCGGATCTTTTTTGAGGATAAAGCTTAATTATTTTTTTTGCCTGTTTTAATAATTTATCATCCCAACTCATCTATCTACATCTCCTATCACAGGATCTAATGAAGCTATTGCAGCTACAGCATCTGCAATTGGGCTATCTGTCATGATGACAGGAAGTGCTTGAAGATTACAAAATGAAGGACCTCTGACATGCATTCTGTAAGGCTTAGCTGAACCATCAGAAACTATATAACAACCTAGCTCTCCTCTGGGTGACTCAACGGCAACATATGCATCGCCTTCTGGAACTTTAAAACCCTCCGTATAAATTTTAAAATGATGAATTAGAGCTTCCATTGATTCATCTAATCTTTTGCGTGGGGGTGGTGTAATTTTTTTATCTTGTACTTTATAAGGGCCCTTTGGCATGTTGTGCATTGCTTGTTCAATGATTTTTAAACTTTCAAAAATTTCTAATACTTTTACTCTCCATCTAGCAAACACGTCTCCTTCAGTTAAAGTTGGGATATCAAATTCATAATTTTCAATTCCCGAGTAAGGTTGGGACTTTCTTAAATCCCAAGAATACCCAGAAGCTCTTAGGCTCGGTCCAGTTACACCATAAGCAAAACACTCCTCTGTTGTGAGGATTCCAACATTTTGTAATCTTCCTTTCCAAATAGGATTGTCCAGGAGCATGTCATCGTAATCTTGTAGTTTCTCTGGTATTATTTTTAAAATTTCTTCAACATCTTTTTGCCACCCATCAGGTAAATCTGCTGCTACTCCACCAGGCCTTATATAGTTATGGTTCATTCTTAGCCCTGTTGTTTTTTCAAAGAAATTTAAAATTAACTCTCTTTCTCTGAAGCCAAATATCATCATGGATAATGCTCCTATATCCATTCCGCCAGTTGCAAGGGCAACTAAATGTGACGAAACCCTATTAAGCTCAGTCATCAAGATTCTTATTGTTTCTGCCCTTTTAGGCACTTCAATACCAATAAGCTTTTCAGTTGTGAGAGAGAAAACTAACTCGTTAAATAACGGGGAAAGATAATCCATTCTTGTTGTGTTGGTTGGACCTTGAAAATAATTTAACTCTTCGCCAGTTTTTTCCATACCTGTATGTAAATATCCAATAATTGGCTTAACACGCCTTACAACCTCTCCCTCAAGCTCTGCCTGAAGTCTTAAAACACCATGGGTTGAAGGATGCTGAGGTCCCATATTTACTATCATTCTTTCATCGTCAGACGTATCCTCGTCAATAACAAAATCATCAACAACTTCAGTTCCTGTCTGAATTTTTATTTGCTTTTCATTTTCATTTTCAAGCATTTTTTGAGAACCTTCATCAGTTGAAGATATATTCCAACCACCCTCTTCCGAGTTTGTTGCCCAAAAATCTAATTTATTTTTAAAATTACTTAGCTTACTTTTTTTAATTTTATTATTTTTCACTTAATCAACCTTTGGCGCATTTTTAAACTGGACTGGTATTCTTCCAGAACCGTAATTTTTTCTTAAGGGATGCCCTTCCCAATCATCAGGCATTAAGATTCTTGTTAGGTCTGGATGATTTTCAAAAACAATACCGAACATGTCAAAGGCTTCTCTTTCATAAAAATTTGCACTAGGGTAAACATCAGTAATTGAGGGAATTGTTAAGTCTTCATCATTAACAAATACTTTTACTGTCTTTCGTGAATTTTTTGAAGTTGATAAAAATTGAACAACTATTTCAAATCTAGGTTCTTTTTTTCTAAACCAATCAACTACTGTTAGGTCTACCATCATCTCAAATCCATCTTTTTTTAAGGATTCGATTAGTTCTTTATATTCTTCTGTTGAAGTACTAATAATTTCAGGGTTCATCTATTTATCTCTCCATCCATTATTTTGTCGTGTAAAGTTAAAATTCCATGCATAAGTGACTGTGGTCCCGGTGGACATCCTGGAACATAAATATCAACTGGAACTATGTGATCTACACCCTGTACTAAAGCATAGTTGTTGAACATACCACCAGTTGAAGAGCAAGCGCCCATAGCAATTACCCATTTAGGATCAGCCATTTGATCATAAACTTGTCTTAATACTGGTGCCATTTTTTGAGATACTCTTCCAGCTACAATCATCAAGTCTGCTTGTCGGGGTGATGCTCTAAAAACTTCCATTCCATATCTTGCTAGGTCATATTTAGCACTTCCAGCTGCCATCATTTCAATAGCACAGCATGCTAGACCAAATGTGACTGGCCACATTGACTGAGTCCTTGACCATCTGACAGCTTTATCTATAGTTGTAGTAAAAATATTGTCAGGAGTGTACATTATGCTACTTCCTGTAATTCTTCTTTGAAATATCTCTCTCTACGTGGAATATTCCAATCTAATACACCTTTTTTCCATACATAATAAAGAGTCTCTAAAACAAAAAATGTAAATATTGATATGGCAGCAATCCCAAACCATCCCAAATCATTGAATCTTGTAGCCCATGCAAATAAAAATATTATTTCAATATCAAAAACAATGTAAAGCATTGCAACCATATAAAATTTGACTGGAAATCTTTGAGATGGTTCAACTTCTGGAAAAATCCCACATTCATAGGGTGCAAGTTTTTCAGGTGTTGCTTTTTTTGGGGATAATATATATGAAACACCAAGTGAAGCCAAAGCAAAACCAACAGCAACAACAAGCATAACCAATACCGGAAGCCAATCTAACATGTTCCCTCCATATTTGTGAAATTTTTCACAAGCTATGTTCTTATTGTAGTACCAAAAATATGTTAAATAATTTCGGTAATTAGTTTTTTGAACTAATTTTCAATAGTTTTGTAGGAATGATAAATTTATATGCTATTTTTAAGACTTCTTTTAAAGTTAGATAGGCTTCATCGAATAACAATTCCACAACAAAGTCAATTGTATCTTGATCGTTTGAGGCAACCCTCAACAATCTTTTGGTCATAAATGGGCTCTGTAAAATTAGTCTTGCCAAAGCACAGCTTAAAAAGTGTTTCCTGAACCTTTTACTAAATTCTTTTTCATATAAGTTAATTCCATCACTTAATTTTTCAGAATGAATTATTTCATGTGTATTTTTAGCTAATAAATAGCCTGCTTCCATGCCGTAGAATATTCCCTCCCCACTCATCGGATTTATCATAGAGCTAGCATCTCCAATTAATGCAATATTTAGATCTTTATTTCGTTTTGGTCTCGATGAAGCAAAAGGAAGTAAATATGATTTTTGTTTTCTTATATTTTCTACAATTACTCCTCTGCTTTCAAGTTCAGAAACAAAATTATCTAGCAGTACATTAATGTCTAGTTTTTCTTTTTTAAATATGCTTACAGGAACGCCTATTCCTATATTTAACAAATTACCCTTGCTTGGAAATGCCCAAGCATAACCTTTGTCTGCTGAAACATTAATTTCAAACATAAGCGTTCTCTCATTAAATATCTCTAAGTAATTAGGACTATCAATGTATGCTCTTATAGCTATCGCTTTATGCCAGTCAGAATTAGATTTATAATTTAATTTTTTTCTTATTCTTGAATTTGCTCCATCAGCACCTACAAGAATCTTTGTTATAAATTCTCGGTTTTCATTTTCGTTCTTGATTTGTACATTTAAACTTTTGTCTAAATTAGAAGTGAAGTCTACAAAACTGTACCCTTCATAAACATCAACTCCGCATTCCTTAGCTAAATCCAATATTCTATTATCTAGGTCTACTCGAGGAATAACATATACAATTGAATCTTCCTTATTTTTTACTTGGGGAATATAATTTTGAATACCAATGTTGTCTGGGCCATAAAGAGTTGTTGAAACAACTTGTGGCTCGCCATCTAAAATGTGTTCATTGTTAAATCTTTTTAATGCGCTTATTACTCCAGGACCAATTGCATCCCCACAAGATTTATCTCTTGGAAATATTGCTTTATCTATTAATCCAACTGTTAAGTTGGGATTTAAGTTTCGATACGAAATAGCCGCATTTGCACCAGCAGGGCCGGCACCAATGATTAAAACGTCATAATTTTTATGGCTTTTTTCCATATTTTATTAACTTACATTGTATTTTCATTAATAAGAAACTAAATAAAGCTAATAAATAATTTGAAATAATTACATATAATTTCAGTATCTAATTAGATTGTGCATTAGTGAAAGAAAATAAAAAAATTCCACCAGCTACAGTAAAGAGGTTACCACTTTATCTACAGTGCCTTGACCAAATTAGTAATGATGATGTAGGTATATCATCAAGTAAATTAGCTGAACTAGCAAAAGTAAATGATGCTCAAGTTAGAAGAGATTTGTCTTATCTTGGTACATTAGGGACAAGAGGTGTTGGTTATGATATTTCTACTCTTAGAAATCAACTTCAACTTGAACTCGGACTTGTTGAAGGTTGGAGTGCTGTAATTGTTGGAATCGGTAATTTGGGTTCCGCTTTGGCACATTATGGTGGATTTAGAGAAAAAGGTTTTGGAATCGTTGGACTATTTGATGATGATGCTAAAAAGATCAATAGTCAAGTTGCTGGTTTAGTAATCAAACCTTTAAGTGATTTAGAAAAGTACTGTGAAAAATTCAATGTTGCAATTGGAATAATTGCGACTCCTGGCGAATATGCTCAAGGTGTTGCAGACCAATTAATTGGATGTGGGGTAAGATCAATTCTTAACTTTGCGCCAGTACTCCTCAAAAATGTACCGGATGTTCAGATAAGGTCTGTTGACCTGTCTCAAGAATTACAAATTTTGAGCTATTATTTAGATAGACCAGTTCTAAAAGCAGTTGACTAGATTATTTTTGATATACGTATCCTAACACTGACCTAACTACCAAACTAATATTCAAACTAAACCAAAGAGTTGATATATTATTTTCAGTTCTAAGAAGATAACTACAAATTAAAAATCCTGAAATAGAAGATATCACAGTTAGCAGTGAGAATTCTTTTGACTTATCGAGTCCCAACAAAATTCCATCCCAAAGAAATGCAAAACAACCAATAAATAAACTAGCAGCAACCATAAATTTTAAATTAGTATTGAGTAATAAATCAAAATTATTGCTACCAAATAGCTGTATAAAATCTTCTAGAAAAATAAATGTTGCCATGGCAAGGAAAATTGAAATAAGAGTAGTTACAGATATAAGTTCTCTTTGTAATATAGATTGCTGATATTTTTCCTTTTTTGAAATTAATTCAGAAATTAAAGTTTGTGAGGCTATTGCAACTGCATCAACAAAAATATAACCGACAGACCAAAGTTGTAAAAGAATATGCTGAAGAGCAATTTCTTGCATTGACATTAATGAAGACCTATTTCTCAAGTAAGCCATGAAAAGAGTCAAGAATAATGACCGAATGAGAATGTAAACACCCACACTGAAAAATTTTTTTCTCATACTGACTTTGTCAACACTTTCAGTTGTAGAGGAAAGTTTATTTTGATGCTTTTTTAATACAATTGTTGAATAAATCGATGCACAAAAGAACGCAAGTGAACTTGCAAAACCAATTCCAGCAGCGCCATAATCTAGGTATAAACCAAAGAACAAGCTAAAAACTATATTAAAAGATGAAACTATAAAAGCACTATAAAAAGTGATCTTGGCAATTTTTAGACCCCTCAAAACTGCTGTTGAGTGCATGTTTACTAGGTAAAATGGCAATCCAACACATCTAAAAATTAAATAGTCAGATGACAAAACTCTTATCTTTTCTGTTGGCTCAAATATAGAAATTAAATAGTCGTTACTCAAATAAAGAATTAAAAATGAAATTAAACCCAATAAAATAGATACATTTCTACCAAACTTTATAAAATAATTTAATTTATTTAACTCATTTTTAGTATTTAGTGATGACACAAATGGTGTCGTTCCATACGCTAAAAATATAAATACCCAAATGAAAACAAAATAAATTGTTTCACCAATTCCAATTGAAGAAAGTGTATCTAAATTTATAATACTTGCTATTTTTGAATCAATTAATCCAACTATTGGCTCTAATGCAAGCCACAGAAATATTGGATAAGAATTAAGCCATATATCTTTTCTGACAGAATTAATCATTCAAATTCTTTGCTTTAATAAGACCCCATAACATGATTTGTTCATGTGCATCATGTCCTAAATTTTGTGGTGTTATAATTTTTTCAATACCATATTTTTTTCTTACAAACTTGCTTACTATTTGGGTTGGGGTTTGTGTTTGGTCGACATACGGAAGAGAAAATTCAGAAATTAATTCATTCTCCAAAATTTGAAAATCAGATTCTGTTGTTCTAACTTTTTCATTTTTTAAATAAAACTTTAAACCATTAGATAAAGTTCCTGCAAAAGAATTTATATCAATACTGCTCATGAGAAAACTTGGACAATTATTAGTCCAATAGGTCCAGATACTACTCCGATACCTACCCTTCGAAACTCATTATCTAAAATAGTATTTCTATGTGAATCTGATTGCATTAAGCTTTGATGTCCTGACCTAACAGTCGATGCAATTGCTAAGTTTTCCCCAACAGTTGTGAAAGGAAAGCCAACTTTTGAGAGTCTTTCATTTACGCTTTCACCATTATTGGGATTTTGATGACACCAAAAACCACCAACATACATTTCATATGCATAAGCTTGTGCAACATTAGATAATATTTGATTTAACTCTAGTCCATCAATATTTTCATTTTGTCTCTCCAGAGAAAGTAAGTTATAAATCTCAATAGAAAAATCTTGTCGTGACTGTAAATTCGATTCATTATATCTTGGAATTTCTAAACAGCCGTCATCATCAACAACTACAGAAGACTTTCCAGTTAAATAATTAATCCTGTTGACAACTTTTAATAAATCAGTTCCAATAATTACTTCTAAAGTTTGTTGGGGCGACCCTTCTGGGCTTACATAAAAATTTACGAGATTTGATTCTTTGACTGAGTTTTCAAATAAGGCCGGAAGATTTAAAATATTTAATCCAGTAAAAATTAAAGTCAAAATTAAATTACTTACTAAAAGTGATATTGCTGCTCCTAAAGTTTTGCTTCCTAAATCAGAGGTCTTTATACGATTATTTAATAAATTTTGTAAAAATGATGCAATAGTAAAGACTGCAACAAAAATTATTATTCCTCCAAACACTTCTGACAACTGTAAATTTGAATTTAACCAACTACTTATATATGCGCCAATCTCATCTGAATATCTGAAACTTAAAGAAACTGCAATTAAAAGAGAAAATAGATAAAATATTTGAAAAACTGCCCCTTTTTTCCATCCTAAATAAAGAAAAAATATCATGAAAATATACATAAATATGTCCAAATATTGTTGATTTGATAAATCAATTAGTAAATTTTCAATTATTTCACTCATTATTATTCATTTTATTTCTAAATTATTTAATTCTGCTATTGAATAGTACTAAATATCCGCTATTGTTTAATAATTCCTACAAATTAGTAGGATTTTTTAATTTCAGTGACTGAAAGGAAATTATATGAAGAATCGCAAAGCTTTGGCTTTGATTGCGATTTTAGCACTTGTTGCTGCGGCTTGTGGCGGTAGTGATGGTGGAAGTGATGATGCAGTAGTGGAAGTTGAAACAACTGAAGCACCTGCAACAACTGAAGCCCCTACAACTACAGCTGCTCCTGCGCCTGCTAGCGATCCATTAATTTTGGCATCTTTAATGCCATTATCTGGTGACCTTGCATCGTTAGGACCTGGTATTGCACTAGGTGCGGCTCTTGCTGTTGAGCAAATCAATGCTGCTGGCGGTATAAACGGACAACCAGTTCAACTTATTGAAGGTGATAGTGGTTGTGATGGAGCTGTAGCTCTTACAAGTTTAAATGATGTAATTGCCCAAGGTGCTCAAGGTGTTATGGGAGCTGCATGTAGCGGTACCTCACTAGCTATTCTTGACACAGCAATTGCAGCTGAAGTTGTAATGGTATCTCCATCAAATACAAGTCCTCAATTTACCAAAATGGATAAAAAAGGATTTTACGCAAGAACTGCTCCTTCCGATCTTTTACAAGGTGATGTTTTAGCATCATTACTTATTGAAGACGGTGTAAGCACAGTTTCAATTATTTCAAGAGCAGACGCTTATGGTAGAGGTTTAGCTGAAGCTACTGCTGCTGCATTTGAAGCTGCAGGAGGAACAGTTAAAACAATTGTTTATCATGCTCCTGATGCGACAGAATTTACTGCTGAAGTAACAGCTGTCGGTAAAGGTGCTTCTGATGCTATTGTTGGAATCTTATTCCCAGAAACTGGTTGTGGAGTATTGCAACCTGCTTTTGAGCAAGGATTATTAGATACACCATGGTATATGACTGATGGTGTAAAAGATGCTGGTCTTGCATCATTGTGTGGACTTGGTACCGCACTTGATGGATTTAAAGGTACTGCACCTGGTTCTGCAGCTGGAGAAGCAAAAGATGCTTTTGAAGCTGCTTATGCTGGAGTAAGTGCTGATGGATCACCAACATTTATATTTGCTCCACAAGCATATGATGCTGTCATGTTAATGGCAATATCAGCTGCTGCAAATGGTGTTACTGGACCTGAAATAGCTTCAGGACTAGTCGAAGCATCATCTGGTGGAGAAAAGTGTATTGGAGTTAGCTGTATAGCACTAGCTGCTGACGGCGTTGACGTAGACTATGTTGGAGCTTCTGGTGAGATTGAATTAAATCAAGCTGGTGACCCAACTGCTGCTACATACGATATTTGGACAACAGAGGGCGACACAAACCCTGTTCTTAAATCAGTAGACTTCGGTTCATAATCTTTAATTAGATTTAAAAAAAGGCCTGAGAAATCAGGCCTTTTTTTTATAGTTTTCCTAAATATAAATCAATAACTCTAGGATCGTTAAGTAGCTCTTCACCACTGCCCTGGTAGGCGTTTCGACCCTGATCTAAAACATAACCTCTATCACTAAATCCAAGTGCTCTTTTAGCATTTTGCTCAACTAGTAATATAGAAACTCCTGATTCATTTATTTCTTTTATTGAAGTAAAAACCTCACTGATAGCTACAGGTGATAAGCCTGCTGAGGGCTCATCAAGTAATAAAAGTTTTGGTGAAGTTATTAAAGCTCTTCCTAAAGCGAGTATTTGACGTTGTCCACCTGACAGGTTTCCAGCTTTGTCTTTTTTTCTATCTGACAACAAAGGAAAATCGGAATAGATTTTTTTTAATGCTTCTTTTTTTTGCTTTATACTCCATGATCCAATTTCTAGATTTTCTTCAATTGTTAATGATGGAAATACATTTGCTACCTGAGGAACATAGCCTATACCTTCCAAAACAATTTTATGAGTTGATAAATTAGTTTTTTCAATTCCATTTATGTAAAACCTACCTGCAGAAACTTTTATTAAACTCATTATTGCTTTTAATAAAGTTGATTTTCCTGCCCCATTTGGTCCAATAATTGAAACTATTTCGCCATCATTAACCACTAGGTCAATACCTTGTAGAATATTTAGACCTTTTACATATCCGGCTGCAATTCCGTTACATTCCAAAATTGCTTTATTCATCTGATTTTCCTAGATAAGCTTCAATTACATTATTATTAGTTCTAATTTCACTAGGGCTACCATCAGCAATCAATGAACCCTCAGCAAGTACAACAATTCTCTCAGAAATCTTCATTACAGCTTCTATATTGTGCTCAACCATGATTACTGTGATTCCATCTTCAGACAATTTTTTAATAAGTGATAAAATATCTTCTGCTAATTTTGGATTAACCCCTGCTAGTGGTTCGTCTAAAAGCAAAATTTCAGGGTCATTAATTATTGCTCTTGCAAGCTCAAGCAGTTTTTTCTGTCCACCAGAAAGTTCTCGTGCATAAGAATCAGCCATATGTCCAATATTTAAATTGTTCATAATTTCATTGGCCTTATCTTTAAGGCTTTTTTCATATACTTTTTGTGAATTTAATTTAAAAATTGACCTTAAGAAAGAATCATTGTTTACATTTGAACCAGAAAAAAGTAAATTTTCCATAACCGTCATTCTGTCAAATACTTTTGTTAATTGAAAAGTTCTAACCATGCCCATTCTTGCAATCTTATATGGTTGTGAATTTGATATATTATTTGCTTTCAAAAAAACATCTCCACTGTCTGCATTTTGAAATCCTGAAATTAAATCAAAAAAAGTAGTTTTGCCAGCGCCATTCGGACCAATTATTGAAGTAAGCTCACCTTCTATAAATGACAACTCTTGTACATCAACAGCTTTAATACCACCAAAGGATTTTTTAAGATTTTTTACAGAAATTAAATTATTTAACATCTAAAAGTAACTCTTCTTTCTTACCCAATAGCCCATTTGGTCTAAATATCATTAGAAACATAATTAATACTCCAACTAAAAGAAACCTGACTCCAGCTAATTGTTGGCCATTTGCATTTTCAAACAAGATGTATGCTAACCGATCAGTTTCAGATATTATTACCCAAAAAATTATTGAACCAAAAATTGGACCCGTAATTGTACCGACACCACCCAATATCATGATTGCCCATACGTAAAAAGTTAATAAAGGTATAAAAACTGTTGATTCAAGCGATCCGTAATTAAATGCTAAGAGAACTCCCGATAAGCCTGCTATACCCGCTCCAAGCATAAAACTTTGAAGCTTGAGCCATACAGCATTTTTACCCATTGCCCTTACAGCATCTTCATCTTCCCTAACAGCTCTTAATGCACGTCCCCAAGGTGAATTATTTAGGCGTTTTAAAAATAAAACTATAAACAAGATTGATATCCAAGCTGCAATACAGACCCAACCCTGAGAAGCAGAAAAATCTAAATTATCTGAAAGATCGTCAATAAAACTGGGTCTATATCTTTGAAAGTTTTCAGTGTAGTTAATTATGCCATAAACTCCACCTGTTATTGACTCTAGATCTCTAACGAGAAGTCTAAATATTTCTGCGGCAGCAATTGTGACAATTGCCAAATAATCACCTCGTAACCTTATCGCTGGTAGTCCCAACAATAGACCAAATAAAGATGCAGCTATAATCCCTATTGTCAATGCAGCAAAGAAAGGTAATCCAGTTGTAATTACAACACCCTCTCTACCCGCTGCATGAGGCATCAAAAGTAATGTAACATAAGCGCCAACTCCCATAAATGAAGCATGGCCAAAATTTAATAGTCCAGTCCAACCAAAGTGAACATTTAATCCAATTGCACTTAGTCCATAAATTCCTGCAAATGTAAATAGGTTTAAAACAATTCTAGGAGCACCTTCGGGATTTAAGAAAAATACTAAATAAATTGAAAATATAGTCAAAGAAAAAGCAAAAATATATTGTAGTGAAAATCTTTTTGTTATCATGAAATTCTTTCTTTTTGACCAAATATTCCCTGAGGTCTAAATAATAGAATTAAAATCATTATTCCGAGTGCTACAGCATTTTTAGCTTCAGCATGTCCTTCCATAAATGGTAATCCGACTGAAACTTGAACTAAAATTCCAATCATGAATCCTCCTACCATTGCACCAAAAGAAGTTCCTATACCACCCAAGACTGTTCCAGCGAAAATAAGAAGCAAAATTAAAAATCCCATATTCCACCTAACATCATTAATCGTTGCTTGAAATATACCAGCTAAACCTGCCAACATACTTGACGCTACCCAAGTAAGCAAAATAATATTGTCTGAATTTATACCAGAAACACTTGATAGTTCTTCCGAGTCTCTTACCGCTCTCATCGCTTTTCCTAAACGAGTGTAAGTTAATAAAAGCCCAACAATAATCATTACAATTATTCCAGCAATCAAAACATTAAAATTTCTAGGAGTCATATCAAAAAATAAGTAAGTTTGTCTTCTTTGTAACTCAAGAGGGAAATTCTGTACCTTACCAGTTGCAAATAATAAATATAAATGCCTTACCAGTATGGAAAGGCCAATAGTTACAACTAATACAGCAATATTTCCAACATCATTTTTTCTTAAAGGTCTAAATAAAAATACCTCTAATAATCCCCCAAATAAACCACAAACTAATATTGCCAAAAAACACGATATTACAAAATTTAGTCCCAGCGGTGAAAATTTTTCTAAGAATAATACTCTGTAATCTAGTGGGCTTGAGAAAAATAAGGTAGCAATTGCACCTAATGCAATGATTTCTCCATGAGCAAAATTAACTATTCTTGTGACACCATATAACAAAGATAACGCAACAGAAGCTACAGAAATGATTATTCCTAATAGAAGCCCATTACCAAGTTGATCTAACAATTAGGAACCCTCTTTTTGATCATAAAACTTAACATCAGAACCATCCTCAACAATTATTTTTAATTTATATACTTCATCAGCTTGGTTTAAATATCCTATTGTAGCACCTATCCATGAGGCTGGGGTCTCTACTTTTCCTGTAACTACAACTGCCAAGTCTTCAGATACCCTTATTTCAAAATTTCCATTTATCTTTAATTCTTCAAGTTCTAATCCCTCACCAAGAAAAATATTTCCAGTACCTGCAATTCTTGAATTGTTTAATTTAATATTGTCTAAATTTAATTCAGAATTAAAAGAAACTAAATTCAATTTCCAAATGTTTTTATTTCCAATATTTATATTCCACCCTGCGACTTTTAGTAAACTTGATGTTTCAATTTCTCGAAATAAAACAGCTTTAGGTTCCCCAACTAATGTTTCAACCGCCTCTGGGTAGCCTATATTTCCAGGTTTATCGATTACATCGGCAGTGTAACCAGTTTCATTAAATGTATTTAAATTTACACTTCCACTAGTGTCAATAACCAAAAGATATTCTGAATCCTTATTGAGTTCTCTATTTTCTAAATATGACGGGAAGTTATATGTTGTAAGAAAGTTTGCATCAAAAATTTGTGCGATTGGGAAAAATATTAAAATTAGTAAGAGATATATTGATAAATAAAAGTAAAACCTATTAGTAATTCTTTTAATGTTTAAATAAAAATAAACAATTGCAGGAAAAAAAGTAAAAGGGAAAAAATCAATATAATCATAAATAATTGAAGGCCTAAGATATCCAGAAAAATAAAAGGCAATTTGAACGGCGATTATCAAAAATAGTAAAATTTTAAAAGAATTTACATACTTAATCACTCAGAGCCGGAGAGGGGAGTCGAACCCCTGACCTGCCGATTACAAGTCGGCTGCTCTGGCCACTGAGCTACTCCGGCAAACAGTAAAATAATAGCAAAATCATTATTGAATCAGCTACTTTTTTTAAAAAAATGATTCATTGCTATAGCAGCAGCAACCGAGGCATTGAGAGATTCAACTGAATTATTCATATCAATTTTTACCATTAAATCTAATTTGTTTTGTATCTCCTTACTTAAACCGTTTTCTTCAGAACCAATAAATAGTGCAATTTTTTGGTTATTTAAGTCCACATTCAATAAATTATCTTTGGTATTCATTTCCATACCAACAGTCCAATACTCAAGCGACTTTAATTTCTTGATTAGGGAAAAAATAGAATTATAAAAAACAATATTTACATTTTCAAGACCACCTGAAGAAATTCCAAAGGTTCTTTCTGTTATATTTACTGACCTTTTTTTAGGAAGACAGACTATATTAAAGTCAAATGCTGATGCAGTTCTAGTAATAGCACCAAAATTATTTGTATCTTGAATATGATCTAAAACAACAATATTGCAAAGCTTTAGTTGATCTAAAGTTTTTTCATCATATGTCTTTTTGGGAATACAAAGTGCAACAACCGAATGTCTATTGTTATATTTCCAGTTTTCTTTTTTACTAATTTTTTCAACTATTAATCCTTTCTTTTTTGCTTTCCCAATTAATTGCTCCAACCGATTTGATATAGTTTTATCAGATTCTAAGAAAAAAATTTTTTCAACTCGATTTGAATCAATAGCACTATTTACTGAATTAATACCTTCAACTATTTTCCCAATACCAGCCACTGTCATCACCATCCTTAATGAACAAACCAATTTCTTTTAATTTGTCTCTCATGAGATCCGCTTGACTAAAATTTTTTTTGCTTCTTAACTTTTCTCTTTTTGTGAGAAACTCTTCCATTGCTTGTTCTAAATTATCATATTTTATTTGAAATGCGTTGAAGAATTTTGAAAGGTCTTCGTGATTTATTTTTACACTATCATTGATATCGAAGTTAAAACCTAAGACTTCAAATATAAATTTGATAGTTTCTTTAAAATTTTTCTCTTCATTTTCGTCCAAATTGCTTAGATTATTCATTTTTTCGAAGATTTCCCCTAAAAACTTCGGTGAATTTAAATCATCATTCATAGAATTTTTAAATATTTCAATAACTGATAAATCTGAAGCTTTAGCCTCAACACTTCTAGTGAAATCCTGTATTCTTTTAAATGTTGTTTTTGACTCTTCTAATAAGTCTTCAGAAAAATCTTGTGGTTTTCGATAATGTGATCTTAAAAAGAAAAATCTAATAACGTTTCCCCCAAACTTATCTATGTATTCATTAAGGAGTTTTATATTGCCTTCAGATTTAGACATTTTTTGGCCGGAAAGGTTAACCATACCGTTGTGTAGCCAGAATTTAACAAATTCTTGATTTTCAAATGCAGCAGAAGATTGTGCAAGCTCATTTTCATGGTGGGGAAAAATTAAATCATTACCACCACAGTGAATATCAATACCTGAATCGAATATTTTATTTATCATAGCAGAGCATTCAATATGCCACCCAGGTCTCCCGTCACCCCAAGGTGAATTCCATGAAGGTTCGTTTTCCTTTGATATCTTCCATAGAACAAAATCTTCTGTATTTTTCTTATCAGATTCTAAGTCAACTCTGGTGCCAGAAATGACTTGTTCTTTATTTCTACCCGATAATTTCAAATAATCTTTAAATTTAGCGACTTCAAAATAAACACCTGATTGTGTTGCATATGCATATCCATTTTCAATTAGGATTTCAATAAAATTTATAATATGATCTATTGTCTCAGTAGCCTTAGGTTCATTATCTGGAGTTAAGCAATTTAGGCTTGAATAGGAATCTTGAAATTCTTTTGTAACTCGATCAGCTAATTCCTTTGTAGTGATTCCTTCTTCTACTGCCCTTTCAATTATTTTGTCATCAATATCAGTGATATTTCTAACAAAATTAACTTCATAGTCTAAATAAACCAAATATCTAATTAAAAAATCAAAAACTACTGCAGATCGTCCATGCCCAATATGTGGTGAAGATTGTACTGTTGGGCCACAAAGATAAATTTTTACATTATCTGAAGTTGGTTTAAACTCCTCAACAGTCTTGGAGTGAGTATTATGTAGCTTAAGCATCTTTCACCGAAACTAGTGCAATACAAGCTGACGCTTTACCATCTCCAATCACACCAAGATTATCAAATGACTTACCCTTTACATTTATTAGATTTTTATCAACCCTTAGCAAATCAGCGAGGTTAGAAATTATAGGCTCAGATATTTTTGAAATATTTATAACCTGTGAAAGAATAGTAATATCAATATTGTTTATCACTATTTTGTCATACTCAATGATTTCTAAAACTTTATTTAACATATCTACACTCGATATATTTTTCGGTGTCGTTTCATTAGATGGAAAATAAAAACCCAGATCTTTTTTTGCTTTAGATCCAAGCAAAGCATCGCTTAGAGAATGAAGAATTATATCTCCATCCGAATGAGCTTCAAAACCGGGTCCTTTTACAGTTATTCCTCCCAGAACTAATTTTTCATCATTTGAATGTTTGTGTATATCAAACCCGTTACCTACAAGCATTATGCCTCTTTTGATTTATATATGAATTATAAACCGTCGTCAGGGTCTTCTTCTGGAAGATATTGGTTAATTTTTTCTACAGCTGCTTCTTCATCAATACTTAATGCACATGCTATTTCGCTGGCTAGGGTTGTTCTTGCTTTTGCGAGCATTCTTTTAAGTGCAGGAGAAATACCTTTATTGATTTGAGCATGCGTCAGATCTCTAACCACTTCAGCAACTTGTATAACATCTCCAGAAGTCATTTTTTCTGTCAGAACCTTGTACCACCTACTCCAATTAGTTCCAGCTTCTTCTGGTTTTTCTTTAAAAATAGGAAACACTTTTCGTGAAACTGCATTTTTTGAAATAACAGGCCTTATAACTTCGTCTACATTTTCCACTGGCACCATTACAAGCAGACCATCTGTAAGGACTTCAATCTCGAAATACTGTCTTCGTTTTGATTTTACTTCACCATTTTCATCAAAAATTTCCACATTCTTGTTAACTTTTCTAACAACTTTTGCAGCACCATGGTGAGGATGAACTACAAATTGGTTAGGTTTATATTTATCAGTAGATTTCTTTGTTTTTGTTGCCATAGATGTCAACAATACTATATATTGAGAACTATTTAATGTCCATTTATATATGAAAAACCTATATTTTTAAGCAATGTATCGAAATAATCTCTTAATTGTTGTGCCCTACTTCTTCCAATGCCCTCGACTTCAAACAATTTTTCTGGTGAAGCAGTAAGTAGTTTTGGTAAAGTTTTAAATTTGTGAATTAATTGATCATGAAGATTTTCAGGTAATCCGGGTAACCTAGCAAGAACCCTGTATCCTTTTGGTACTGATATATCATCAAGAGGAAGCTTGAACAAAACACCGCCGAGATGGTCTACTGAATTCAGTTCATCATATGACATTTTGCTAATCTCATTAATAGCTTTAGAGGTTGTTCTAAATTGCCTTGAAGGAAGGTGGTCCTTTAAAACTAGGTTTAATGTATTCAAAACCCCTGATTCTAAAGAATCTATCTGAATCATAATCAATCCAGCATCCTCACCAAGTTTTAAAGCTTCTGTTTTTACTTGATTAGCCAATCGAGTAAGAAGCTCTCCTCTTTGAATAACTTCCAAGACTTCCTGATTTGTTAATGTGTTTTCAATCTCGAGTTCTCCCAAATTTGTAACTGCATCATCAAACCTTCTCCTCATCCTGTCTACTGACTGCAAAGATTCATTGACTCTACCCAAAATTGCTGAAGACTCTTCAAGTTCAATAGTTTCAAGGTTTTCAAAAACTTTAATCAAGGAGGTTTCTTCTGATACGGCGATGACTGTTAGGCCTGTAGTTGCCGAGGTTCGCTCTGCAGTTCTATGTCTTGTTCCAGTTTGAGTTGTAGATATTGAGTCACTTGGATTTAAGTGAACGTTTGCTTTTAGAATTTTTGTGACACTGTCGTTTACAATAATTGCACCATCCATTTTGGACAATTCTGAGAGCATCTCTGGTGAAAATTCACATTCATTTAAAGTGAGTCCGCCTGAAGAAATTTTTTCCAATTTTGTTGTTGAACCTATAACAATTAATGCTCCAGATTTTTTATCAGCTATTAAATCAACACCAACCCTTAAGGGTTGACCTGGCAGTAACTGACTAGAGCTTTTGTTTAAATTCATATTCCTCTTTATTATTTGAACAATATTGTTATTTGAATGTTACTGTATTATTTTATAAATAGGAACAATAGGCTAATTAAATGGAAAAAATAGAATGTAAAGCTTGCTCAGCTTCCGTTGATAAATCAATTGAGTTCTGTTCAAGTTGTGGCGAATGGCTTGGCTTGAGCATAAAAGACGTGGAAGATTCTGACAATAATGCCCAGCCAGAAATTACTAGAAGAATTAGACCTCCTGAAGAACTTTTATCACAACCTCTATCAAATTATGGTGCAACTTCCCTTCCAACAAGAAATGAAGTCCCTGGTATTAGAGCAGTGTTTTTTCTAGCAATAATTATTCCCCTGATTGCTGCAGCTAGTTATTATTACAATCAAAATATGGCTGAAGAAGTAATAGAAGAAATTCAAGTTATTGAACAGTCAACCACAACAAGTACTTCCACTACAGTTCAAAGCTTACTTCAGCTTCAATACCCATTTAGCTGTTCAGCTTCAAGCAGTCTTGGCGAGGGATGGTCTTGTGAAAAAATATATGATGATGAACCATCTTCTTGGCAAGATAACAGTTTAGAATGTGCAGATGCTACTTTAGAATTTACTTTCTCAAAAGATATATATTTTCAGTTTCTCACTTATGAAAATATAGAAGACACTAAGTCATATTCTAGAAATTTTAAACCACGTGACATATTAATAACCTCTGAGGAAGAAGGTTTTTCTATAGAATATGAACTTCAAAATCAAAACAGTAGCTCCCAGTGGATTGATCTAAACACTACTTCTTCAATAATTACCATACAGATATTGAGCGCTTATCCTGGTGAGGAAATAAATGGTGCAGAGCCATTTCAAGAATGTGCAATACAAGAAATTACTTTTTACGGGAGAGGCTAGTTAGCTTCACACTTTGTAAGCAACTCCGATTTTTTTAAGCAGTTTAATTCTTTGATTGGCAAAAGATGAGAAAATTAAATTTTTGAAGCAGTGTTTTTTATAATCTCAAATAATTTATTATCATCAACTTTGTTCATCCAAAATACATTTTTATTTCTTCCAGAAATATGATTTGTATCAACCACTGTTTGTCCAAGTGTTAAATCAGAATCAACTTCTACTTCAACATTTGTTAACTCGCCTGTAGTCAAGGTGTTGTCTACCAAATATGCAGTTACAAAGGCGTCATGTACTGGTGTGCCATCAGGAAACTTTTCTTTTACTACATCTAATTCCGCTAATGAACTCATAAGTCCAACAATATGTTGACCCGTTACTGTACCTGTTTCGAGAATTTTGTTAAGTCTTTCCTTAGTTGAAATTGCCTGATGAGTTACATCTAGTCCCATCATTACCAACTTTACCCCTGAATTTAATACAATTTTTGCAGCTTCAGGATCCACTAATACATTAAACTCCGCAACTGGAGTATGGTTTCCAAATCCCGCTCCACCGCCCATAAAAATTATTTTTTCAATATTTTCAGCTAATTCAGGATTCTGGATTAAAACTTTTCCAATATTTGTCATTGGACCTAAAACACAAATGGTTATTTTTTCTTGACTATTTTTTTGTAATAGATGAGTGATGTAGTCTACAGCCCCCAAAGGTTCTTCACTTTTTGAAGGTTCTGGAAATTCTACACCATTTAATCCATCTGTTCCGTGAACCCACTCTGCAGTAAGTAAGTCTCTGCTTAATGGTGTAGCTTCTCCCTTATAAACAGGAATATTGTTTCTGTTTGAATGCTCTAAGATTCTTAATGCGTTTCTTGTTCCTACATCTACGTTTACATTTCCTGAGACAGTTGTTAATGCTAGAAGCTCATCATCAGTAAAATGAGCTAGAGCAATAAGAATTGCAACAGCATCATCTGTACCAGGATCGGTATCAATAATGAATTTCATTAGTCTATTGTATTAGTTTTATGATTCAGAATCTACAAAATCGACAGGTGGTTCATCAGGAGCTTCAACTGACTCAAATTCTAGATTGCCTTCTTCTTTATTAAGAGAAATAATTATTGTTGAACCGGCTTTATACTTTCCTTGCAAAAGTTCTTCTGATAAAGGATCTTCTAATAGCCTCTGTATCGAACGTCTTAATGGTCTAGCACCAAATTCTTTATCATAACCTTCTGTTGCTAGATATTCTTTAGCTTCATCTGAAAGAACGATTTCCAAATCTGAATTCTTAAGTTGGCTGTGTACTCTATCAAGCATTAAATCAACGATTTCTTTTACTTCTTCAACTGTTAGTTCGTGGAAGACAATGGTTTCATCAATACGATTTAAGAACTCTGGTCTAAAATATCTTTTTAACTCTTCTCCTACTTTTGATTTCATTTTTTCATAATTGTCGAGTTCATCAAGTGAGCTAAATCCAATATTTTTTGCAATGTCTTTGGTACCTAAGTTTGAAGTCATAATAATTATTGTGTTTTTAAAGTCAACAGTTCTACCTTGAGCGTCTGTAAGTCTTCCATCTTCTAAAATTTGTAACAATGTATTAAAGACATCTGGATGAGCTTTCTCGACTTCATCTAAAAGAACGACACTAAACGGTTTCCTTCTTACAGCTTCCGTTAGCTGCCCCCCCTCATCATAGCCAACATAACCTGGTGGAGAGCCTATTAGCCTACTAACTGTGTGCTTTTCCATATATTCAGACATATCTATCTGAATCAAAGATTCTTCATCTCCAAAAAGAAATTCAGCTAAAGCTTTTGCTGTTTCTGTTTTTCCAACACCAGATGGGCCCAAAAATATAAAAGATCCTGAAGGTCTTTTTGGATCTTTTAATCCTGACCTAGTTCTTCTTATTGCTTTAGATACAGCTGAAATTGCTTCGTTTTGTCCAATAATTCTTTTGTGTAATTCAGTTTCCATCTCTAATAGTCTTGCAGTTTCTTCTTGCGTTAATCTATGCACAGGAATACCTGTCCATTGAGCTAGGACTTCAGCTATTTCCTCTTCATCTATAACCATCTCGATTTCAGTTGCTGCTGAGGCATCTGTTGCGTTAACTTCATCTAGTAAAAGCTTTTCTTGATCCCTTATTTGAGCTGCTTTTTCATACAACTGTGATTGGACAGCATCTATTTTTTGTTCTCTAAGGTTTTTAAGCTTATCAGCAATTTCTTGTTTTTCCTGACCTAGTGGTTTTTTATAAACTCTCATTCGGCTTCCAGCTTCATCAATTAAATCAATGGCCTTATCAGGTAAAAATCTATCTGAAATATATCTATCGGCCATATTCACTGCAGATGCTATTGCTTGGTCGGTAAAACGTACTCCATGATGAACTTCATACCTATCTTTTAGACCGTCTAAAATTTCTATAGCATCGGATAATTTTGGCTCATCTACTTGAACTGATTGAAATCTTCTTTCCAATGCTGCGTCTTTTTCGAAGTGTTTTCTAAATTCTTCAAGAGTTGTTGCACCAACAGTTTGTAACTCCCCTCTAGCTAGCATTGGTTTTAAAATTGAAGCCGCGTCAATAGCACCTTCCGCTGCACCAGCACCTACTAACGTGTGTATCTCATCGATAAATAAAACTATGTCTCCTCTTGTTTTTATTTCTTTAAGAACTTTTTTTAAGCGCTCTTCAAAATCACCTCTATATCGAGATCCAGCAACAAGTGCTGATAAATCTAATGTGTAGATTTGTTTACCTTCAAGGGTTACTGGAACATCTCCTGAAACTACTTTTTGAGCAAGTCCTTCAACAATTGCTGTTTTACCTACTCCAGGTTCTCCGATTAAGACAGGATTATTTTTTGTTCTTCTAGAAAGAATTTGCATGACTCGTTCAATTTCAGTAATTCTTCCAATTACCGGATCAAGTTTTCCTTCTTTTGCCATCCTTGTCAAATTTCTTCCAAATTGATCTAATATTGCTGAACCAGTACCTGATCCAGGTCTTTCTCTTCCCCCAGTTGATGCTGCTTGCTGTTTTTTGCTTTCGCCTGCAGATGATATTAATTTAATTACAGTCTGTCGCACTTGAGATAATTCTGCACCTAATTTTTTCAGCACTTGAGCTGCTACTCCTTCTCCTTCACGAATTAAACCAAGAAGTATATGTTCAGTGCCAATATAGTTGTGTCCCAGTTGCAAAGCTTCTCTTAATGAAAGTTCCAATACTTTTTTCGCTCTTGGAGTAAAAGGTATATGGCCACTAGGTGATTGTTGGCCTTCGCCAATAATTTCAACAACTTCCGATCTGACACTATCAATATTGATATTTAATTCTTCTAAGGCTTTTGCAGCATGACCTTCACCTTCCTGTATTAAACCAAGAAGTATATGTTCTGTTCCAATGTAGTTATGATTTAGCCTTCTAGCTTCTTCCTGTGCTAAAACTACAACTCTTCTAGCTCTATCTGTAAATCTTTCAAACATATATTTATATTACCAATAGTCTGTTTATACACTTAAATGAAAATTACAACTATTTATACATTTACTTTATTCTTTAGTTATGGAAAGCAATGAAATTAAAAAAATAATACCTTTTGCTGATATTTGGGAAAATTTAAATGTATTGGAAAAAAGGCTTTTAGAAATTTCTAGCTCTTCAAATAATTACCTTACATCAATTTCTCAATATCTTATAAATGCTGGGGGGAAAAGATTTCGTCCAATAGTAACCTCTCTTGCCGGAAAGTTTGGAAATGAAATTGAAAATATTAACAAGATTATCGATGCCGGTGTTTGTGTAGAGCTGATACATATTGGAAGTTTATATCATGACGACGTTATGGACAATGCTACAACAAGAAGAGGTGTTGAAAGTTCAAATTCAAAATGGAACTCAACCCTTTCAATACTCGCTGGAGATTATTTGCTTGCAAGATCTTCCGAGCTTGCAGCAGAAAGTCTTGGATTAGAATCCGTCAAACTGCTAGCTTCAACTTATGCCGAATTGGTTGAGGGTCAAACAAAAGAGTTGAATTTAGCTTTTGACCTTGATCAGAAGATTGATGATTATTTAACAGTAATTGAAGGAAAGACTGCAAGTCTTATTAGAACAAGTGCTAGATTGGGTTCTCTTGCTAGCGCTGCAGATAGTGAAGTGGTTGATGCTTTGAGCAATTGGGGTTGGAACTGTGGAATAATTTTTCAAATTTCTGATGATTTACTAGATTTGACTTCTGACTCAGAAACTTTAGGGAAACCCGCGGGTAACGATATTTTAGAAGGAACATACACATTGCCGGTCTTAATTGCATTGACTAAAGATAAGGGTAAGTACCAAGAAATCTTGACTGAAATAAAAGAAGAGAACATCGATATTGAAAACGTACTTAATGAATTTATTACAAAGGAAATAATTGACGACTCAAAAGAAATAATTAATGGGTACTTGAATGAGAGCATAAGGGCAATATTTACTTTGAAAAATCATGAACTTTTTCCAGTTTTAGAAAATATAAACAATTATCTGATTAATCGAACTAATTAATTTTCAGGTTTTAAATGAGGAAAGGCAATAACTTCTCTAATTGATTCATTATTTGTAAGCATCATTACAAATCTATCTACACCAAAACCAAGTCCCCCGGTTGGAGGCAGACCGTATTCTAAAGCTTCAATGTAATCTTTATCTTCTACATGTGCCTCTTCATCTCCTTGAGCTTTTTTTTGTGCTTGTTCTTTTAATCTCGCCTCCTGATCAACTGGATCGATAAGTTCAGAAAAACCATTGGCTAATTCACTACCAAAAGCAAATAATTCAAATCTTTCAGTGACTCCATTCTGCTCTTTACATTCTCTAGCAAATGGTGAGGCTTCTTTGGGATAGTCTGTTACAAATGTTGGATTAACAATGCTGTCTTCAATATATTTTTCAAACAAATCGTAAACTAACATTCCTATACTTGAAGATTCATTCTCGATATTATGTTTATTTAATAATTCCTCTTTAAGCTTTTTTAAATCTGAATTATATGTTATTTCAGTTTCAAAATGGCTACTGACCATATCAAACATACTTATTCTTTTCCAGGGAAAACTAAAATCTGCTTCTTTATCCATAAATTCAATATTTAAATCATGATTTAATTGACTCAATATGTACTCACACATCTTTTCGACCATATCCATCACACCATTTACATCTGTATAAGCTTCATAACTTTCCATCATTGTGAACTCTGGTGAGTGTGTTTGGTCAATTCCTTCATTTCTAAAAACTTTTCCAACTTCAAAAACCTTTTCATAACCACCGATAATTAATCTTTTTAAATATAACTCTGGAGCAATTCGAAGAAACATATCAATACTCATTGCGTTATGGTGTGTCACAAAAGGTTTTGCAATAGCACCGCCTGCTTTTGGTTGGAGTGTGGGAGTTTCAACTTCTACAAACCCATCACTATCCATAAACTCTCTTAATAATTTGAGTACTTTAAATCTTGTGTCTATGGTTTTCTTTGCTTCATCATTAACAATTAAATCAAGATACCTTTGTCTAAATCTAGTTTCTTTATCTTTCAATCCATGCCACTTTTCTGGAAGTGTTCTCAAAGACTTGCTCAACAACATTAAATTGGAGATTTTTATCGAAAGCTCTCCTTTTTTTGTTTTCATTATTATTCCAGAAGTACCTACTATGTCTCCTACATCGAGTAATTCAATGTATTCTTTTAATATTTCATCTAAATCATCTTTAGAAGCAAGTAATTGTATTTTGCCAGTTGAATCTTTAACATCTATAAATGTTAATTTTCCAAAAGACCTAATACTAAGTATCCGCCCTCTCACGACAACGCTAATATCTGTTTGATCCCCATCACTCAAGCTTTGATGATTGGCATGGATGTCGCTAATAAAACTAGCATTTTTAAAGTATGTAGGAAAAGACTCTATTCCTTTATCTATTAATTTTTTAACCTTCTCGCGTCTAAGGTCATATATTTCTTTTTCAGATTTCGATAATTCAGTCACATTTATATCCTAATTATTTAAGTTAAATATTTCTTCTAACCCTACTAATGTTAAATCTTCTACATAATGTGCATTTATATTAAGTGCTGGTTGAATAATTGGGCTTAAACCTCCAGTTAGAATAATTTTTGGTTTTGTACCCAATTCTTGCAAAAGCTTTTCAATCATAGAATCTATCATTGATGCATGCCCAAAAATTAATCCGCTCTGTATAGCTTCATAAGTATTTTTACCTACAACTTTTTTTGGAAGGTCTAGTTCAACAGATTTTAAAGATGCAGTCTTTGATGTTAAGGCGTCCAAACTAATTTTTATACCTGGTGCAATAGCTCCACCTAGATATTCTTTTTTATTGTTTACAACATCAAAAGTAGTAGCTGTGCCTAAATCAACTATTATTACATCTGACTCAGCAACTTTATAACCGGCTACAGAATTTGCTATCCTGTCAGGTCCTAATTCTTTTGGATTATCAATATTTACTTTTAAACCTGTTTTAATTCCAGGTCCCACAATGATGGGTGGGGAATCTAAATATTTCTCAACCGCTTGAACCATATTATTAGTTACTTGAGGAACAACTGAGCAGACTATTGAACCTTCTATCTCATTTTTTTTATCATCTATTAAATTAAATGTAGAATTAAAAAGTGCTAATAATTCGTCTGGAGTGTTTGCGTCTCTTGTGGTAAACCTATAAGAATCCCAGCCATCTTTGTTACCAATTCCAACTGTTGTTTCAGTATTTCCAATATCAATTGCTATTATTTTTTTCATATTTTTATATCAATGTTGTCAATCAGCCTTATATTTTCAATATAAACTGCAGTTAATAACTTTAATTTCTTTGAATATTTATTTGGATATTTAAAATTTTCTTCATCCACTATTTCAAGATAGTCCAAGTCTATTTCGTTTTGATTAAATAAATTAATCCCTAGTTCAACAGATTCTTCAAAACTTTTACCAAAATTTATTTCTTTAGCTACATTTTGCAAAGATTTAAAAATATTTGCTGCATTTAATTTAGCATCTTGCGATAGATGCTTATTTCGGCTACTCAAAGCAAGACCATTTATATCTCGAAATATTTCGCCTTCTATTATTTCAATATTCAAATCTAACCGATTAACCATATCTTTAATTAAAAATAATTGTTGCGCATCTTTTTTTCCAAAGACAGCATGACTTGGCTTTATTAAATCAAAAAGTCTATTTACAACAGTTAAAACCCCTTCGAAATGGCCAGGCCTTGAAACTCCCTCAAGAATAGATCCCACTTTACTAGGAACAATAGAAGGAATTCCTTCACTAGGATAAATGTAGCTTTCCTGGGGCAAAAAAATATAATCAACACCCTTACTTTCCAAAAATTGAATATCTTGTTCAAGCTTGATAGGATAATTTTTGAAATCATCATCATTGTTGAATTGTCTTCTGTTTAAAAATATAGATACTAAAGTTTTTAAATTAGTTTCTTTTCCAATATCTACAAGTGAAAGGTGACCTTCATGTATTGCTCCCATTGTGGGAATAAAACAAATGTCTTTAGACAGGATGTCTTCATTTATTGTATTTATAACTTTTGTCATTATCGTGCCCTAAAATGGTGCCCGTACTTAAGTTTTCATTTTACCAATATTAGTTATTTTTTGATCAAAAATTTTAAAACTAGATTTGTCTAAAGGCTCATCTAAAACCTCATATAAAGGCTCTACAACAAAGAGTCTATTTTGCCAATCGTAGTGCGGGATTATTAAATCTTCTTCATCAATCTCTTCACCTTTAAAAAATATAATGTCTATATCTATCAACCTTGGTCCGTATCTAAAATTATCTTTGCGCCCCATTTGAGTTTCTACATCTTTAATTTTTAACAGTAAATTTCTAGCTGTTTTTTGATAATCAATTTCAATAACAATGTTGAAAAAATCATCTTGTTCTTTATAAAGTAATGGTTCCGTTTTGTAGACTGATGAGATTTGAAGTATTTTGGCAAAATTAGAAATGAACCTCACTGCATCAATTAAATTGTTTTCTTTATCACCAATATTTGAGCCCAAGGAGAGAAAAATACTATTTGAATTCTTCACAATAAGAAACCGAAATGCCCTCTGTCCTATCTTTTAAAATTGTATCTGGTTTATAAACTGTAACCTTAATTTCTTGTAACGTAGCTTCATTTTTTGCATATTTAAATACAATTTGTTGAGAAATTTGTTTTGCCAAAG
The DNA here is from genome assembly GCA_902610815.1 of uncultured Candidatus Actinomarina sp. Classification (GTDB taxonomy): domain Bacteria; phylum Actinomycetota; class Acidimicrobiia; order Actinomarinales; family Actinomarinaceae; genus Actinomarina. The sequence continues at coordinate 35,095 of CACLXG010000005.1, forward strand.
TTTCAATTAAATCATAACTTTCTGTGTTTACGATTTTTATAACTAAATCAACAATTTCCTCATAATTAAGTGTTTTGTTAATATCATCTTCAGAAAAATCAGAAATATTAATATGAATATCTACCAGAAATTCTTGATCATTTTGTTTTTCGTGATCATAAATTCCATGTTTTCCAGAACACTTAATTTTAGAAATATTTATGCCGAATGACATTATTTATATTGTAGGAATAAGAGCTATAGCTTTTGGTGAAAGTGGTTTTTCTAATATTTTTTCTAGTATGGTTCTTGCCAAAATGGGATCGTCCAGAAGCTTGGAGTAAATTAAATAACCAGCGAGAATTCCTGGTACTTGTTCATCTAATAATTCGCGATGAATTAAAAGTTTTCTATCTTTATCTGATAAAGCTTCCTTTATTGCATCAAAAATAACATTAAGAGATTCTTTTGGAATATCATCATTTAGAGGATAATGATAAGTTCTAAAACCTACTTCTTGATAGTTTTTAAGATTAAAGTCTGAATCAAGTAAAGAAAAAATTGCATTTATTCCCTGTCCTTTTAACCATTGAATTTCCTCTTCTCTCCTGATTTTACGAGGAGTAAGACCTCCACCTCCAATGCATTCGGAGACAGCTAGTTTTCCTTCTATTATCCAATGAAAATCATTGGGTTTCAAACCAGCCATTTTATCCTCCGTAAATTACATAGTAGCTTAAATATAAAACTAAGAAGCTATGTGTAGCCTTACCAGTGAAACACCAGAGTCTATACAATAGTTATAAAGTTCTTCATCTGTCATATCTAAATTTTGAGCAAATTTTTTCTTTGAATAACCCACAATTAATGGGAACCCAAAGCAAAAACTTTCTAGATTTTTAAATAATTTTTGAGAGTCCTCCATTGATTTGCCAAATCCTAATCCTGGATCAATAGAAATTCTATTTTTATCAACTCCAAGAGAAATTAATTTTTCAATTTTTTCTTCTAAATGATCTCTTACTTCTTTTACTACATCTTTGTAATTCATCTTTTCTTGAATATCAGATGAGTTTGGGTGGCTATGAACAAGAATAATTTTTGGAGCTTTTTCAACAATTAATTGAATCATTTTTAAATCATTGAAACCGCTAACATCGTTAACAATTTCAAAATTATTCTCTAAAGCATACCTGGCAATTTCATAATTCATCGTATCGACCGATAATTTAAACTTTCCAAAATAATTTGAAACAAAAAAATTGAGCCTTTTTAATTCTTGTTCATAACTTACCTGTTTGAAGCCCGGTTTAGTAGAAACTCCACCAACATCAAGAATTTTTATTTCTTTTGCTTCTGCTGTTTTTAATAAAAATTGCAGTCTCTCATTATTTTCAAAAACCCCGTCACCAGTAAATGAGTCATTTGTAGCATTAATAATTCCAATTACATTTTTGTTTACTGAATTTAAAAGACTATTCCAATCTGTCAATTTTAAGAAAAGTTAAGAAGTGCTTCGTTTCTTAAAGAAAAGTCTAATTCATACACACCTGTTGAGTATGTAGTTATGACTTCCTCTGATGAATTTTGAGAATTCAATAAATCAGAGCATAGATGCTTTGCAGACATTTTAACAAATACGCCGTCAGCATCTAAAGTTTTGTGTATGAACAAGGCAATTTTTTCAGTTAACTTTTCCTGTAATGTTAAGTCATTTGAAAAATGTCCAACAAGATTACTAAATTTTGAAATTCCCAATATCTTTTTCTTTGGAAAAACAGCAATACTTGCTGTGCCATGAAAGGGTAGCATATGATGTTCACACAAGCTTATATATGAAATTCCGTTTATATAAATTGGCTGATTGTGTGAAACTTCTTTGAGAGATTCCATAATCAAAGTCTCATCACCTTTATTAGATAATTTTTTTTGAACTTGATCTAAAAACTTAATAGATAAATTTTCTATTTCTTCATCACTTTTATCAGTTATTTCCTTTAAAAAGGAAGTTAAAGATTCTTGAGCTTTAATCAGATTAGTTTGAACTTCACTCATCAGGCAAGCCTCAAGCTTTTACCAGTACCTTGAATTTTTACTTTTTTTATGGTTTTAAATACTTCAGCTACTTCATCTTTATTAATGGTCTCTTTCTCCATTAATAAATTAACCATTGCATCCATTTGTTTTTTAAACTTCTTTAATATTTTTCCAGCAATTATGTGAGCATCATTCAATAAGTTTCTGACCTCGTCATCTATAGATGAAGCAACTTCGTCAGAATAATCTTGCTGTCTTCCATAATCTCTTCCCAGGAATACTTCGTTTGAACCTTTTCCGTAAAGCATTGGTCCAAGCTTTTCACTCATACCAAATTCCATCACCATTCTTCTCGCAATATCTGTTGCTTTTTCGATATCGTTTGATGCTCCTGTAGTTGGGTCTGCAAATATTAACTCTTCTGCAACCCTACCCCCCATAAGCATTGCTAGTCTATCTTTTAATTCAGCCTTAGAAGAAAGATACTTTTCACTATCAGGCAGTGCCTGAGTATAACCAAGCGCTCTACCTCTAGGGATAATGGTAACTTTATGAATTGGATCTGCATTTGGAAGTGCCCAGCCTACCAAAGCATGGCCTGTTTCATGATAAGCAATAATTAACTTTTCTTCATCAGTCATAACTTGACTTTTCTTTTCTGGACCAGCCATAACCCTATCAATTGAGTTCTCAATATCAGATATACCAATGGTTTTTTTATTTTTTCTTGCAGCAAGTAAGGCTGCTTCATTTAATAAATTAGCAAGATCAGCACCAGTAAACCCTGGTGTTTGTTTAGCTAAAGTTTCAAAATTAACATTTTTTGCCATTGGTTTATCTTTGGAATGAACTTTTAGTATTTGTGTTCTGCCTGCCAAATCAGGCCTTCCAACTATAACCTGTCGATCAAATCTCCCTGGTCTTAATAAAGCTGGGTCAAGAACGTCTGGCCTGTTTGTAGCTGCCATAAGTATTACTCCTTGATTAGCTTCAAAGCCATCCATTTCAACTAGTAGTTGATTTAATGTTTGTTCTCTCTCATCGTGGCCACCACCAAGACCAGCACCCCTCATTCTTCCAACTGCATCAATTTCGTCTATGAATATGATTGCTGGTGCCGACTCTTTAGCTTTTTTAAACAAATCTCTAACCCTACTTGCTCCAACTCCTACAAACATCTCAACAAAATCAGATCCTGAAATGCTAAAAAATGGTACCCCGGCTTCACCAGCAACTGCTTTTGCGAGTAGTGTCTTACCTGTTCCTGGAGGTCCAACAAGTAAAACTCCTTTGGGAATTTTTGCACCTAGTATATTAAATTTTTCAGGAGATTTTAAAAACTCTTTTATCTCTTCTAGCTCTTCTTTGGCTTCCTCAACACCTGCTACATCTTGAAATGTGACCTTTGGTGCTTCTTCATCAAGCTCCTTTGCCTTAGATTTACCAAATTGCATAATCTGATTTCCATTTGATCTAACTTGTGAAAACATATAGAACATAAATGCCGCAATAAATAGCCAAGGCAAAAATGCAAAAATATAATCCTGGATTCCTGCAGGCTCTGTGTCGGTATTTAAGACTATGTCTTGATCTACCAAGAGTTGAAATACTTCACCTTCAAAACCCTCTGGATATTCTGTTTGATACAGGGTTTCATCATTTGCTATTTTGAATTCAACCATATTTGATTGCTCTTTTATTGTTGCTTCTATTACAGAACCAGAGGTAATTTCATTTTTGAACATTGTAAAAGATTTGCTTTCAGGTGCGCTGACTGTTGAGTTGTACTGCTGAACTCCAAGGAAGATTAGAAGTCCTAAGGCAAAATATATAAAAAATGACTTATTGTTATTTTTTTTATTATTTTCTTTTTTCTTGTCCATCTTATTAATTTAATACTCTTCAGTTTAAAAGCAATACTGACATTTAAGACAAGACCGCCAAGTAAGGTAATTCTCTATATTTACCGTTGTAATCAAGACCATAACCCACTACAAAGTCAGGGCCAATTTCGAATCCACTATAATCAATTTCAATTGAATTTTTTGAAACTCCTTTTTTAACAAACATACAAAATATTTCAATACTTTTAGGATTCCTTGATTTAAGTAATTTTATTAAGTTTGAGAGGGTTAATCCTGTATCGAAGATGTCTTCTACAATCAAAATATTTTTGTTAGAAATATCGTACTCTAAATCTTTAACAATCTTAATTTGTCCGGAGGATTCAGATCCATAATAAGATTTGATACTCATGAAGTCAAAAGTAACATCAAGCTCCAATTTCTTGGCAAGATCACTTACAACTATAAAAGCTCCTTTTAGAATTCCAACAACTACGAGCTCTTCTCCTTTATATTTGCTGTTTATTAAATCTGCAATTTCCGAAATTTTATTTTCTATCTCTTCTTGCGATATTAAAGTTTTAGAAATTTTCAATATTACTCTTTTCTGTAGAAGCACTTATTATAAATTTATCTTTTTGCGTTTCCAACCAGTTTCCCTCACTAGATTTTCTTATCCCAGGTATCCATAAAATAGTATCTTTCAATTTAAGAACTGGCCAGACCTCTCTGAGTGATCTATTTACTCCATATGAACGAAATAATTCAGTAACTTTTTGAGTATGACTACCTACTTTAAATAAATCTCCATCAGAAATTTCAGTAAAATAAATTTCATTCTCAAGGTATTTTGGTAAAGATACTGACCAATTATTTAAAATTTTAATAGAATCATGTTTTTTGAAATTAAAATATCCCTGAGGTTCTAATAAATCTCCGCTTGACAACCATTTTTCTTTATTTATAAACAAAAGAAGCCCACTTTGAGTTGAAACTTCCCAATTTTCGTAATAACTTTTTCTATTATTTTCTTGAATAATTGAAAATATTTTGTGAAGATCAGAATTTTGTAATCCACTTTGTCCAATATGTTTAGATATTGTCGATAATAAATAATATGATGCTGAATTATGATTATCAATGAGTGAAATTGGGACCTCTACGTACCCTTTTGCAATTTTTATGTAAGAGATAAGATCATTATCATTTTGAGTTAATTCATCTATTTCGTAAATTAAACCCTGAATTTTTTTGTTTAAATCTCCTTTGAAATTTTTTTCGATACTTGGAATAATTTCATTCCTTAACCAATTACGTAAAATTGAATTATCTTTATTTGTAATGTCTTCTGAAAAATTGATTTTTTTATCGAGAGCATATTGAATGATTGAAGATTTTTTAATATCAATTAATGGTCTTACAATACTTTTTGACTCTAGATGTATAGAAAGAAGCCCTTTTAGCCTTGTCCCTCTAAACAGGTTGATTAAAAAAGTCTCTACTTTATCATCGTTGTGATGTGCAAGCAAAAGAACTTCATTCTGTTGCAAATTATCAAATAAAGCTTTATACCGTGCTTCTCTCATTTTTGTTTCTGACGAACCAGAATCTAATTCAGTATCTATGTTTGAGTGATCAATATCTAAATCCTTAGCAATATTCTCCGCTGATTTTTGAAGTTTATTGGAATCTTTTTGATTGTGATTAACAAAAATACTCCTTACATTTGAAGTATGAGAACGAACTGAATGAAGCAATACTGAACTATCAACGCCCCCACTTAAAGCAACAACATAATTTTGATTTGGATTAAGTAGATTACTAATTTTATTTTCAATTTCAGTCATTACAAAAAGACTAATTTATTTTTCTATAACTTTGTATCTTTTTCTTGTTACTTGTCTGAAGTATTGAATGACATTACCAAGAATCACCAGAGTAGCTATCGCAACGGTTGTTGGAATTAAAAACCTATAAGTCCAAGCTACATCTTCTATTTGTTCTGGTGGTTCCTCTATAACAATTGCAGGTACTGGTAAGTTCTCATTCATTGATCCCTGTTGGGTCTCACCTTCTTCAACATGATCATCAGCTAACACAGAAGTAGCTGGTGCCATTATTAAAAATAAACCAAGTACAAATAAAAATTTTTTCACATTATGAGACTAGTAAAAGTTTTAAAAAATATAAAGATTTTAAAAATTAATATTGAGTTGATACTTTTCAGAAAATTTATTTAATTCATCAGTTTTGAGTTGTAGTAATGAATATTCTTCTATTTTTTTTGGTACTTTGACATCCAACCTCAAAGTAGTAAGGCTTTTAAATAGTTGAAGTAGTTCATAGTTTTCAAGAATTGTATTTGCGTGTCTTTCTCCACTTCTAATATTATTTTTCCAGATATTTAAATTTTGATAAATATTTTCAATGTTTTCATACTTTTTAAGTAGCACTGATGCAGTCTTTTCACCAATACCATTCATACCTGGAATTCCATCAGAAGAATCACCAACAAGTGCCAGAAAATCTGGTATTTGATAAGGATGAACTCCAAATTTTTTATAAACATCATCTCCTGTTGTAAAAGATTTATACCTAGTGGAGTACATTGAAATATTTTTAACATTTAGACATTGCATTAGATCTTTATCTAATGATCCAATAATAATTTCTACATTTTCATTTTTAAATAACTCACATACAGTCGCAATAGCATCATCTGCTTCGTAATAATCCATTGGTATTAAAGTAAGTCCAAGTAGTTCTGTAGCTTTTTCAGCCAAGGGGAATTGATCTAATATTTCTTTATCAATATTTTTACTAGATTTGTATTCGTTATAAATTTCATTTCTAAAAGATTCAACCTTTGAATCGAATGCAACACCTATATATTCATATTTTTTTCTTAAGGATTGCAGGTGGTTTATGTATCCTTTTAATGCACCTACTTCTTTTCCCTGTTTTGTCTTCCTGCTTGGATAACCAAAATGTGCTCTAAAAAGCTCGTAAGTACCATCAACTAGGTAGATTTCCATATTTGAATTTTAATTTCGATTTCATTTCGCTGCAAAAAGCAAAAATCCCGATTGATCTTGCGACCCTTCGGGATTTTCTGTTCTATCTTCTTTTCCATCTTGCGATTTCTTTTCCGATAGTGTTCTATAAATATACGTTAGTTTTTGTTCTTATGCAAGAAAATTACTAAGGTATTTTTCGCGAAGTTATAAGAAGTTTTTAAGAGTATCTTCGAACAATTCAGGTTCTAGTAAAAATGAATCGTGTCCTTTCGTTGAATTGATAGTTGTATATGTGGTTTTAATTTCTTGATTACTTAATATTTCTATAAACTCTTTTTGTTCTTCAGGATAAAAACAAACATCTGAGTCTACTGATATTACTAATGTTTCAATATCTTTTAATTTACTTAAATCCTCTTGTTTAATTTTATAATTTTGCCAACCCTTAATAATCGAAAGGTATGATTCTGGTGTAAACCTCTCTATAAACTTTTCACCTTGATGCATCATATATGACTCTTGAGGTGTAGAAAGAAATCCTTTTATTAAATCATCACCATATAAGGTTTCACTTTTTGCTCTATTGGAAAGTAACTCTAGAGATATATATGTTTTATGAGCAACCATTCTCGCAAGTGATAAATATTCAATATTGCGATTATTTGATTCTCTTCCTAAATCTAAAATATATGCTTGTTCAAGATTGTGAAGAGTTTGGAGTGTAGAAAGCTTATATCCACTTGAAATAGAAATAAGTTTTTTTACATATTCTGGATACATTGTGCAAAACTCAAGTGCCATTAACCCACCTATAGAGGGACCTATAACAGCTTCTAAAGATTTAACATTTAAATAATCTAAAAGTAATTTTTGTGATATCTCAATATCTTTAAATGAAACTAATGGAAATTCATAACCATACTTTTCATTTGTGCTTTTATTAATAGAACTTGGACCGGTGGAACCGTAACAACCTCCTAAATAATTTGCACAAACAACAAAATATCTGTTTGTATCAATTATTTTATTTGGCCCGACAAAGCCATCCCACCACCCTGTTTCTAATTCTTCATTCCAGGGTATATCGGGATTGTCTAGTTGTTGATAGCTACCAGCCAACATGTGACTTCCAGTAAGTGCATGAAAGACAAGTATTGTGTTATCTCTGCTCTCTGAGAGTCTTCCCTCGGTTGTATATGCAATCTCTACATTCTCTAATAATTCCCCTGAATCAAGTTTGAATTTTGGAATGTAAAACTTGCCTGAATTACTTTGTACTTTCAAGTGCTTGGGTTAAGTCTTCAATGATATCCTCAATGTCTTCAATACCAATTGATAACCTAACAAGTTCAGGTGGTGCGCCTGCTGCAACAAGTTGCTCATCGTCAAGTTGTGAGTGTGTAGTAGAAGCCGGATGTATAGCTAGAGATCTAGTATCTCCTACATTTGCCACGTGTCTGAACATTTTAAGGTTGTCTATAAACTTCTGACCAGCATCTTTTCCACCTTTAATACCAAACACAACCATTGTTCCTCCTGTGCCTTTGAGATATTTTTCTGATAATTCATAAGCAGGATCATCTTTTAATCCTGGAAACCTTACCCATTCAACTAGTTCATGGTTAGATAAATACTCTGCTGCTTTTATTGCATTTTCACAGTGTCGTTCCATTCTTAGACCTAATGTTTCAAGACCACTCAAAACTTCAAAAGCAGTTTCAGGACCCATGTTTGCTCCAAGGTTTCTTAGAGGAACTGTTCTCAGCCTTAATGAATAAGCAACATTTCCTAAATCACCTAAGTCATGACCCCATCTCATGCCACCGTAACTGGTATCTGGCTTATCATACAATGGAAAGTTTCCATTGCCCCAGTCAAAACCTCCCTTTTCAATTACTGCACCCGCAATAACCCTTCCATGGCCGGACATCCATTTTGTTAATGAGTAAACAACAATATCTGCTCCATATTCAAAGGGCTTTAATATAGCTGAAGTAGTAAATGTTGCATCAACAATTAATGGTATTCCTTTCGAATGTGCGATCTCAGATAGAGCTGATATGTCAGCAACAACTAAACCTGGATTTGTTATTGTTTCACAATATATTGCTCTAGTTTTATCATCGATTGCATTTTCGACTGCTGCTAAATCAGTAATATCTACTTTTTTTGAATCAATACCGTATTCAGGAAGAATATTGTCAAACATTGTATAAGTTCCACCATAAAGTTGATTAGCAGTAACAAAATTATCTCCTTGACTCATAATATTTATAAGTGAATACATTACTGCAGATGTTCCTGATGAAAGAGCAACACACATAGCGCCCTCTTCTAATGCGGTTAGCCTTGCTTCAAGTGCTCCAACTGTAGGATTGCCTAGTCTGGAATATATATTTCCAAACTCTTTCAAACCAAATAAATTTGCAGCATGCTCTGTATTGTTAAATTGATATGCTGTTGTTTTATATATAGGAACAGTTATGGAACCTTCTGCATCTGCATCTGAATCCCAGCCTGCATGTATTAGCTTTGAATTAAATTTCATTGTTTCTCCTTTTATTTGGAGAAGGAGTTTGACTACTTAGTTGCATTGCTGCCACATTTTCAAGCACCTTGGATAGTCATCCAGGTTGCCGAGGTCTTAACCTTCTCTTTATGCTTCTCAAATTATATCAAATGATTTAAATTTGACTAAATGTTTTCTATTTTTTCCCAATTCCTATCAGCATGTCCGAAATGAGAAAATAATGTATCTTTTCTGTAATCTACACTCGTTAGATTTAATCTTTCAATAATTGCTCCTGGTTTCATGTCGAACTTATCAACAAAATCATCTAATTTGTTTTGTTCAACTTTAAGTGTGTCAAAAGTCTCTATTGTAAGCTCATACGGATCAGCTTTGCCTATTGCATACGAAACTCTTACTAAACAATCGTGTGCTAATTTGTGTGCAACAATATTTTTTGCTAAATGTCTGGCAGCATAAGCAGCTGACCTATCAACTTTACTTGGGTCTTTTCCTGAAAATGCTCCTCCACCTACTGGTACAGAGGGGCCATAAGCATCGACTACTATTTTCCTTCCAGTAAGTCCTGTATCGCCAGCTGGACCTCCTTTAACGAATGATCCCGATGGATTCAAATCTAACTCAAATTCAGATTCAACATTATTAGCAACAATATCAGAAACTTCTTCAAATAATTTCTCCATATCAATATCTTTATTGTGCTGAGTTGATACTACGACTTTTGTTTTATCTCCTCCACTAGTTACCTGAACTTTTGAATCAAGATCAAGCATCTCATCTGAGTTTTGAAGATCCCATAGCGATTTCTGTATATTTCTGGACATATCAAATGTTGGTGGCATAAATGATTTTGTTTTGTTAGTTGCAAACCCTACCATTATTCCTTGATCTCCAGCACCTTGGTCCTCATCATCTTCAACAGCAGCACGAATTTCTTCAGATTGTGGTGTTAATTCGTTATGTATTGAAAGATTATCTAAATCAAAATCTTCAAAGCTAGTCTTGATAGTTATTTTTAGTGCTTCTTTGACAATTTCAATAACATCATCAGTAGATATTGCTGCGATTTCACTAATTTCTCCTCCTACAAGTACTAAACCACCATTCTTAGTTCCTGTAAGAAAAGTCTCCACTGCTACTCTTGACGAACTGTTGTTTTGTAAAGCTTTTGTTAAAACATAATCAGATATTAAGTCCGCAATTTTATCTGGGTGCCCTGGAGACACAGTTTCAGCTGTTACGTGTTTTGACAATTAAATCCTCCTAATTTGCAAACGCAAGGATTGGAACGCCATTTTTTGTTGTATAACCACATCAAAAAGCACCTTAGTTGGCAACTAGGTTGCTGAGGTATTCCTCTCTATATGCACTCAATATGCTAATTAAAATAAAATGTTTTTCAATCAGTAAACAAAAAAAACTTTATATAATTCTCTAGCTAACCTTTAACTATGATTACTGATGCTAAAAAAATATTTGGTCTTTTACTATCAGTTGGTTTTTCATCGATTGGTTTCATAGCTGCAATCACTGTAACTGTTTTGGCTGCAAGAGAAGTGTCAAACAATCCGTTATTTCTTGGATTCCCAAACGCTGTAGGTGTTGGTGGTGCGTTTATTGGAACCCAAATGTTTTATAAAATTTCAAAAAAATATTCCAGACTTGCTGCATTGTCAATGACATTTTTTGTGGGAGCAATTGGGAGTGTTGTGTTGTTTTACAGTCTTATTGTTGACTCGTTCATTTTATTGATGATTGGCGCATTAATACTCGGATTTGGACAATCTGCAACACTTCAATCAAGATATGCTGCATCATTTGTTGCAAGTGAAAAATTTAAAGCTACAGCATTATCCCTTGCAGTTTGGTTTTCTGTGTTTGGATCAGTTTTTGGACCAAGATTAGTAAGTGTCTACTCTGATTATTTTGATAATCTATTTAACTCTGAATTAATTGTTGGTTATATAGTCGCAATGGTTGGTATGCTTTTTGCTTCTGCGTCAGTTTTGACGTTTACTTCTTCAAACAGTTCACTTCGAGAACCAGCAGAAGTAGAGGAAGTTGCAGAGAAAGCAGTTGAATCAAAAAAAGATGGAAATATTTTGACACTTCTTCTAGTTCTAAATCATTTCACAATGGTCGTAATTATGTCAGCAACACCCCTCCATGTTCAAGATATTGGTGAAACAGTTGAATTAGTTGGAGTAATTATTAGTTACCACACACTTGGAATGTTTTTGCTTTCACCTATATTAGGAAATTATGTTGACAAATACGGATACAAAAATTTTACCTATGTCGGAACTGCAATTTTATTCATAAGTTGTTTAACTACATTTATTAATTCTGGACCACTTGCACTAAAAATAGGTCTTTATTTGCTTGGATTAGGTTGGAACTTCAATTACGTAGCAATCAGTGCAGCTATTTCAAAATTTTCAATCAAATTTAAGACACCTTTAAATATTCGAAGCGATTCTTATGTGTTCCTCGGAAGTTTTGCAGCTCACACAACCTTAGGACTCTCTTATTTGTTGATTGGATATAGAGGGTTAGTGACTGTAGGAATGCTTGTGAGTATATATTTATTCTTAAATTTAAAGAAGTTAA
>CACLXG010000006.1 GCA_902610815.1 uncultured Candidatus Actinomarina sp.
TAGCGTTATACAAATTAAAAATTTAGGATTAAGCCTCAACAAAGCCAAATCAATTAAAGCAGTAATCAGTTGGCTTGAAATGCAATCAATGAAAACTTTTTTTAATCACACTCAGGTTGAAAGAGAAAAGTCATTATTAAAAATTTTTGGAATAGGTCCTTGGAGTGTTGATATGTTTGAAATGTTTTGCATTCGCAATAAGAATATCTTTTCTTATGGAGATGCTGCTTTAAGACAAGCAATGATTCAGCTTAAAATGGTTGACAAAGATGCGACTCAAAAACAATTCGAAAACTATGCAGAAAAATGGGGTCCTTACAAAACCCATGCTTGTTTACATTTGTGGGAAATGATTGAGTCTTAAATAGTAACTTTAACGTCTTCAATTGGGTGAGGAATAGGAGTAGGTCTAATCTTTAAACTTTTGTCAATAGAAGGCTGATCAACATTCTGAACGTACTTATAAATTACATTTTTAAACATGTAGCTAGCAAAAAACTTTCCAATACATGTGTGCGCTCCACCGGCAAAAGGGAAATAAGCCTTGTTCGTATAAGTTGGATCTATAAACCTATACGGATCAAACACTGATGGATTATCCCAATACCTTTCATCATGGTGAAGTAACAAAGGACTTATAGTTAAATAAGTGCCACCGTCTACGTTGTAGCCTCCAATTTTTGTATCTCTCATAACTCTTCTTATTGAAAATGGCACTGGTGGATAGTATCTGATTGCTTCTTGAAAAATTGATTCCGCGAAATTTCCATTTTTAAGTGACGAAATATCTAGTGGATCAACTTCTGAAGCTTCCTGTCGAAGATCATTTAAAAAATCTGGATTTTTTGAGAGATTATAAATTGAATTGGTAAGTGTTATGGTCGTTGTGTCATGAGCTGCAAGTAGTAAAAAAATCATATGTTCTGCAATTTCATGATTACTTAGCCCTGCATCTCCCTTGTTTGTGTTAACTAATTCTGCAAATAATGTTTTTTTACTTTCTTCATCAATCATTTGTGACTTTGACTCAAAATAATCAAGTAAATATTCTCTTGCCTTGAGTCCTTTTTTCAACTGTGTAAATGGAAGAGGCCATCTAACAGCTGATGTAGCAGATGCAATAGAATCCATAAAAAGATTGTTTAGCTTTTGAGATTCATCGTTTTTTACATCTAGAAAAAATAAACTCAAAGATATATCGAACATTAATTGTTTTATTGATTCATACAAATTAAAGGTTGTTTTAGTTTTTATGCTTTCTACCCAGGTATCAATAATTGGTTGAATGATTGAAAGGTAATTATGAATTGCATCGTGCCTGAAAGAGTCTTGAAGAAGGGTTCGGTGATATTTATGATCATCAAAGTCTCGAAGCATAAGTCCGTTTTCAAATGTTGGACCAAGGGCGACTGCCCATCCTTCTTTAGAAGAGAAATTGTCATCCTTATCTAGAAAGACTTCCTTTGTAATTTCTGGAGTCAAAAGAACTATAAAATTTTCGTTTAGCAATGAAATCTGAAATATATCTCCATATTTTTTCTGCTTTTCAGCTGTAAAATTTAGCGCATTTCTTTGAAATGGTATAGAGTGGCCAATTATTGGTAAACCAGGAACTTTAGGTATTTCCATATTTGTATTTTACAACTTATTAAAGTGGTTGAAAAGATTGTTCATCAAATTATAAAATAAACTCATCTAAATCATTACCAACAATTATTTCGCCGTCGTAATACTGAGATATTTCAGCTTTTAGACTTTCCTCGTCAAATACTGGCGGAACGAAATGATTTAATATTAGCTTTTTTACATTGGCTGCTTGAGCTAAAGTTCCAACATCTTCTGGTGTGGAATGATACTCTTCTACATTTACTAATGTATCTTGTGTCATTCTTTTATCATCAAAATTAAGACTCACAAAAACCTCATGTATTAAATAATCTGCATCTTTTGAAGCTTCTTCCAAATTTATACTGTATCGTGTATCTCCTGAATAAGTTATTTTTTTATCATCTACAAAAACTTGATACCCATATGCTGGCTCAACAGGCTGATGTTGTACCTCAATGCTTGTTATTTTTATACCCATTGATTCGTAAACAAATTCTTTTTCAATTTCAGTAATCTCAATATCTAAACCTTCATGGTTAGGTCTTTTCTCCCAGTCAACTCTTAGATTTAATTCATCTGTATATGCTTCAACAGTTTTATCAAAAAACTTTTTTATACCCTTTGGGCCAACAATTTTAAATGGCTTAGTTCTTCCAGTGTGCCACCCTGAAATATAAAGTTGATATAAATCAACAATATGGTCTGAGTGAAGATGGGTAATTAAGATGACATCTATTTCCGATGGAGCTAACCCAAACTCACTTAATCTTTGTGTTACTCCAGAACCAGCATCTATCAATATTTTTTGTTTTTCTGTAGAGATTAATGTGCTTGGTCCATAGCGAATGTGACTTGGGCTAGGGCAGCCTGTGCCAAGTAAAACAATCCTATTCATTTGAACCTGAATTTATTGTTAGATTGCTTAAAACTATTTGAGGTCTCATGCCCGAACTTATCTCTTGCATTGCGGTTTCAAGTTTCAAAATAAAATCATAGTAATCTTGATCAAGGTTTTCTTGGATAATTAATGAACTTCCTAAATAAGTAAGACTTTCTATTAAAACAGAGTTTGGAGTTATATTTCTGGTTTCATCAAAATTGGAAACGAACTCATTAATTGTGTTGAGAAAAATTTGGTATCGTTTTATTCTTTCTGATTCAGTTTCATTAATATCCTTAAGATCCTGTGTAGCTTCTTGTAATTTTTCAACTAAGTTTTTTTCTGTATCCAAATTTAAATATGTACCGTCTAAAAATTTTTCGAAATCTAAAGTTGAAAAATCAAATTTAATTTCATTCTCAGATTCAAGAAATATTGTCCTACATCTACTTTTTATCGTAGACAAAATTGTATTTTGAGAATCGTCTCGTGCATGTGACCAAAACTTACCTGAAGATAAAATTATAAAAATACTTCTACTTGAAGGCTCCTCGATAGTTTTAAGTAATGCATTTGATGCTTCTTCGGTTAATGATTTTACGGGGGGGAAAATTACTACTTTATATTTACCCTCAATTGGTGAGAGACTGTCTTTATTAATAACATCTCTAATATCTTCAACTCCTAAAGTGTTTAGATTTTCAGAATCTATAATCTTGATATCAGGGTGATCAGCATAATCTTTTGTATCAAAAGCTAATAACATTGCAAACATTTTTGCTTGTTTAACCAACTCAGATGAAAAATTTGAAAATAACAAATAGGAGTGAAATGGTGATTCTACTTCTTGTATTAATTTTTTATTTACTGTTGTCAATTTCTAACCAGTTACAAATGGCCTCTATATTTACTTCAATATTGTTTTCTGCATTCAAAATTAAAAAACTATCTTTAAACTCTTCTGCAAGTTTTAAATATCCTTTACGCACTTTTTGAAAAAATTCTACTTTGTCGCTTCCAATCCTATCTGCTACTTGTTGTCTTGAAAGGGAAACTTCTGGATCTATATCAAGAAGAATAACTCTTTCAGGCCAGTTGGATTGTATTGAGATATCGTTTAATTGATATATTTTTTCATATCCAAGGCCTCTTCCTTCTCCTTGATAAGCAACAGAAGAATACGCGCTTCTATCTGACAAAACCACAACCCCATTATTAAGAGATGGGAGAACTACTTCTTCGATCAACTGAGATCTTTGAGCACAAAACAAGAGTGCTTCAGCGAGTGGGTTTACTTGATAGTCGTGACTTAATAATAATTCTCTAATACCCTCTCCTACGGATGTCCCACCAGGTTCTCTCACAATTGTATGTTCTCTGTTTTGAGAGTTTAAGATATCTGAAAGATTTTCAATAATGCTGGTTTTACCAGATCCATCAATTCCCTCAAAGGCGATGTAATTAGCATTCATAATGGCTCATCCTCATTGCTCTCAAGATTTAATCTTAACTTGTTAAAATTTGAATTTTCAAACCCAAATTCTCTTATAATTTTTTTATATCCTCTTATAAAAGTCATGAGACCTGAAAATAATATAAAGCAGGAACTTAATCTAAGTACCAATAAAACTCCATCTACCTCAAAGTAGTTATTTGCAAAGCTTGCGACAAAACCAGAAATGAAAACTGAAACCAACAGAGATAATCTCCCAATTGTATAAAAATTACCAAAAACTCTACCTCGAAGATTTTCAGAAGTTGTGCTTTGTAAATAACTAATTGTTAGTAAATAAACAGAGCCTGAACCAATTCCAGAAATAAATATAAAAAATAAAATAGTAGAAAACTCATAAGAGTTGAAGGCAAACAGTAATGAAAGGCCTGTGATAATCATGCTGATGCTTATAAAAAAAGATACCCTATTAAAAGTGGTTACAAAATAACTCAAAATTACCATTGTGAACACAATCCCAAAACCAAATGAAGCAATCATGAAACCAAATGAGCTCTGAGTAAATTTGAGAGATTGTGTAAGGTATGAGCTCCCCAAAACAAATAATGCCCCAGCGCCAACAAGACTGAGGGATATAGATGTTGTTACAGTCCTGAGTTCTTTATTTTTAAAAAAATAATTTATTCCTTCTTTTAGGTCTGAAAGCGCATTGTTTTGAGTTGTGGTTCCAACGCTTTGAGAACTGGTTTTTAAGGAAAATAATAAAATAGTTGATATTAAAAATGTTAATGAATCTACAAGAAATACAACTGAACCACTCCAGCCATTACCGTATGAAACTATTGATTCTATAAACTTTGCATCAGAAAAAAATCCAAATAGTAAAGATGCCAAAGGAAGAGATGCATAGGTTCCGACAACAAACAGTGAATTTGCTTTAACTAAGTAATTATTTTCTACTAACTCCGGAACAATTGCCTCTCTTGAAGGCTGTCTGATTAATGAAAAGATTTCAGCAATAAAGTTTATTAGAAATAG
Source organism: uncultured Candidatus Actinomarina sp. (assembly GCA_902610815.1). Taxonomy (GTDB): domain Bacteria; phylum Actinomycetota; class Acidimicrobiia; order Actinomarinales; family Actinomarinaceae; genus Actinomarina. The sequence goes on from CACLXG010000006.1 coordinate 4,980, forward strand.
TTGAAAAAGAGTTGTGGTAAAAAATAATCCTAAAACAACAACCATCCTTACTAAATCACTAATAATCATTACATTTTTTTTATTAAATCTATCTGCCAATAGACCAGCAAACGAAGACATGAATGCTGGAATTATTCTTGCTACAACAGGTACTACAGCAGTTAGTTCAGAATTTCCTTCAGTTGCACCCAAATGACTAGCAAGTGCTACAGATGCAAAAAGCGTTGCCCAGTCACCAAAACTAGAGAGGGTGCCTGACCACCACAAAATAGAAAAGGGTGATCTTGAAAATATTTTTACTGATTTCATTTCTTTTCTTTTCTTTAATCCTAATAATATTAAAAAATACTTTTTTTCTTAAATACTGTACATATGAACAAAATAGTGTTATCAATAAGAACATGTCAAAGCCTTTAGTAATTGTTGAGTCACCAACAAAAGTTAAAACTATATCGAAAATTTTAGGCCCCGACTATATAGTTAAGTCAAGTGTTGGCCATATAAGAGATCTTCCTAGAAATACAAAATCTATACCTTCTAAATTTGATAGTAAGAAAATTTTATGGGGGGCAGTTAAACCTGGGAATTTTGAGAACATATATGTCATACCTGAAGACAGAAAAAAAATAGTGAGTGAACTAAAACAAATAGCGGATACAGCTCCAGAAGTTTACTTAGCAACTGACGATGATAGAGAGGGTGAAGCAATTGCTTACCATTTAAAAGAAGCACTTGAAATTAAAGGTGAGCCCAAAAGAATTAAATTTAATGAAATAACTGAATCAGCAGTGACAAAAGCTATGAATAACCCTGACACAATTGATGTAGGTAAGTTTAAATCTTATGAAGCTAGGAGAACCCTAGACAGAATGATTGGTTATGAAATTTCTCCAAAAGTTAGAGATTTGGGTGGTGCTTTTATATCAACAGGTAGAGTTCAAGGACCAGCAATAAGGCTGATTGTTGAGAGAGAAGAGGAAAGATTAAAATTTGTTAAATCTTTATATTTTGAAATAAAAGCAAATTGTGGAAGCAATGAAGTTAATTTTGATGCTAATTTAAAAAAAGTTGGTGAAAAGAGAATTGCAACATCAGCTGACTTTAACGATAAAGGTGAAAAAACAAACAAAGATAAGAAGTATCTTGATAAAAATGATGCTGTGAAAATAGTAGAGATATTAACTAATTCGATTGCAAAAATTTCAAATATAAAAGAATCTTCAAGAAGCGGAAAGCCACCGAAACCTTTTAAAACTACCAGTTTGCAAACTTCCGCGAGAAGCAACCTAGGCTTTCAACCTAAAAAAACAATGGGCATTGCTCAAAGACTTTATCAAGAGGGTTTAATTACATATATGAGGACAGACTCTATAAGGCTCTCTGATAATGCAATCAAAGCTTCCCGCGATTATATTTCTGAAAATTTTTCAAGCAAACATCTTCCACCTCAACCAAATTTATATGGTGATACAAAAAATGCCCAAGCAGCACATGAGGCAATAAGACCCTCTGGAGATAAATTTATCACACCTGAAGAATTGCTATCAACTCATAAAGAAGATAGCGATGAATACAAGTTATATAAATTAATTTTTAATACCACAGTAGCCTCACAAATGACTGACGCTCAGGGAATAACTAAAACAATTGAAATAGAAGTTACAGATCCTGAATATTCTTCTCTGACACTTAGCATCTCTGGAACCACGTGGACATTTGGTGGTTATAGAGATTTAATAAAAGATGCTACTGAAAAGTCTCAAGAGTTACCAGACTTAAAAGAAAATGATGAGGTGTCGATTGTTTCTGCTGAAAAAGAAGAAAAATTTACAAATCCACCAAATAGATATTCGTCTACTTCACTAATTAACAAACTAGAAGAGCTTGGAATAGGAAGGCCTTCAACCTACGTCTCCATTATTGAAAGTATTACATCTGTATTCATAAATGCTGAATCTAGTTTGAAACCTAGAATTTTAGCGATGGCTTTAATTAATAATTTCATGAAACCACACTTTAATCAATATATTGATTATGAATTTTCAAAATCTATGGAAGATGATCTTGATAAAATCTTAGAAAGTAGTGATCCAGAAAAGTCTAAAATTGAATTTTTAGAAAACTCATTTAATACAATTAATAACCATGTTGAACATTATGGTGTACAAGACCCTCTTTTACTTACTACTGTAAATCTTCCATTTGAATCTAGATATGTAGTTAAAACTGGAAGAATACAAGGTAAGATTCCATATCCTTATCTATTAAGAGACGATGATTTTAAGGTTGGTCTTCCACCAGAAATTACACTTGAAGAAATAGAAGATGAATACATCAAAGAATTAGAAAGTCATCAAGAAGAAAGTCTAAAAAAAGAGCGGCTAGTTTCCAAATGTAATCTTTGTTCTGCTTCGATATTCATAAAACTAGGACCTAATGGAGGTTTTTATATTCAGCATGGTGAAAAACAAAAAGGTGTTAGACAGGAGAAATGTGAATTCAAAAACCTTATCGGTCCAATATTTGAAGGAGAAGATCCTGATACTTTAACTGAGGAACAATGTATCGAAAGATTTTCATTATCTGCAAAAAACCCGAGAAAAGTAGTTGAAGTTGGTGATTGGACTTATTCTTCAGCAGTGGGACCCTATGGTGGATATGCAATGAAACAAAAAAATAGAACCGTCTTCGAAAATGAAGAGCTGCAAGCTTTATCGAAAGACGAAATTAGAGAATTGCTAGATGATGAAAAAAATAAAGTTATTTCAAATTATTTAGGTGGAGAAATTCTTAAATTACCAAAAAGTGCAACTAAAAATAAAATGATTGAAATGATAAACAATCACTATTTATTAGATGAAAAGTATATCAAGAAACTATCTAAAGAACATTTGGTTGGTTTAGCAAAGTCTCTTGATATTGTTTTTTATAGAGGAAGATTTAGAATGAAGCCTGAAGATGCTACAAAAGATAATCTTGTCAATAAAATTCTCATCGAGAAAAAAAATAAACCCCTAGAAAATCCTCGGGATGCTTTAACTATTGAAAAAGAGGCAATAATGTCACTGTTTGGAGATAGCGTAGAAGTCTAAATTTCGGAAGTAAACTTATTTATAGTTTTTTCCCAGGAAAAGTTTTCTTCAACAAAAACTTTTGATTGCTTACCAAATTGTTCAATCTCCTTAGGGTTATCATTAAAATGCTTTACGCCATCATATATGTCTTGTCTAGAACCGACAATAAAACCGGTTTTTCCTGGAATAATAGTTTCAAAAGCTCCACCAGAACTACCGACTAAAATAGGCAAGCCAAAACTGCCGGCCTCCAGGTAAACAAGGCCTAAGCCTTCAAATTCTTTTCCAAAAAATCTAGATTTGGCTGGCATTACGAATATATCAAGTTCCTTATAAAAGTTTGATAATGAATTTTCTTCTTCATCGCTAAAAAATTCAATATTAGGGGATGAGACTTGGCTCAATTTTTTTAAATATTTCTCTAACTTTCCATACCCAAAGATCTTTAGGTCAACATTAACTCCGTCCATTTTTAATTCATGCAAAGCATCTATTACCCAATCAATTTTTTTTCTAGATACAAACCTACTGGCAACTCCAACTGTAAGGTTATCTTTAGTAGAGTAATCTTTTGTGTACTCGTTTGGCTCTACTCCAGCTCCTATTAAAACAATATCCGTTTCGGAAATATCTTCTAGTTTTCTTGCAGTAAAAAAACTAACAGTAAATATTTTTTCTAACGCATTAAAACTTCTTCTCAATATTTTTTTTAATACAGGAATTGAATTGATTATATTAAATTCAGCGCCGTGAACAATCATGTATTGTTTTTTCCCTAGTTGTTCAAGTTGATTAACTAATAAAAATTGTGGGTTGCTTGAAGCATGTAAGATAAGTTCTATATTTTTTTGATTAACAATATCGTTTATTTCACGTACGAATCTGTTTCCAGCGAAGATAAAACTATATTTAGATTTGATTACATTATCACCTTCAGCCCAATTAGGTGCATATATAAAGGTCTCAAAATCTAAATTTTTAGTAAAAGATTCAATATATGTAGAAATACCACCTTTTTTTGGTGAGTAATCATTTGTTATAACTAATGTTTTCATATCCTATTTTTCCTACATTATAAGACCAAAGAAAATATTTGTTATCTTTAGGTACCAAACAAGAAACTCCAAGATTATTTGGAATCGTAAATGCTGATGCTGCTTTTGAATCCGGAGATTTAATTAAATTTGTAATTGCTGATTTAATAGTTCCTCCATGGCTTGCCATTAATAACTTTTTCTTTTCAAGATCGCTTATAAGATTTTCAACTCTTTTTCCTGCTTCATGTATTGACTCTCCATCAATGCCATATTTAGTTTTATGATTTATAAATAATGCTTCTATAAAGTTTTCTTGATACTTGTTTAGTATCTCAGAAGTCGTTAAGCCTTCCCACTGGCCCAGATTCATCTCGGTTAACTCGTCAGAAATTTCAATGTTGTTTTCGGTGATTAAGGAAAGAGTTTGGTTTGCTCTTTTGTATGGAGAGGAAATATAAAGATCATAATTTTTAAATAAACCTTTTAAAAGACTCGCCTCTTTTATTCCCGTTTCATTCAAAGGGTTATCTATATGACCTTGCCAAATACCTTCTAAATTTGAATCAGTCTGCCCATGTCTGATAAATGTTATTGCATTATCTTTAGATTTAGCTGGAAAATCTATATTCTCTTTGCTCAAATGAATTGAATCATTAAATTTATTTACTTGTGTAACTGTTTCTCTTTTCACAATTGTTGAAATTGAAGTATTTGTAATATCTCCTATTGGAAAAGGATATGTGTTAAACCCTAATGTCAAACCTATGGCAGTGCCTATAAAAAATCCATGTGTAACAACAACAGTTTCTGAATCTTCTTCTGTCTGATCAAAAATGTATTCTAACTCGTTCCTAACTCTGTCTTTAAATTCTTGTACCGACTCACCATTAGGAAATTGAAAAGAGTCATTTTGGAGGGATTGAAAAATTTCATGATTTGAAGTGTAGGTGTCTTTCACAGACATTCCTGTAAAGTCGCCGACATTAATCTCTCTAAGATTATCTCTAAGAACTGGAGAACTAGACAAAAATGAGGCTGTTTGAGACGCTCTTTTTAAATCAGAAGAGAAAACTTTCGTGACTCTACTGTTTATCCTTTCAGATAATAATTTGGCTTGTTCTAACCCTTTTTTATTTAAAGGTGTGTCAGTGTGTCCTTGCCAAACTTTTAGTGCATTCTGCTCAGTTTCACCATGTCTTATGAAATGAACTGTTTTCAATTAATTTAAAAAGCAGATGCAAATATAAGGCTTACAATTGTCATAACTTTGATGACAATATTCATTGCTGGACCAGATGTATCCTTAAATGGATCGCCTATTGTATCTCCAATTACAGCAGCTTTATGTTCGTCAGAACCCTTTCCTGCTCCACCTCCAGCTTCAATATATTTTTTTGCGTTATCCCAAGCCCCACCAGAGTTTGCCATAAATATTGCCAAGAGAAACCCAGTAACCAACGACCCAGCTAAGAAACCTCCGAGTGCTTCCTTATCCCAAAAACCAATTATTAATGGAAGAGCAATAGCTAAGCCACCTGGAAGAAGCATTTCTTTTAATGCCGCCGTTGTAGCTATGTCTACACATTTTGTGTAGTCAGGAACAACTCCTTCTTTACCTTCTCTCAAACCAGGAATCTCATTAAACTGTCGTCTAACTTCTTCAATCATTTTAAATGCTGCTCTTCCTACTGCGTTAATGGTCATAGCGGCAAACAAAAATGGGAACATACCTCCCAAAAATAAACCTAAAGTTACTTCCACCTCTGTAATATCTAATTTTTCGATACCTGCACTTTGCACAAAAGCTGAGAATAAAGCTAATGCGGTAACTGCTGCAGATCCAATTGCAAATCCTTTTGCGATTGCAGCTGTTGTATTTCCTAGCGAGTCTAATTCATCGGTCGCTTCTCTAACTTCTGGAGGTAGGTGTGCCATTTCAGCAATTCCGCCAGCATTATCAGCGATTGGACCATAAGCATCTACTGCGACAGTTATGCCTAATGTTGACAAAACTCCAATTGCTGCAATAGCAATACCATAGATACCACCATCAGCACCCAATGCCCAGTCTCCTGCTGTGTAAGCACCATAAATTCCAAAAACAACTACAACTACCGAAAAAGCTGCTGATCGCATACCCTCAGATATACCTGATAACACAAGCGTCGCTGGACCAGTCTTTGCTTGATCTGCAATATTTTTAACAATTGAATAATGATCAGATGTAAACCACTCTGAAATTTGACCTACTAATAATCCGACACCAAGCCCAATGATGACTGAGAAAAATAATCCTATTGGGTTTTCTGCATAATCAGCGAACATAAAGTCACTAAGAAAATAAACACCAACAACAGTCAGTACTGCCGCACTATATGTACCTCTATGAAGAGCTTGTGCAAGCTTTCCTTCTTTAGGAACAACTAAAAATGAAGAGAGAATTGATGCTCCCATTCCTATTGTTCCCACGGCTAGTGGAAAAAGTAATAAAGAAGGAAGTACACTTTGTCCAGCAAAAACAATTGCAGCATAAGCTAGTGGAGCAACAAGTGAGCCGACATAGCTTTCAAAGAGGTCTGCACCCATTCCTGCAACGTCACCAACATTATCTCCAACATTATCAGCTATAGTGGCGGGGTTTCTTGGATCATCCTCAGGTATTCCTGCTTCAACCTTACCTACTAAGTCTGCGCCTACATCTGCTGCTTTTGTATAAATTCCACCGCCAACCCTTGCGAAAAGAGCTATTGATGAACCTCCAAGACCTATTGCTGCTAGTACGTCATATCCATTAGGAAGATCCAGTACTTCAATAAATAACAAATATCCTAACGCTACTCCCAGTAATCCTAAACCTGCAACTGTGAAGCCCATAACTGCTCCACCTCTAAATGCTACGGGTAGTGCTTTAAGAGTGCCACCGTCCCTGGCAGCTTCTGTAGTTCTACCGTTTGCTGCAGTTGCAATTCTCATACCAACGAATCCTGCTAGTGAAGAAAGTAATGCGCCTGCAATGAATGCTAAAGAACCCCATGGATAGCCCCACTCAGTAAGTGTGGAAATCAAGATAGCTAAAATTACAACAAATACACTAATCCATGAATACATTCTTTTTAAAAAAGCCATTGAACCTTGCCTAATGGCGGTAGAAAGCTCTTCTACTCTTAAGTCAGTTACTTTTATTGATAAAACTTTATTTGCGTAAAAAGCTGCAAGTACAAGCCCAGCAGCAGCGGCAATCATAGAATTAACTAGCATTTATTTCCCCTTATTATGACTCATAATATGATACTAAAAATCCAATTTATTGGAGTGTTTTTACTACTCAACGACAGGTGTTTCAAACCTCTCGTCATCATCTCTTTCTGATAATGGTACTTTTTGTAAGATTCTATTCAACAAAATAGGAGCGATTACTGTTGTAACAATTACCATCCATATAATTATTGAGATAATATCGCCTGTAATTATGTCTGATAGTGTGGTTGTAGCAACTGCAACAAATATCAGCCCAACCTCTCCTCTTGGAGACATCCCTATTCCAATCAAAGAAGTATTTAAACCTTTACCCATCGCTCCAAGAGCTGAAACGTATTTACCAACAAACGCTAAAAGACTAACTAGCATTCCATATAAAAATACATCAAGAGAAGCTAAAGTTTGAATGTTTACTTCGGAACCAATATATACAAAAAAGATTGGAACAAGTAAAAAGTTTAGAGGCTTCATCTCATCTCTAATTCTATGAGTCATGCCTGATTCACCAGCAACTACACCCCCTGCAAATGCTCCTACAATAGGATGAAGTCCTACAAAGTGGGCTGCTGCACCAAGCAACATTGCAAATATAAAACTACCAGTTACAAACGTTCCAGGTGATGGAATTTTTACAAAGAAGTTAAATATTGGTTTGGAAAGTTTTCTTCCAACAATTACTACTGCAACTAAAAAACCGATTGCCTTTGCGCTGATTATTCCAAGATCAACTATTGAGAAATCTCCTGAACTTCCTAGAACCCCCGCAACAACAGTAAGAATTAATAAACCTAAAATATCATCTACAACTGCTGCACCTATGATTGTTTTTGCTTCTCTTGATTTTAAAGCACCTAAGTCTCCAAACACTCTGGCAGTAATGCCTACTGAAGTTGCTGTCATTGCTGCACCTACGAATAAAGCTATTCCGAACTGATCTTCTCCTCCTAAATTTAGTGCATAGATTGAGCCAAAGCCCAAAGCAAATGGTGCTACAACACCAATTAATGCTACAAGAAGAGAAGTTGAGCCTAATTCTATAAACTCGTCTAAATTAGTTTCTAATCCTACTTCAAACAGCAAAAGAACTACACCAATCTCAGCTAAAGTAGACACAACATCTCCAGATTCAAAATGTGGAAGAAGGCCTAGTCCGTAATAACCAATAATGATTCCGATGACTAACTCACCTATTACTGCAGGTTGATTAATTCTTCTCATTAATTCTGCACCGAACTTAGCGGCTATTAATATAATCGCTATTTCTAAGAACTTTTCAATAATTGTCTCCATGATGCTTTATTCTAAATGAGCAGAGATTAAATGATAATAAAACAAAAAACATCCCTATGGATTAAATGCAGAAAAAAAATATATAATTTATATCTGAAATGGGAAAAACATTATTTGAAAAAATCTGGGATAGACACTTAGTTGCGTCTATAGATGAGAGTACAAATTTAGTATTTATAGATTTACATCTTGTACATGAAGTAACATCCCCTCAGGCGTTTGACAGCTTGAGGCTAGCTGGTAGAAAAGTTAAACATCCTGAAATGACTCTTGCAACAGTAGATCATGGTGTCCCAACTTCAAATAGGCTACTGGGAATAAAAGATCCGCTCTCTAAAATCCAGATTGAAGCTTTAGAAAATAATTGTAAGGAATTTGGAGTTACATTATTCGGTATTAATGATCCTCGTCAAGGAATCGTACATGTTATAGGACCAGAACAAGGAATAACCCAACCAGGAATGACAATTGTTTGTGGTGATAGCCATACAGCAACTCATGGAGCATTCGGTGCACTAGCTTTTGGTATAGGAACTTCAGAAGTAGAACATGTTTTAGCTACACAAACATTGGCAATGGAAAAACCCAAAACAATGAAAGTTGAAGTAATTGGAGATGTATCTGAAGGTGTAGGACCAAAAGATATAATTTTAGGAATAATCAGAAAAATTGGAACTGGTGGTGGAGCCGGTCATGTTATTGAATATGTAGGTGATGTTATTCAAAATATGAGTATGGAAAACAGAATGACTATCTGCAATATGTCAATTGAAGGAGGGGCTAGAGCAGGAATGATTGCTCCAGATGAGGTAGCTTTCAATTATCTAAAAGAGAAAAATTATGCTCCTAAGGGTTCTGACTGGGATGATGCAATTGCTGAATGGGGAGATTTATACTCTGATGAAGATGCTGAGTTTGATAAAGTTGTAACAATAAATGCTGATGAACTTGAACCATCTATATCATGGGGAACAAATCCTTCACAAGTAATTTTTGTTAACGATACAATTCCTCATCCAGATGAATTTAATGAAGAATCTGAAAAAGAAGCAGCATCAAGAGCTTTGGAATATATGGATCTAAAGCCTGGAGAAAAAATTAGTGAAATCCAATTGGATAGAGTTTTTATTGGTAGTTGCACTAATGGAAGAATCGAAGATTTAAGAGAAGCTGCAGAAGTAGTCAAAGGGAAAAAAGTTTCGGAAACAATCGGCGCAATGATTGTTCCTGGGTCAACACTCGTTAAAAAACAAGCGGAAGACGAAGGATTAGACAGAATATTCATTGAAGCAGGTTTTGACTGGAGAGAAGCAGGTTGCTCAATGTGTTTAGGAATGAATCCAGACATTTTAAGTCCTGGTGAAAGATGTGCCTCAACATCAAATAGAAACTATGAAGGTAGACAAGGTGCTGGAGGTCGAACTCACCTAGTAAGTCCAAAAATGGCAGCTGCAGCAGCTCTATATGGAAAATTTGTTGATATTAGGAATCTGTAAATGAAGAAATTAAGCACCATTGATTCAACGATGCTTCCACTTAATATGTCTAATGTTGACACCGATCAAATAATGCCCAAACAATTTCTTAAGCGTGTTGAGCGCTCAGGTTATGGTGAGTTCTTATTTTATGATTGGAAGAAAGAGCCTGATTTTCCTCTAAATAATGAAGCATATCAAGGGTCAAAAGTTTTAGTAGCTGGAGATAATTTTGGAACTGGTTCTTCTAGGGAGCATGCACCTTGGGGCTTACAAGATTTTGGGTTCGATGCGGTAATTTCAACTAAATTTGCTGATATTTTTAGATTAAATTCAATCAATATTGGTCTTGTGCCTATAGAGACAAGTCAAGAAAATATAGATGTGCTTTTTGCAAAAATTGAAGTTAATCCAAAAACTAAAATCGAAATCTCCATAGAAAATAAAACAGTTCAATGTGAGGAAATAACATTTTCATTTGATTTAGATGATTTTTCTCAAAAACGAATCCTTGAAGGTTTAGACAAAATTGATATTACATTGCGCTACACAGATCAAATAGATAGCTTCAGTAAATCTAGAAAAAAATGGATGCCTAAACTAGTTTAGACAAAGTTAAACTTAAGCTGTCTGCGACCTCTTCCGATAACAAAAGTCCATTGTGTATTTGTAGTGACGGTCTTAAGCTTTCGTTATTTTTGTACTCATCAAACCAATTTTCAACTAAAAGATAATCAACATATTTTTGTAAATTTGTTGATAACTCAATAGAAGAGGTTCTAGGAACTGCGCCTGGTAAGTTTGCAATTGCAGAAACAATGACACCACTTCTTATTTCAAAAGGTTCACTATGAGTATTGGGCTTAACACCTTCAACGCAACCACCTTGATCAATAGCAACATCTACTATGACAGAACCCTTTTCCATCGAATTTATATCTTCTTCTGTAATTACAATTGGAGGCTTTCTTCCAGGTAATAAAACTGCACCTACAACTAAATCAGCAGACCTAATTGCGTTTGTAGCTGACTCACTTCCACTGACTAAAGTGGTGATGTTTTCTCCATACTGATTCTTTAACTCATTCAAAATATCTTCATTTATATCAATCGCAGTAACAGATGCACCAACCTGAATAGATTTATGAATTGAGCTTCTACCAACTTCGCCACAACCAATAACAGTAACTTTTGAATTTCTTTCATCAGATATTGATGAAAGAAGCAGTCCTTTCCCTTTTGAAGAGTATTCTAAAAATTGCATACCTTTCTGGATTGCTAGATTACCAGCAATTTTTGACATAGGAATTAGCAGTGGATACTCTTTCCCACTCATAATCATTTCAGTAGCAATTCCTGTTAATTTTTTTTCTAATAGTATTTTTGTAAGCGAAAGATTTGATGCAAGATGAAGATAACCAAATAATACATGTTCAGAATTTAAGAGTTCAAACTCTTCAGATTGAGGTTCTTTGACTTTACAAATTATTTGTGCGGTTCCATAAAGTTCTTCTGCTGAAGACACAATTTTTGCTCCAGCTTGTTTATAGTCTTCATCAGTAAAACCAGAGCCAACTCCGGCTTGTGTTTCAACAAAAATATCTGCTAAACCAGTAAATTGAGTTAAATGTTCAGGAATTAAAGCAACTCTGCCTTCGTCCTGTTTTACTTCTTTTGGTATACCTAGCTTTTTAATCATTTGATGGAACTGTTTCTTGTAGGTGCTTATCAAGATACTTCATAAAAGGTGTACCACCCGTTCCAACAATATTTGAGTTTGAATTATTTGTTAGAGACTGTTCAAAAATATATACTCTTGCATATTCCAGATGCTTATCTCTAAAAGTATGGACTTCATTTATTATTTCATTAATGATCATCCTGGATTTTTCATCTATGCTTAGATTTTTTCTTTTATTTTCTGACCATTCATCTAGACCATTGAGTAATTCTCTATGCTCTTTAGGCATATACAATCTCATCTCATCCAAGTATTCTCTTAGTGGATCATTGGAATGCGTGACGCCGAGAAGAGCATCGAGTGCGGGAACAATTGAACTTTGTGCTCCTGTTTCACCTCTGAATAGTTGAGGTTCTCCATTGTAATCTTCAACACCCTCATAAATTACACCCTCTGGTGTAGCAGGGTTATTTTTCCACCCAAAGATGTATGGTCTCACGCGATTGTAGTAAATAAATGGGTCACATTTTTCAGGCATTCGATTCATAATTGAGTTGATTTTTTTAATACTCTCTAAGGATTTTTCTAATAATGATTTGTCCAAATTTTCATCAAGAAAATATGATTTTAAATTTGAAAGTATGACTTTTGCTTCATACTCAATGGCAACATGAATCATTATAAACCAATCTTCATCTACTCCTCCTAAGAAATTTTGCATGATTACTATATTCTCTAGATCAAAAGGCTTTGTATCATCAAGCATTTTCCAATTATTTAAGGCGTATGATGCATAGGAAAGAATAGGTGGTCTTTCTAATTTTTCAGATATAGCAAACCATGTTGTAGCAAGCTCTTTAGGGATTGTATTTTCAACATGTTTTTTTCCCCACATATATGCGTGACCTATGTAGGAATACAGTAGCATCGCTCTTTCCAATTCACTGATATTTAGATTGCTGATATCTTTTTCTTGCCCTAATTGTTTTACTCTTTCGACAATTTGTTCATTCGCAAGTACTTTTGGAAGTTCGCTTGCAAGGTTTTCAATATCATCAAAGCTTGCTGGTAGCTTTTCACATATTTGGTTTGGTATAAAACCACTGTCTAATATTTCTTGATGCATTTCCCCCCTTCAAGATCCGCAGAATTATAGCTTCTACATTACAATGGTAAACTATTCTTGGTTAAGATGGGAAGCAAATTTTTTGTAATACTTGGAAGTCAGCTATTTAATCCAAAAATTCTAAAAAAAAATGGCTGTACTGAAGTCTTTATGGCTGAGGACTTTGGTCTTTGTACCTATTTTAAACATCATAAATTAAAGCTTTATTTGTTTCTCACTGGTATGCGTGAATATAGAGATGAACTGGAAAATGAATCTATATCTGTAAATTATTTTGAACTTTCAAGTCATAAAAAGGGAGAAAGTTATGTCGACTCTCTAATTAAATTCCTAAAAAAGAAAAAGCTATCTGAAATCAATATTTTCGAAATAGAAGATAAAGCTTTTGAAGAAGAGTTTCTTAAAGCATTAAAAGCTGCAAATGTAACAGTAAATATTTTCCAATCACCAATGTTTATATTTGAAAGAAATGAATTTGTTTCTATGGCAAAAGGAAAGAAAGTTTATAGAATGTCTTCCTTTTATCAAAAAGCTAGAAAAAATTTAGATATTTTAATGGATGAAAATGGAAAGCCAGTCGGTGGAAAATGGTCTTTTGACGAAGATAATAGAAAAAAAATACCTAAAAATGTAGAACCACCTGAAATGATTGTTTTTAAAAAATCAAAATATGATGAAGAAATTAAAAAACTTATTATTAACAATTTTGATGATCATCCAGGAAATTTAGAAAATATTTGGTTTCCTGTAAACAGGGCTGGAGCCGAAGAACAGCTTAATAATTTTCTTAAAGTTCGTTTTGAAAACTTTGGAATTTACGAAGACGCAATGCTGGAAGAGAAAAATTTTCTTTTTCACAGCTGCATAAGCCCCTTTTTAAACATAGGTCTTTTAACGCCTGATAAAGTCATAAAAAAAACTTTACAGTATGCTGAAAAAAATAATGTACCTATGAACTCGGTAGAGGGGTTTGTTAGGCAAGTAATTGGTTGGAGAGAATTCATTCGGGGAATCTATCATGAAGAAGGCGCTTTACAATCAAAAAGTAATTACTGGAAACATTCAAAAAAACTAACTTCATCATGGTACGACGGAACAACTGGCATTGATCCGCTTGATGACTGTATAAAAACTACTCTTAAAGATGGTTACATACACCACATTCCACGGTTAATGGTTATAAGTAATATTATGAATTTATGTGGAGTAGATCCTAAAGAAATCTATAAATGGTTTATGGAAATGTATATAGACTCTTCAGATTGGGTTATGGTTCCGAATGTTTTTGGGATGGCTACATATGCTGATGGAGGAATGATGTCTACAAAACCATATACATGTGGTTCAAATTATATCCTGAAAATGAGTAACTACAAAAAAGGTGATTGGTGTGACACTCTTGATGGTTTGTATTGGAAATTTACAGAAAAGAATAGGGAGTTTTATGAAAATAATCCAAGACTTGCATTACTTACAAGATCTCTCGATCGTCTTAATCCAGAAAGAAAAAATCACATTTTTAAAAAAGCTGAAGATTTTATAAAGCAAAATACTATCTAAATATTTTTATTTATTTAAATAATTACGAAATAAAATTGGCTCATCAGTTATAACGCCATCGCATCCAATTTCTAAACAAGTTTTAAAATTTTCTATAGAATTTACAGTCCATACATGTAGTTGAAGATTGTTTAATTTACAAAAATCTACTAGTTTTTTTGAATAAACTTGTATCCCCCTCCATCTAAATGGAGCTTGGAGTGCTTGAACCTTGAAATTTCTTTTTTGTAAAGGTAAAAATCTTGCAATAGCATTTTCTCGAAAAGTTCCAGAGGTTAGTATTTCTCCCTTGCTTACATTTAAAAATTCGTCTAATCTTTTCGGGCTAAATGATGAAACTAATACTCTTTCTTTTGCATTTAGAGAGTTTATTATTTCTACAACCTTTTTTGCCATTCCCGTTTGCTTTAGATCAAGATTAAATTTTAACTTTTCACTCATCTTTAAGGCATCAACTAACCTAACAAAATTAGTTGTTTTATCTTTTTGTTGACTTTTTTCATAAAACTTATACCCAGCATTAATTTTTGAAATTTCACTCCAATTAAAGTCCTGGACTTTTCCAGATACATTCGTCGTTCTGTCGAAAGTTTCATCATGATGAAGAAATATTTCACCATCTTTAGACATACGTAAGTCAGTTTCAAAATGCGAAAATCCTTCTTTAATTACTAGCTCAAGACCATGGAGTGTATTCTCAGGTACTATATTTGATCCTCCGCGATGAGGAATAATCAGTGGTTTATCACCATCAAAATATGATTTATTATCCAGAAACTCCACCTGTAAAATTAAAGTTTTTTAAATGTAGGGGTGGTACTTTTAACATACCTTCTCCAAATTCTGAATCTGCATATCTCGACTTATCCCCAATAGATAAAACATTTCCGGGTGCAAGTGAAGCCATAAAGCTTTGCGTAAATCTTAACCTACCAACAGGTTTAACTATCTTTCCATTTTCAATCAAAAAAGATCCATTTCGATTTAACCCAGTTACAACTTGAGTGATTGGATCTAAAACCCTGCAGTACCAAAACTCATTTATGTAAATACCCTTTTTAACACTTTTTATCATTTCTTTTTGTGAAGCATTACCCTCTGAAAGCTTAATATTTGTACCTATTCCGCCAAAATTTTCTCCCCAACCAAACAATTCATGAAAAGTGTTTTCAGCACTTAATTCCTTTGCTGTTCGCCTAGTATGAAAATAAGATTTTGAAACTCCATCTTTGACAACTTCTAAGTTTTTTTTCTTTGATCCGGACGCATCAATCTTAAACCCAATTGATTCATTATCCTCTGGAGTGTCGATAATGTTTATTTGACTATCAAACTGGTTTTCATCTATGGTTATTGGACTCATTCCATCAATTTTGCTTTTTGCATTAAAACCATAAACTCCAAGAAAAACCAATATCGTGCTTACTGCTTCGTGACCAAGAATTACTTCATAGTTTCCTGGTTCTATGTCCTCTGGGTTCTCACTGTCAATTGCTAGTTTTGCTGCTTCACTACCAGCATGATGAGCTTCTATATCTGACAATGTTATTCCTCCCCTATGGGAAGACCCGGCTGATGATTCTGTTCTAAAAATTCCATCAATGAATGCGCTGCTAGATGAATCAGAAGAATTTAACCCATTAGTATTCCATACAAAATAATTATTTATATAGCTAGAACAGTATCCTGCAGCGTTCATATCTTTTCCCTCGGAAACAAATTCTCGAACCTTATTTGCCCTTTCATCAGGTGATGATTCAACCAGTTTGGAAAAACCATTATAGGATTGTGAGGCATCAGGAAGACCAGCCCAACCTTTGTCTATTGGGCTTTTACTTAAAGAGTCCATAGCTTTAGAAACAAATTCTTGTGGGTTTTTTAATGCTGTTAAATTAGTTGACATAGTTACAGTTTTAGAATCATTGTGTAATGTCAAAAATACGTCGGCAGATTCTTCATCAACATTTTGATGAATTTGAGAATTAGCAAACCTAGTTAATGCACTTTTTGAATGCATCATTTTTAATTCACATTCTGTATCAGAAGGAATGTTTTTTTCAATATCTTGAAGTAAATCTTCCCAAATTTTCATCCACGAACTCCAATACGCGTATTTTTAAATCTTGCTGGAGAAGCAGGGTGTCCAGTATGCCCAATTTGGCTTGGTTGTCCTTTGCCACAGTTTGGAGTTCCCCAAAACACCCATTCTTCTTCACCTGACAACATATCCATATTTCCCCAAAACTCAGGTGTAATCCCCGTATATGTCGGGTTCTTTACCATATCAATTATTTTTCCATTTTTAACTAACCAACCAACTTCACATCCAAATTGAAAATTTAATCTTAAGTCATCTATGGACCAAGAGCGGTTAGTTTCCATATAGATTCCCTCATCTGTAGCTTCTATAATTTGATCTAACGATGAGTCACCTGGAAGCAGACCAACATTAGTCATCCTTACCATGGGCAATCTTCCAAAACCATCTGCACGAACCATACCACCCGGTGGTACTCCAGCAACAGCAGCACTGTCTCTACCTGACAAAACTCCAGTCCAAATTCCTTCTTTTACAATATCAACTCTTTGGGCAGGTGTTCCTTCATCATCGTATTTAAATGTTGCAAGTGCTCCAGGAAGTGTGGCGTCAGCAACTATATTCATTAATTCTGAACCATATTTATGCTTATTTAATTTTTTTAAATCTAAATGAGAGGTTCCAGCATAAGCTGCTTCCCAACCTAAAATTCTATCAAGCTCAATAGCATGTCCTACAGATTCATGAATTTGTAAAGCAAGCTGGCTACCCTCAAGGATCAAGTCCATCGTTCCTTGGGGACATTGAGGAGCTACCAAAAGCCTTTGGGATTCCTCTGCCAATCTGTCTAGATGTCTTTCAAATTCAAAACTTTTTATTACTTCCCAGCCACCAGTTCTATATTCACCAAAAGATTGAGGATATGACCTTATTTGGGTTTCGCCATCACCTACTGATAATGAAGATATTCCTCCTCCGGATTCAATAATATTTTGATATATTTTATGCCCCTGACTTGAAGCAAACCACTTTTCTGTATCCCAAAAATCTAATCTTCCAAAAGCTCTTGAGCTGCCAAGTTTTTTCATCTTTTGGGTAGATGAGATTAAAAGGTCAATTTGTTCAGAACTAGAGACTGAAAAAGGATTTTCTTCGTGTGGAGTCGTATAGGTATCTTCAACTACTGGTACATCTGCAAATGGTAATTCTTCTCCAGCAACCATTGCAGATGCTTTAGCTATTTCAAAAGATTTTTTTCCTGCTTGTTTTAAAGATTCGTTAGATAAATCATATGTGGAATAAAAACCCCAAGAAGAGCCTACTAAAGCTCTAATTCCAATCCCAATTTTTTCATTCTCATTAAAATTTTCAATTTCTCCGTTTTTTGCTGCAATGCTTCTTGATTTAGAAATTAAGAGTCTTGCATCAGAATATTTTGCTCCACTATCTATTGCTGAGTCAATTGCAATTTCGAGATGTTCGAACATGTAATATAGATTACCAATTTAAAGAGTAAAGATAAAATTAAAAAGTTAGACTAAGTCTTGTTCTCTAATCCCAAAAGATGGGTGACGAAGCCTGCAGAGAGCCAGTTTTTCTAACTGTCTGATTCTTTCTCGGGTCAGGTCAAACTCTTCACCAATTTCTTCAAGTGTTCTTGGGACGCCATCGTAAAAACCATATCTTAAAGCTAAGATTCTTCCTTCTCTTTCAGGAAGTCTGCTAATACTATCTCTGAGACTTTCCGCTACATCTAAATCTTGAACAATTAATGAAGGATCGCTAGCATCTTCATCTTGGATAAAATCACCAAGCTGTGCACCGTCTTCACCGACAGGTTGTTCTAGCGAAACTGTATCAGCAACACTTAAAGCTAGTTCTACCTTGTCAACCCCTACTCCTGCCTCTTTAGCAATCTCTTGTGGTTTTGGATCTCTACCTAGTTCAGCCTTAAGTTGAGCTTGTGCTGCTCGGACTGCAGCCATTGTGTCATGTAGGTGTACAGGGATTCTTACTGTTCTTGACTTATCAGCAATAGCTCTTGTAATAGCTTGTCTAATCCACCAAGTTGCATAAGTTGAAAATTTAAAACCTTTACGCCAATCGAACTTTTCAACGGCACGTATTAAACCAAGGTTTCCTTCCTGGATTAAATCTAGAAAATCTATACCTGAGGTGTTTGCATATCTTCTTGCGTTAGCGACAACTAATCTTAGGTTTGCAGTAAGGAAAGCGTCTTTGGCCTCGGCTCCTTTTTTTCTATCTCTTTTTAAACGGATTTCACCTTTTTTATCTTTAAATTGTTTCTTTTGCAACTTCACTGCAGCTTTTTCACCAGATTCAATTTTCTGAGCTAATTCAACTTCTTGCTCTGCAGTTAATAGGTCAAAGTTTCCAATTGCAGTCAAATACTGGCTAACTAGGTCTGTAGTAAGTTTTCCTTTATCATCAGCCAATTTTTTTGTTAGGGATTTTGCTTTTTCACGAGCAGCCTTCTCCTGTTCAGGAGTTAAAGTAGTATCTTCATTAGAAAAATCAGCTTCTTTAGCCTCTGGTTTTGGCTTTGAAGGTATTGTTTTAGTCACCATCAGTATTTTGACCTTTATGCTTGCTAATCAGTTACAAAGGTGAATAATATACAAGGAATTAATTTAAAGCGAATTGATAAATAAATTATTTTTAGAAAGATCAATGCTTACATATATATAAGAAATCCACAAAAAGTCGGCAATTGCAAGATGTAATATGCTTAAAGGCAAAATTATATTAGTTAGAACATTCAGCACACCTAGAAATACCGCAATAATTATTAATAATTGTAATGGTTTAACCCTTACATTATAATTTTTGCTTATTCCAGTTGCGTAAACGTATAGAACTATTGACAGTATGGAGGAAACAATAGGATGTAAAATTCTTAATCTTGTCAGTACTTCAGATGTTTTATCAAAATCTGCTAAAAATCCCTCTATAAATGAAGCACTTGGAAATAAGACATCAGCTAAAGCAGTGATTGAGCCAGTTGCTCCGCTCAGTAGAAACAAAGAAGAAATTAGTATAAAGTTTTTATTAAACATGGGTCTTATGTTCTCAATGTCGTCTTGAAGAATTTTGTATAATATTGCATAGCTTCCAAGTAAACCAAATGTATTTACTAAATGAATTGGAACTGCAATTATCCTTGGTAGTGAACTATTGAGACCTACCCATTCAAAAATGACAATTATTGCTCCAATGAGGGCCTCAAAAATTACGAAAAAAGTGAGGAAGTTAGTTACCGTTCTTACCAAAGAATCTTTTGGAAATCCTCTAGTCTTTGCAAAAATAATCAAAGTAACGACTAATAAAACTCCACTTACAGAACGATGGGAAAATTCAATTAATTCTGATGTATCTGATAACGCGGGAATTATCTTTCCTTTACATGTTGGCCATGTTGCTCCACAGCCATCGCCAGACCCAGTAGCTCTAACAAAGGCTCCAGCCAAAATTGATGCTATAGATAAGAAAAGCCCTGCTTTTGCGTAAGACTCGACTTTCACAATAAATTATCTAAAAATGTTTTTAGTGAATCCCAAAATAAGGAGAATGAATTATAAAGAACAATACAAAGTACCAAGAGCAAAGCCGTTGTTTTTAGATTGCGAGTGAAATAAAAACCAATTTGTTTTTGATCATATATATATGGTTCTTCATCAGAAAATTCAAGGAGATTAGTAGTTTGGATTGGTTTTTTAATATATTCTTCTAGAGTATCTTCCTTAACCTCCGAAACCTCAATAGATTTGTAATCAAAATCATTAAGTGTTGTTTCTTTTCTTTGGAAGGTATTTCGAAATTTATCAATTCTAGTTTGTTTAATTTGCACATCATTATTTTTTATTGAGAAGAGACTTTCCTCTGTTAATAATGAACCTACTTCCTTTAATTGTTCTGTTGAGAATCCATCAAGAGTATGTGTTATTTCAGTACCGAGAAGCCCCTCAAGAGCATTAATAATTTTTTTATCTGTAGGAAAGCTTGTTCCAGCCTCCCACTGCTTTACTTCTTTTACTTTTACACCAGTAAAAGAAGCTATCTGTTTATTGCTCAAGCCTCTGTCGGCTTTAAGTCTTTTAAATTCTATTTGAAAATTATTCATTACTTTAATTCTATTCAATATAATTTTTTTTATATAACTAGTCTTAAGTACGGAGGTGAATGAGCGCCTGGTGGGCTCCACAGTCTTCAAAACTGTTGAAAGGTGTAAAAGTCTTTGGCAGGTTCGATTCCTGTCCACCTCCGCTACTTTATAAGATATATATGTTTAATATTAGAAAATGGCAGAAGAAAAAAGCTTATTAGATGAAGTGCAAGAAGCACCTGCAGGATTCAAGGTTTCCCCTGGCTGGAGAGTTGGTCACCTAAAAGAAGAGACAATTACTAAATCAGGACTTCTTGTTCCAGCTGGTAGTGAAAAAACTTCGGAGGCTCTGCCTCTCATTGATGTTGATACGGGGCAGCAGTTCTGGGCTGTAGCTAGTGGTGCATGGAAATTTATCTGGCCACCAACTGGGAAAGTAGTTTTAGCTGTTAGAGAATCACAAATTATTGCTGAAGAAGAACTTTCAAAATCATCTGAAAATGGCCAATTACCTATAATGAAATAATTGAATCAAAGAAATAATCCTAACCAATCAGACAGAAGACTTTTAACGGTATCTGACAGAGATATCTTTGTCACTACTCAAAAAGCATTACTAATTGGAATAGTTTTAAAAAATGAAATAAGAGCTGATAAGGAAGAGTCTCTTAAAGAATTGGTTAATTTAGTAAAAACTGCTGGATCAAGTCCTACAATAATTCAAACTAAAAGAGTTGAAAAAATTGATCCTAAAACTTTTATTGGAAAAGGTTCAATAAAAGAGCTGGTGGATATCTCAGATGCAAATGATATTGATGTGGTTTTGTTTGATTGCGAATTGACTCCAAATCAACAGAAAGAATTGCGATCTTTATTTAAGTGTGACGTAGTAGATAGAACTGGTCTTATTCTTGACATATTTGCTCTTCACGCACAGTCAAAAGAAGCTAGTTTACAAGTTGAGTTAGCTTTATCAATTTATCTAAAGCCACGTTTAGCTGGTTTGGGTAAGACTTTAAATCAGCAAGGCGGTGGTATAGGTACAAGAGGACCAGGAGAAACAAAACTTGAAACAGACAATAGATTAATTGATCACAGAATTAATAAATTAAAGAGGGAAATTAAAAAAGTTAGCAAACAAAGAGAGGTTCAGTCTAGCCTTAGAAAGAAAAATAATACACCACTGGTTTCAATTGTTGGTTATACGAATGCTGGAAAATCAACGATGCTTGAAAAAATTACATCATCTAAAACATACGTAGCTAACGAGTTATTTGCAACAGTTGATTCTTTGCAAAGAGAGTTAAAAATTGATGGAATAAATGAACACATAATACTTTCAGATACGGTGGGTTTTATTCAAAATCTTCCAACAACATTAATCGAATCATTTAAATCAACGCTTACTGTTGTTAAAGAAGCAAATCTACTTATTCATGTTGTTGATGCAGCATCTGCAATCCCAGAAATGCATATAAGCACCGTGCATGAAGTATTAGACCAGATTGAAGCGAACGTACCTGAAGTATTGGTATTTAATAAGATAGATAGAATTGACAAGCCTTCTTTAAATTATTTGATGGAAAAATATCCTAATGCAATATTTGTATCGTCAACTAAAGGGACAAACATTGAAAACTTAATTTCTGAAATTACAACAAACGTTTTTGGTAATCTAAATGAAGTTTCACTAATAATATCACCTAAGGACTTAGATCAGCTTCACAAGTATTCTTCTATCGTGAGTGTAAAGAATACAGAGGAAGGATTGGAAGTATTGGTAGAAATTAGAAATTATTACTTAGAAAATTTGCTTCAAAAAGATGTTGTTAAACTTTTATCATGACTGAATCTATTGGTTTAATTGGCATAGGGGTAATGGGTAGCAATATTGCTCTTAACTTTTCTGAAAAGGGAACTCCTGTACATGTGTTTAATAAATCTGAAGATAAAATTAATTCTCTCATAGAGAAAGACTCTCATGGAAACATTTCTGGTTCTACTGACATTCAGAACTTTATAGAATCTTTACCAAAACCAAGAAAAATCCTTATGTTAATTCCTTCAGGTAAACCAACATTCGATATGGCAAATAAAGTAATAAACCATCTCGAACCAAACGACATATTGATTGACGGGGGTAATGCATATTATCTTGACAGCAACAGACTAGGAGATCTGTGTGCTGAGAAAGAGATAGATTTTATAGGAATGGGTGTTTCGGGAGGAGAAGAGGGTGCAAGAAATGGCCCGGCCTTAATGATTGGTTCAGAGAAATCAATTAATGGTGAATTAAAAGATTCTTTATCTTCAATAGCTGCGAGTTATGAAAACTCACCAAGTATTGGGCTTTATAAAGGTTATGGAACTGGCCATTTTATTAAAATGCTTCATAACGGTATTGAGTATGCTGAAATGCAAATTATTACTGAGGCTTACCATATTTTAAAAAAAGCAAACTATACCAATATTGAGATCAGTGGCTTTTTCAAGAAATTTTCCACAAAAAACAGATCTTCATACTTAATTGAAATAACTTCAGAAATTTTATTAAAGAAGAACGATTCAGGCTATTTAATTGATCAAATAAAATCTAATGCAAATCATAAAGGAACAGGCAAACTAACAGTTGAGACATCACTAAACTATGGTTTTCCATTGCCAAGTGTCTTTGAAGCATTCAATGCAAGAGTAGAGAGTAACTATGAAAACTTCTGGTCAAAAAATATTGATGGACGGTTAATAGATATTTCTTCAGAATCTTTAAACAACGCAATATACTTTGCAAGACTAGCAACAATGGTTCAAGGTTTACTCTTTATCCAGCATGTGAGTAACAAAGAGCAATTAGATATAGATTTGAAAGAAGTCTTACAAAATTGGTCAGCTGGTTGCATTATTAGATCTGACCTTCTAAATGAATTGGATAATGCAGAATTGCTAAACCCTATTACTAAAACCTCTTCTATTCAAGATTTATTACAGAATAATCTCAATGATGCAAAAGAAGTAATTAAATCGTGTATTGATAGTGGCATCTCAATTCCTGTTATAAATTCTTCATACAATTGGTTTGTAGGAACATCAAGTACATTTAATCCCTCTGCTTTAATTCAAGCACAAAGAGATTATTTCGGTGCACATCAAGTGCAATTTAAAAATTCTGACGAATTTACCCACATGGACTGGGATTGATTTAAATTCTTACTAATATTTTTAAATGAATGAAAACATTAGGCTACCAAAAATAGCAATACCTCACAGATACGAAATCAATCTAGATATTCATTTAGAAGAATTTAGCTACGTGGGCAAAGAACTTGTTTTTTTGGAAATAGTTGATGAAACAAAAGAATTACAGCTTCACTCATTAGGAATTGATATAGAAAATGCTTTTATAGAAAATGACTCAGGTGAACATATTGAGGCTTCAATTAATTATTTACCTGAAGAAGAGAAAGTTTCACTTATTTTCGAAGAAAAAGTTACTCAAGGAGATTGGCAACTTTATCTTGATTTCAAGGCGACGATAGTTGATGAATTAAGAGGATTTTACAGGAGTAGCTTTAAAGACTCAGAAGATAAAGATGTTTGGATTGCGACTACTCAATTCGAACCAACAGCAGCGAGAATGGCATTTCCTTGTTGGGATGAGCCAGAATTTAAAGCTATATTTTCCATAGCTTTAACCACAGACAGTGATTTGATAAGAATTAGTAATGAAAAAGTGTTGAATGAATCAACTGAAAACAATAGAACTACAACTAAGTTTGTTGACTCTATGAGAATGTCGACATACCTAGTGGCTTTTGTTGTTGGTAAATTAGAAGTTTCTAAAATAGGGTCTTCGAAAACAACTGACGTAGGAATAGTGCATAGGCCAGGTTTTTCTGACCAAACTAATTTTGCTGGCACAGCTGCTATAAAAATTCTGGATTTCTTTGAGGAGTACTATGGGATAAATTATCCAGGATCAAAATTAGATCTTATAGCAATACCAGATTTTGCTATGGGTGCAATGGAAAATGTTGGGGCCGTAACTTTTCGTGAAACGCTACTGCTTATTGATGTAGAAAAAGCAACAAGAGCAGAATTATCAAGGTCTGTTGAAGTCATTGCTCACGAATTGGCTCATATGTGGTTTGGGGACTTGGTAACCATGAACTGGTGGGATGGTATTTGGCTGAATGAAGCATTTGCAAGTTTAATGGAAGTTATAGCTTCAGAAGCTACTTACCCCGAGTTTAAATTGTGGAATCAGATGAACCTAGATAGGTCAAGAGGATTTGGAGTTGACTCTCTAAAGTCTTCAAGGCCAGTTGA
The DNA here is from genome assembly GCA_902610815.1 of uncultured Candidatus Actinomarina sp. Lineage (GTDB taxonomy): Bacteria > Actinomycetota > Acidimicrobiia > Actinomarinales > Actinomarinaceae > Actinomarina. Next base: position 29,965 of record CACLXG010000006.1, read on the forward strand.
GTTCGAAGTAAAAACACCAGAAGAAGCAGAGGAAATGTTTGATGTATTAACCTATCAAAAAGGTTCTACCGTACTCAGGATGTTTGAAACATTTATAGGTGAAGAAACTTTCAAGGATGGTGTGAGAAAATATCTTAAAAAATATGAGTATAAAAATACACACTCTTCTGACCTTTGGAACGAACTTACAAGTGCAAGCTCTTATAACCTTAGTGAAATTCTTCCCACATGGATAAAACAAGAGGGGTATCCAATTGTAAATATCGAAAAAAAAGGTTCCAGTTTTAAAATATCTCAAAAGAAATACTTGATTGATGGAAGCACCGACAACTCTCTTTGGAGCGTGCCGTTGAATATTAGATACTTGGATAACGATAAAGTTAATAAGTTGGTTATGGATTCTGATTCAATGATGATTGAAAATGATGGTGCAATTCCTTTTATAAATAATGGTGGTTGGTCATTTTTCCACTCATCATATAGTGAAGATATCTTTGAAGAAATATTATCAAATTTTGAAAAACTTGACTTAAATGAAAAATACAGAATTTTAGAAGATTCTTGGATGGCATTGCGAATAGGTGAGTTAAATCTATCACTTTTTATCAAACTTTTAAACTTATACACCGGCGAAAAAGATGTCAATATTTGGTCATTAATTAGCAGCATCTTTTCTACCTTTGCAAAAATTGGAGAAAATGATAGTTTTAAAAATTATGTAAAAGACTTCAGCTATCCATTAATAGAAACTTTAGGAAAAGAGTATCAAGATAAATTCGATCAAGAAGAATCCCAGTTAAGATCCTTGCTGTGTGGCACTTATGCAAAGATAACTGAAGATTCAAAATTTATTGAATTTTTTGCAAATCAATTTATTTCAAATGAATATGAAAAATACGCTGATGGAAATTACTTTAATTTAGTGTTGTCAATTTCTGGAATGAATCAAGAGTGTTCCTCAGAAATATATATTGAAAAGTTTAAAAATTCGTCATCACCACAAATAGAAGCAAGATACAGAGGGGTCATCGGTACATTAAGTAACCCTGATACTCCAAAAAATGTAATTGGAGCAATTTTGGATCAAACAATCAGAGGAGCGGATGCACCTTATATAATCGCTACTTTACTTTCAAATAGTAAGAATGCTTCTATTGGGTTTATAGAAATAAAAAATAATTGGAGTGCCTTGCTTGAATTAATGCCTGGATGGACAGCATCACGAATACTTGATTCTTTGCCATCAATATATGACGAGTTACTGAGTGAAGAAATTAAATCTTTTGTTAATGAAAATCCACTTCCATCAGCCGAAAAAATAACAAAGCAAAATATTGAGCGAATGAATGCGAATATAAAATTTAAAAACACAATAAAGGATGAGTTTATTAATACTAAATTTGAACTGTAAGGAGAATAAATATGAAACCAAGAATAGCTGTATTTTTACAACCACAACATGCTGAGTATGATCAAATAAGGGCTGCTGCAATCGAGTCTGAAAAAATAGGTGCAGATGTAATTTACAATTGGGATCATTTTTACCCCTTATACAAAGAAGATGGAACCCAGTGGGCCGAAGGAGAAAGACGTGAAGGTAAACATTTTGAATGCTGGACAATGCTTTCAAGTTGGGCGGAGGTAACTAATTCTGTCGAGATAGGTCCTTTAGTAACATGTAACTCGTATAGAAATCCAGAACTACTTGCTGATATGGCTAGAACTGTTGACCATATATCAGATGGTAGATTAATTTTTGGAATAGGTTCAGGCTGGTTCGAACAAGACTATGAAGAGTATGGTTATGAATTTGGCACTGCAATATGGAGGTTAAAGGAATTAGAAAAATCACTCGAAAGAATTGTAAACAGAATGGGGAAACTCGATCCTCAACCTAAACGAAAAATCCCTATTCTAATCGGTGGTGGTGGAGAAAAAGTTACTTTAAGATTAGTGGCTCAGTATGCAGATATATGGCATGGATTTGCAACAAAAACTGAAGAAAGAAGTGGGATTGAAACAGTCGCACACAAAAATAATGTACTTAATGACTGGTGTGACAAAGTAGGAAGAGATCCAAATGAAATCAAAAGATCAATTGGAATTGATATAAAAAGAATAGATTTGGCAGATGATTTGCTAGAAGCTGGTGCAACTGAAGTTACGCTTGCTGTGAATGGACCAGGATACGACCTCACACAAGTAAAAGAGTGGATTGCATGGAGAGATTCTAAATAGAAAATTGAAATCATGGAAATAGTCATTCTTCTTGCTGGATTTTCGATTGGATTAGTCTTACTGGTAAAGGGAGCTGATGAAATGGTTAGCTCTGCAGTCCAAATAGCTTTAAAATTCAAACTTCCGAGTTCGATTATTGGTGCAACATTTATTGGGTTTGGCACTTCTGCTCCTGAACTTTTTGCAAGCACTGGGGCTGCGCTGAAGGGTGACCTAGATCTTGGTATTGGCAATATAGTAGGTTCCAATATTGCTAATTCTTTACTTGTAGTAGCTGTCTTATATTTAGCATTGCCTAAAGATTTTTCGCAAAAAATAAAATTAAATCAAATCAGTCCAGTATGGATGGCAATACTTACAACAGTTTTTGTTTCTACTTATGTGCTTACCAATGAGTTTCCTTTTTTACTTGGAGCAGTTTTACTAATTTTTGTGATCTATGTCATTTATAAAATGATCAGTACTGAGAGTGTCGATGAAGGAGAGATACTTGGGGAAGAAAAAAGTTACATTTGGTTAAGAGGTGGATTATCACTTCTTGCAACTCTCTACGGTAGCCAATTAGTTGTAGACAATGCTGTTAAAATTGCTGAACTATTTGGAGTGTCTTCATTAATTATTGGATCAACAATTATTGCAATCGGCACTAGCCTGCCAGAGGTTGCTGGAACAATTTCAGCAGCAAAGATGCGTAAACCCGATATAGTATTTGGAAATATTTTTGGTTCAAATTTATTTAATATCGGACTTGTCGGAGCAACTGCAATAATGATAAGTCCTGGTGAAATTAGCTCTGTAATTGATTATCAGCTTTTTATTATGTATTTTGTTTCTTTTATTGTAATTTTTCTTTCAAGAAATCTAATAAAAAGAAATTCCCTACTCGGATATTTATTTATTGTCGCCTATATTCTGTTTCTTGTTAGTTTGTTTTAAAATCTTTATTTCTTAAAAATATAAGTAATCCAATTATTGCCAACATCAATCCGCCAATTTGATTCCAAGTAAAACTTCCAATTGTTGAATCACCCATTCCAAATCTTAATGTATCAAGAACAGCTCTTTGAGACCCATACCATACAGCCCAAAGCCCAATCCAAGAACCTCTACCAAAAGTAAAACGAGACTGAAGATTTCTAAAAATATAAAAGATCAGCAATGCAAGGAGTAAATCGTACATGGCTACGTGGTGATAAGTTCCACATGTTGTCAGAGGTTCAAAGCACTCAAGGGAATTATGTTGAGGTGCAACATCATAACCTGGTTTAATTTCATAACCAAGGAAGAAATCTGTTGCCCTTCCCAAATGCTCTACAATTGCTAAATCCCCAATTCTTCCAATAACTGTTCCCAGTATTAATCCTGTGGCAGCATAATCTCCATACTGTTTGAAGTCTTGTTTGTTGAAAACTGAAATTTTCAAGTAGGCAGCAATTATTCCACCAGCCATCCCGCCCATAATTGAATAGCTTCCTGCAAGAGTGAAGATGTCATCAAATCCATAATTTGGGTTAGCATACCATTGAGCTGGAATTGTAAAAAATCTAGCCCCTAGGATTGCACCAAAAATAGCCCAAGTAAGTGCTTCGGAAAATAATTCACTGTCAGCACCATCCTCTTCTGATAATTTTAAGGCATGATTAGCACCAAAATAAAAACCTATAGCAGCAAAAACACCATGCAAAGAAAGTGAAATTGGACCAACTTGAGTTATTGGTATTGGCGGATAAGTAATCGAAAATAGTAGTTCTTGCATATTTAGATACTACTCAAAGTTATGAATATATCTGCGACCATAGATAGAAAAATTACGGCAAGATATGTATTTGAAAATACAAAATATGAAATTGCTTTAATTTGCTTTCTATAAAGCTGGTATGACTTATACATCAAATACAATCCAAAAATTAATGACAGTAAAAGATATACCATTCCTAGTTGAAGAATTGGGGCAAGCAATAGTGAAGTCAATACCGTTGCGCATGAATATATTCCAATAAATATTGATGTTCTTTTGTATGATTCTTGAGTTGGCAACATGGGAAAGTTTGCATCTTTATAATCATTTAACTTATCAATTGATAAAGCCCAAAAATGAGCTGGAGTCCAAAGAAAAACTAATAAAAACAAGAGCCACGAACCTGTATCTAAATTTGTACCAGTAGCAGACCACCCTATTAGAACTGGGGCTGCGCCCGCAGCTCCTCCTATGACTATATTTTGATTTGTTCTTGGCTTTAAAACAAGAGTGTATATAAATGAGTAAAAAATATTTGCGGAAAGAGCAATAAATGCAGCAAGTTCTGTTGTTTGGGTGTACAAAACTAGAAATCCTAGAAACCCAAGGGAAATTGAATAAACATAGGCACTTTTTTTATTAATCTCTCCAGTTACAAGAGGTCTGTTTGCTGTTCTCTCCATAAGTCTGTCAGTTTCAATTTCAAATATTTGGTTTAGAACATTTGCGCTTACTGCCAGTAACGTTCCACCTAATAAAGTGAATATTATTAATTCAAGAGGTGGGAATCCATATATAGATACAATCATTGAAGGAACTGTTGTAATTAATAGAAGCTCAACAATTCTTAATTTTGAAAGCCTTATAAATTTTGATATGTTTTTTTTGCTAACAGTATCCATAACGACATAGTACTTATGATTACACTATATACTGTTTCAACGCTATTCTTAATTATTGTTGATAATATAAATATGCTTGTGAAAAACATTTTTAAGTTAAAGAATTTAAGATTTTTGGCTTTGATATTTTTATATGCTTGTATCGAAAATGCACCTTTAGACTCTTTAAGTCCTGAAGGCCCTTATGCAAGATCAATAGATGAATTATTTTGGTTAACTTTTTGGATAGCTGTAGTAATTTTTTTAATTGTCCAAGGTGCATTGCTTTTCTCAGTTTTTGTTTTTAAAGAAAAGCCAGATAGCCCTGAACCAAAACAGATACATGGAAACACTAAATTAGAAATTCTTTGGACAGTTATTCCGGTTATTATTTTGGCAGTTATTGCAGTGCCCACCGTTAGAACAATTTTTGATTTAGCAAACGAACCTGAAGACGCTCTAAAAATTGAAGTAATTGGTCACCAATGGTGGTTCGAATATAAATATCCAGACTATGACATAACCACTGCAAACGTATTGGTTATTCCAGCCGACAAACCTATAAGGCTTGAAATGTGGTCTAATGATGTACTTCATAATTATTGGGTTCCAAAATTAAATGGAAAAAGATATCTTGTTCCCGGACAAACTACATATCTAAATTTACATGCTGATTCTCCGGATGAATTTTGGGCACAGTGCGGTGAGTATTGTGGTTTAAGCCACTCTAAAATGCGTGGTCGTGTACTTTCGCTTTCAGAATCTGATTTTGAAACATGGGTAAAAAATCAACAACAAAATGCTAATAAGCTTGAAGGTAATTCTTTAGCAGCTGAGGGTCAACAAGTTTATCTAAATGCTGGATGTACACAATGTCATGTGATTGATGGTGTTTGGGATGTGCAGGGAGATAGAATAGCTCCAAATTTAACACACTTTGCTAATAGAAATGTTTTCGCTGGGGCAGCACTTTACAACACTGAAGAAAATCTTAGCAAATGGCTTGCAAATCCTGCTGAAATAAAACCGGGTACATTTATGCCTAATCTAGAATTGACTGAAGTAGAAATAAATGCTTTAATTGCGTATTTAGGAACACTGAAATGACAAAAATAATTGAACCAAGTAAACAAAGTAGTATTTTTAGAAGGCCTTCTTCTGAAACTGGTATATGGAGTTGGATAACTACAGTAGATCACAAGAAAATTGGAATAATGTATGGGTATGCAGCATTTTTCTTTCTTTTAATTGGTGGACTTGAAGCACTCATTCTTAGAATCCAGCTATCACAACCAGATAATAATTTCTTAACAGCAGCAGAATACAATGCCATGTTTACTATGCACGGAACCACAATGATTTTCTTGGCAATTATGCCAATTAGTGCTGCCTTCTTTAATTACCTTCTTCCGCTACAAATTGGAGCACGTGATGTTGCTTTTCCAAGGCTTAATGCTCTCTCGTTCTGGATATTTATTTTTGGAGGGGCATTTTTATATTCTACATTTATATTCGGTACTGCAGGAGCACCCGAAGGTGGATACTTAGCCGAGGAAGTTGGTTGGTTAGGGTCAGCACCAAACGGTGGTTGGTTTGGCTATCAGCCTAATGCAGGTATGAAATACTCACCAGGGACTGCGATGGATTATTGGGCTATAGGGCTACAAATACTTGGAGTTGCGTCTTTAATTTCTGCGTTTAATTTTATTACAACCATTATCAACATGAGAACAGAAGGCATGAGATTCATGAGAATGCCAGTTTTTACTTGGATGACTTTTGCCGTATCGTTTTTGCTTGCTTTTTCTTTACCAATAATCGCAATAGCCCTCTTTTATGTAACATTTGATAGAAAATTTGGTACTACATTTTTCTTAACAGAAGGAGGCGGTGATCCAATTTTATGGCAGCATCTGTTCTGGCTTTTCGGACATCCAGAAGTTTATATTCTAATCCTGCCTGCATTCGGGATTGTCTCTGAAGTACTTCCAACTTTCTCAAGAAAGCCACTCTTTGGTTATGCTGCAATAGTTTTTGCAGGGTTTGGAATTGCTTTTATAGGTTTTGGAGTATGGGCGCACCACATGTTTGCTTCTGCAATTAGCCCAGTTGCTCAAGCTGGTTTTGGTTTATCAACAATGGTAATTGCTGTCCCAACAGGTGTAAAAATATTTAATTGGCTTGGCACAATATGGGGAGGAAAACTAAAACTGAATACCCCAATGCTATTCTCGTTAGGTTTTATAGGTATGTTTGTTATTGGTGGTTTGAGTGGAGTAACTCACTCAATAGTTCCTGCAGATACTCAGCAAACAGATACTTACTATGTTGTTGCTCACTTTCATTATGTTTTATTTGGTGGGGCTTTGTTTGGAATTTTTTCTGGACTTTATTATTGGTTTCCAAAGGTTTGGGGGAAAATGTATAACGAATCTCTTGGCAAGATACATTTTTGGCTAATGATGATAGGTTTCAACCTTACTTTTGGACCGATGCATTGGTTGGGACTACAGGGCCAAGTAAGGCGTACCTGGGTATATGCAGAAGAAACAAACTTGCAATTTTGGAACATAATCGTAACAGTTGGTGCTTTTATCATTGCATTATCAATAATTGTTTTTATGGTCAACTGGATATTCTCAAAGAGAAATGGAGAAAAAGCTCCATTTGACCCTTGGGATGCTAGAACTTTAGAGTGGACTATACCATCGCCTACACCTGTTTGGAATTTTTCAACAGCACCTATTGTTAAATCACTTGATGACTTCTGGCATACTAAATATTCTGAAGACGAAGATGGTAGAGCAGTTAGACGTGAAGAGACTGATCAAATGCTTCTAGAACTAGAAGAGGATGGGCTTAATCCAAGTGAGCATATAGCTCTACCTAATCCTTCTTACTTCCCTATTGTCCTTGCATCTGGTCTTCCATTTCTGGGATATGCAGTCATTTATAAATCTATTCCATTAGCTTTAATTGGCACCGTGTTGTTGCTCGTAGGAGGGTTTGGCTGGGGAACAGAACCTCTTGAAGAAGAAATTCACCTAGACTCAGATGAGTAACTCTCACTCCTATCCTCATGAACCTACGGGTGTAGAAACCAGAAAACTTGGTATGTGGGTATTTTTATCCACTGAAATATTATTTTTTGGTACATTAATTACCACTTTCATGATATTTAAAGGTAGCGACTTTCCTGGAATGAAATTAACAGATGTATATGATATTCCATTTACATCTATTAGCTCTTTTATATTGTTAATGAGTTCATTAACTATGGTATTGGCTCACAATGCATTAGAAGCAAATGATCAAGAAAAAACAAGAGTTTGGCTTCTAGCAACAGCCATGTTAGGTGCAGTATTTTTAGCAGGACAAATATACGAATTTACAGAGTTTTACCATAAAGGTTTTGAACTAACAACAAATATATTTAGTTCATCCTTTTATGTATTAACTGGGTTTCATGGATTGCATGTTTTTGTTGGCGTAGTCTTGCTTTTAGCATTGTGGGCAATTGGTCAAAGACAAAAAGGCTTAACACTTGAAGGTGGAATGAATCTAGAGTTCGTTGCGCTTTACTGGCACTTTGTTGACATTGTTTGGATAGTATTGTTTACAGTAGTTTACTTAATTTGATATGTCTGAAAATCACTTAGAACACCCAACTCCAAAAAAGTATGTCCAAATAGCGATTGTACTTGGTATTTTAACTGCAATTGAGATAGCTCTTTATTACACAGAAGACATTGTTGGTGTTTTTACTGATCCACTTCTGATATTTTTAGCAGTAGGAAAATTCATAATTGTAGTTGGTTGGTTTATGCATCTGCGTTATGAAAATAAGACAATCAATAGGTTCTTTGTTGGCGGTATGATTTTAGCTTTGATACTTTTTACTATCGTCATGGTTGAAAGAGCTTCAGCGAATTATTTATAGGTTTTAAATGCAGAACTTACCTTGGCATCCTCACTATGACGTATGGGCTTTGATTGTAACTCTTGTGGTATTTTTTGAATTTACTACTAAAAAAGAGCATCTTAAAAAACCTAAAAGAAAAACATGGTACTCAGGTCTGCTAGCACTATGGGTATTCACTGATTACCCAATACATGATATTGGTGAAAAATATTTATTTTCTGTTCATTCTGTAGAGCATCTTGTTTTAGCATTAGTTTCCCCTCCTCTTTTATTAATGGGTATGCATAGAGATATGAAAGAACTTATTTCAGTCAAACCGTTTATTAAAACTTTAAAAATTACGTCTAAGCCTGTAGTTGCTTTTTTTATGTTTAATTTTGTAATGGTTGGGATGCATTGGTCCTTTGTAGTAAACCTAATGGTAACAAACACTATTGCTCATTTTTTTATACACTCGATAATGATTTTGGTCTCATTAAATATGTGGGTGCCGGTAATAGGATTTAATGATGAAATTAAGCCAATAAATTCTGCTGCAAAAATAGGGTATTTATTTTTACAATCATTACTGCCAACAATACCGGCGAGCTTTCTAGCTTTTGGTACGGAGCCACTTTATTCAGCATATGTCATGAGTGATAACATATTTAGCATATCAGTAATTAATGACCAAACATTGGCAGGTTTGATATTAAAACTTGGTGGAGGAATTATTTTGTGGATTTCAATTCTGATTATTTGGATGAGATGGTACCAAGATGAAAAAACGTTTGATGATGTAGTTAGAAACAACTCAAATGACTAGAATTATATAGATTTTATTATGGACGAAAAACTAGTAGAACAAGTGAGCTCTAGCAGTGGCATCCCTCAAATGCTAGTATCAAGGTCTGCACAAGCAAGAGCTGATGCATCTGGGGTTTCTGTAAATGATGTTCTAAGCAGTTGGACTGGTGGTGAAGCTATACAAGCAGCGCCTACTACTGATACGGAAACAGAAGCTCAAGTTGCAGTCGAAGATGCTCCTGCCCTTGAAGAAGAGCATGTAGATGAACCTGTTGAAGTAGATGAGCCTGAAAAACTTGTAGAGCCAATTCAAACTGCAGTTTTGATAAAAGAAGATTTACCACCCCCTGTAAGCATTAGTGAAAAATTATTAAGGTCTTTAAAATTCGGATTGGGGTTTGGAGTAATATCCGGCTTTGTTCAGGGGCTTCTTTCAAGTTCCTATCTCTATGATGGACTAATACTCGAAGCAGAAACACAGAAGTTAATAGCTGAATATAATGCTGTATCTTTTGTCATAATTATTTCACTTTCAACAAGCTTTCTTGGAATACTTAATTCATTAAATGTTAAAAAGTTTTTGGATTCAAATTTTGATGGTTTTGGCATACTAACTTCTGACAGAGAGTCTATATTTACTGGTGGTGGCCTAGGCTTAGTTTTAGGTTCGGCAGCAGCATTTTTTATAATAAATAGTGTTGGGCAGACAATAGAACCTGTACTTCCTGATGATCCGGTAATAAATTTAATTGTAGTTGGAGGTGCTTTTTGGAGAGTTGTGATTTTATCAATTTTTGTTCAAGCGGTGATATCTTCATTGACAATGCTACTTGGGGTTCCAAGAGGACTTGAAGACTTTGAAGGAACTGAAGCTCAAAAAATACGCCAAAGAATTGTTGGCTCAATCGTAGTTCCGCTGGGATCAATAGTTGTAGGTGGTCTAATTGCTGTAGCTATCGCTCAAATATTTTTAAATTTTCATGAATATGCACCACTTTTTGCATTGATTATTTCAGCAGCGATTTTACTTTTTGCAAGCGTAATGAGCGCAGCTCCAAAAATAAAAATTACAAGAAGTGAAGTTCTAATTGCATCCGCTGGAGTGTTGACCCTTATAGTTATAATTGCTAGTGTGGCTGCAAGCCAACATTAAATTTATGAATCAAACTTTTAACGAAATTGAAACCGTAGAAGAATACTTATCATCTGATAGATGGTCTGGCATAAAAAGAGATTACTCAGTCAATGATATTTGTTCTTTAAGACCTTCGTTCAAACTAGAGCACACTTTATCTGAAATTGGGTCTGAACTACTTATGAGTCTTCTTCATAGAAAAGATTCCTGGGTTTCTGGTTTGGGAGCAGCAACAGCACAACAAGCTCTTCAAATGTTCCATCTTGATTATGAAATTGTTTATGTAAGCGGTTGGCAGATAGCAGCAGAGAGCAACTCGGGTGTAAATACTTACCCAGACCTGTCTCTTTATCCTTCAAACAGTACTCCAAATTTTGTGAAAAAGATTAACAATACCCTTCTAAGAAGGATGGCAGAACTAGATAAAAAAAAGTTACCTCCAATTATTGCTGACGGAGAGTCTGGTTTTGGTGGAATTTACAATGTATATGAACTTACAAATCAATTCATAGATGCTGGAGTAGCGGGAATTCATTTTGAAGATCAGCTTGCTTCTGAAAAAAAATGTGGCCATGTTGGTGGTAAGGTTGTAATCCCTACACATGAATATATTAAAAAGCTTAATTCAGCGAGATTATCGTCTGATGTTTCAGGAGTTCCAATAATTATTATTGCAAGAACAGATGCCTTGAATGCTAAACTGATGACTTCGGATTTTGATGACAGAGACAATAGATATCTGAGTAAAAATAGAACTGCTGATGGATATTTCTTGATTGAAAATAACGAAGAGATGGCAATCACAAAATCACTTAACTATGCAGAGTATGCAGATGTAATTTGGTGCGAAACTAACACTCCTGATTTAGGCTTTGCAAAAGAATTTGCTGATGAAATAAGGAAGTCGCATCCAAATAAAATTCTTGCTTACAATTGCTCTCCATCATTTAATTGGTTAGATAAATTTAGTGAAAAAGAAATTGAAAACTTTCAAAGTGAGCTCAATTCGTATGGATATAAATTACAATTTGTCTCTCTTGCAGGTTTTCATTCACTAGCAAGCTCCATGTATGATCTAGCATCTAAATACAAGGGTGGGAATATGAGTGCAATTATAGAACTCCAACATTTTGAAAAAGAATTATCAAAAGATGGCTATACGGGTATCAAACACCAACAAGAAGTTGGTGGAAATTACTATGAGAGAATTGGTGAAGCCTTACTTGGAGATGAATCAGAACTACTTTCCAAAAAAGACTCCACAGAGAATACGCAATTTTAATAGAATATAAAAATGACATATTTTAAAAACAAAACAGTAATTATGAGTGGAGGCTCGCGTGGAGTGGGTCTTGAAATAGCAAAGGCACTTGGAAAAGATGGGGCAAATATTGCAATATTAGCAAAAACAACAGAACCTCATCCAACTCTTCCAGGAACAATCTTCACGGCAGCAGAGGAGATTGAGCAAATAGGAGGTAATGCTCTTCCTATAGTTTGTGATATTAGATATGAAGAACAAGTAGAGGCGGCAGTAGAAGAAACAGCGAGTAAGTTTGGTGGTATTGATATATGTATCAACAATGCAAGTGCTATACATCTAACTGATACAGTAAATACTCCAATGAAAAGATACGACTTGATGCACAACATTAATGTTCGGGGAACATTTATGCTTAGTCAAAAATGTATTCCCCATTTAATAAAGGGTGATAATTCACATATCTTAACTCTTTCTCCTCCACTTGATATATCGAGGAAGTGGTTTGGAATTACACTTGCTTATACAACAGCAAAATACGGCATGTCACTTGTAGCTCATGGCTTAGCTGAAGAGCTTGGAAAACACAGTGTAGCATCTAATTGCCTTTGGCCAAGAACCTCACTTGACACGGCCGCTGTTAGAAATGTAATTGGCGAAGAATTGGTAAAAGGATCTAGAAAACCATCTATTTATGCAGATGCTGCTTATGCAGTATTAAAAAGAGATTCCTCAACATGTACTGGGAATTTCTTTTTGGATCAAGACGTTTTAGAAGAAGAAGGTGTAACAGATTTTGATCAGTATGCGATTGATCCAGAAGCAACTCTGGTTTCAGACTTTTTTGTTGACGACAATCCTGAAGATTGGATTCAAGCTTTATAAATTAACTTTTATATAAAATACTGAAAAAATCTAAAGCTACTTTTAAATGGACTGGTATTAATTAGAGGGGTAAAATTTGGTATGTCTAAATTTTTGAGAGTTCTTTCCCTTTCAATGCTCTTATTTTTATTTGCCTGTGGCTCTGAAGAAGCTGCAAGCCTTGATCCGCAAATTGTAAAAGTCGTTGATGATGAGTTTTCACCAAGAGTGTTGTATGTTGAGACAGGTACAACCGTAATTTGGGAATCTGGAGGGGCAAACAATCATAATGTTATAGCAAGTGATGGGTCTTGGCAGGCAATTTCATCAGACTATTTTGAGTATGGAATCATCACTAAAGGTGATCAGTATGAGCATACCTTTAATGAGCCGGGCATATATGAATATTATTGTCCGTATCATGGAACAAATAATAAAGGTATGGTTGGCACAATTGTTGTAGGTGATGTAGATTACGTGGTCACAGAAGAAGCTGCCGAAGTAACCTTAAGTGACAATGTGTTAAAAGTTGGTAAAAACGAACAGTTTACAAAAATACAAGATGCAGTGGATAGTGCAAAAACAGGAGACTTGGTTCTAATTGGTCCTGGTGTTTATAACGAAAGTGTAACGGTGACTACAAACTTTAT
>CACLXG010000007.1 GCA_902610815.1 uncultured Candidatus Actinomarina sp.
TATGACTAGAGCAGTATGCCTTACTTTCTTAGGTGAGTATAGAGGTCACGGCCAGTGCAACTGTTCCAATAATAAAAGTTGAAAAAGTTTTTGGCATCACTTTTCTTAGACCACCCATCTCTAACATGCTATTACTATGTACTGCATGGATTACAGAACCAGCTCCTAAAAATAAAAGAGCTTTAAAAAATGCATGTGTCCACAAATGAAAAAGTGCAGCAGTGTACGCTCCAGAACCAATTGCTGCAACCATATAACCAAGCTGACTTACAGTTGAATAAGCAAGAACTTTCTTCAGATCGTCTTGAACAATTGCTATAAGTCCAGCAGTGAGAAGAGTGATTACTCCAAATAACATTACAATATCTAGTGCTTCATTTGCCATGCCTTTGTAAAAAGGAAACATTCTAGCTAATAGATAAACTCCTGCAGTAACCATCGTTGCAGCGTGCATTAGTGCTGAAACTGGAGTTGGGCCTGCCATTGCATCAGGTAGCCAGACATGTAATGGAAACTGTGCACTTTTACCCATTGCACCTATAAATAGCAATATCCCGGCAAGAAATGCTACATTTTTTATTGCTGGATAATCATGAGTTGCTTGATATAAAATCTCAGATATTCTCAAAGTGCCAGTATTTAAAGCCAGGATAATTATTCCAATCATTAAGCCCACATCAGCAATTTTATTTGTTATAAAAGCCTTCATTGCTGCAGAAGAGTTATCTTTAACTTCCCAATAGTGGCCTATAAGTAAATAAGAACAGACTCCAACCAATTCCCAACCAATTAAAATTTGGATCAAAGTTGGTGAAGAAACTAATACAAGCATACTGCCTGCAAACAAAGTCAAAGACGTGAAGAAAAATGTGTATCTTATTTCACCTTCCATGTAATTTGTCGCATAAATAAATACAAGAAATGCAACTAGTCCAACAACAAAATACATCATGATTGATAGACCGTCTACTACCCAACCGAATTCAATGTCAAATTGACCAATACTACCTACATTAATAAAAAATTCATTAGCAACCCCTTCTGTTATATGAAGGTACATTAGAGCTAAGCTATAAAAAAATATTATTCCAATTGTACCTAATGCGATTTCAGCACCCTTAAGTGGAAGGCTCTTTCCTACAAAAGTTATAACCAATGCAGCTATAAAGGGGAGTACTACAAGGACCCAAGCAAATTCAGCAAGGACTCCGCCGTCTGTATAGACAACCTCTCCTTCAGCGAATAAATTTATATTTGTTTTTACCATTTCATTAAATCAAATTCGTTAATGTTTGCAGTTTGTCTATTTCTAAACAACATGAGTACAATTGCAAGACCAATTCCAACCTCAGCAGCAGCAATTGTAATAATAAAAATTGTGAAAATTTGTCCTTGCATCAATGTGTCTGCAAGCATAGTGTCAAACATAATAAAGTTGATATTTACAGAGTTTAAAATTAGCTCAATAGACAAAAGAACCATTACGGCATTTCTTCTTACCAAAATTCCATAAATGCCTAGAGAAAATAAAGCAGCAGCAACAACAAGAACTGGCTGAACAATCATACTTGGTCCTCATCAATTAATGCTTCATCTTTCCTAGCAAGCGTTATGCCTCCAATTAAAGCTGCGAGTAAAACAAAAGATACAAGTTCAAACGGGAATATAAATCTTGTTAATAAGATTTCTCCTAATAGCTCTGTTGAAGATCCAGATGTTATTGTCACATTGCCATTAAAACCGTTGATTAATATATATGAAAATAAAAGAAAAATTGCTCCAGAGATTGCTGCTCCCAATTTTTTATTTTTATCGTTGTCAAGTTCTGCATTTTTACCAAGGGGAGCACGTGTAATCATAATTCCGAATAAGAAAAGAACTATTACTGCCCCAATATAAACTAGAACCAGTACGAGTGCTACGAACTCTGTGGACAATATTAAAAACAAAATTGCGGTTAACGCTAGTGTAAAAACGAGTGAAATTGCTGCATGAATAACGTTTGAAGTTGTAACAACTCTTATTGCTGTCGAAAGAAGCGCAAGAAGAATGAAATAAGTTACAATTTCAAAAATTTCCATTTTTAGCTTTCTAGACCTTCAGCCTCTGGAACAGTTTTCAACCAATCATCCAAACGTTCTTTGTCATGCAGCATATCACCCATGTTAAATTCTGAGTATTCATATTCAGGTGACCAAAAAAGAGCATCAAAAGGACAAACTTCTACACAAATTCCACAATACATACATAATGC
This sequence comes from uncultured Candidatus Actinomarina sp., assembly GCA_902610815.1. GTDB lineage: Bacteria > Actinomycetota > Acidimicrobiia > Actinomarinales > Actinomarinaceae > Actinomarina. The sequence continues at coordinate 2,255 of CACLXG010000007.1, forward strand.
ATAGTCGATATCAAATCTATCTAAAACAGCTCTGCTTCTTTGCCTACCACCAGGTTTTGATGGAGGTTGTAATTCTTTATGCCCCTCAATATAAATACACCAATCTGGGCATTGACGGGCACAAAGCATGCAACTTGTGCATGCTTCTTGGTCCAAAGCAATTACACCTCTTGCTCTTGGTGCGACTTTTTCTTTTTCAAATGGATAGTTCACATTTGGTTTTGAATGGAAAGGAGATAAAGTTTTTAACATGTTAACAATTACTATCTTTATTCCAATTAAAAATCCGGGTACTTTTGGTTTAAATGTTTTCACTAGAATCCAACCTTCATAACTGCAGTTACAAGAATATTAACTAAAGATGCAGGAATAAGTATCTTCCATGCAAGATTTTGAAGTTGATCTTCTCGGAATCTTGGTTGGGACCATCTTATTGCAACCAAGATAAAACCTAAAATAGCTGTCTTTGTCAAAAGAACTACTGGTCCATAAAAGTTTACCCATTCCGTTGGCAAGAGTGGAACATGGTAACCACCAAGGAATAGTGTTGAAGCAATTGCACATAAAATAAACATATTCATGTATTCAGAAATATAAAAAATGAGAAACCTAATACCAGAGTATTCTGTCATAAAACCCATAGTTAGTTCTGATTCACCAATTGGCATATCAAACGGAACTCTCATCATTTCAGCTGTTGCAGCAACCATGAAAATTAAGAATCCTACAATCTGTCCCCCAACTACAAAAGGTACTCCCCATTCAATTTGTTTTTCTACTATTCCAACTAGTGACATAGTTTCAGCTTGAATAACAACACCAACTACAGCAAGTATTAATGGAAGCTCATAAGCTATAAGCTGTCCTGCAGCTCTCAAACCACCCATTAGGGAATATTTGTTTGCTGATGACCATCCAGCAGTTAGCACACCTATAGTTCCTAAAGAGCTGATAGCAAGTGCAAAGAAAACACCCAATTCTAAATCTGCTACTACCAATGTTGGGCTCATTGGGACTACTGCAAAAAGTGCAACGCAAGAAACCATAACATAAGCAGGTGCCCATTTAAATACTGGCCTATCAACTTCGGTAGGAATAATATCTTCTTTTTGAACAAATTTAAGTATTTCCGCAAGAGGAAATATGAAACCTCTAAGTCCTACATGTAAAGGGCCTGGTCTTCGCTGCATCCATGAGGCTCCCTTTACATCCATTATTGTGAATATAATTGCTCCGTTCAGAGCAGCAATCGCAAGAAATCCAACCTTGATTAAAACTTCTGTCATCTGTCTACATCTCCTAGAACAAAGTCTAAGCTTCCCATAATTGCAATTAAGTCTGGGAGCAAAGCCCCCTCAAGCATAATAGGTAAAATAGAAACATTGCTGAACGAAGCTGTACGAACTTTAAGTCTGTAAGGCCCTAACCCACCGTCTGAGACTATATAGTAACCCATTTCTCCCTTTGGGTTTTCTGCTCTTACATAGGTACGTCCTTGGGGAACTTTGATAACTTTGGGTACCTTTGCTTGTAGTGGGCCAGATGGCATAGAGTCGATTGCTTGTAAAACAATTTTTGCAGATTCAACCATTTCTTTTACTCTGACATCCCATCTGTCATAACAATCTCCATTCTCTCCAACTGGAATATCATAATCAAATTGATCATATGGCAAATAATCTGTCTGAGTTCTTAAGTCTGACTTAACTCCTGATGCCCTGAGTATTGGGCCAGAAACACCGTAGGCTTCTGCTGTTTCTGCAGTTAGAACACCTACATTTTTTGTTCTCTTCTTAAAAACTTCATTTCCACCAATTAAATTTTGAAATTGATCAGCTGCTTGTATAACTTTTTCCATGGCTACTTTTGTATCTCTATAAAATCCAGCGGGTAAATCTTGAATATTTTTTTTCGAAGTGGGCCCTGCTCCGGCTGCAGGTTTTACTCCTCCAATACGATTAAAGTTTGGATGAAAACGTCCTCCAGTTACTGACTCTATCAAATCTAAAACTCGTTCCCTGTCTTCCATCGCATAAAAAATTGGGGTTAGTGCACCAACCTCAAGAGCGTATGCACCATTAAAGACGAAATGTGAAGAAATTCTGGCCATCTCAGTAAGAATTAGTCTGATATGCTTTGCTCTTTCGGGTACTTCTATTTCCATTAATCTTTCAGCTCCAGCAATGAATGGAATCTCATTTGAAAACCCTGCAACCCAATCTATTCGATTTACAAGTGTTGTAATTTGTGGATAGGATCTTACTTCTGCGAGCTTTTCATATCCGCGATGCATATAGCCCAAAACAGGTTTTACATCATGTACTTTTTCACCATCTACTTTTGCTACCAATCTTAATACTCCATGAGTAGATGGATGTTGAGGTCCGATGTTAAGTGTCATATCTTCAGTTTCAATTTCAACTGACACAGAAGCCTCTGAAAATCTATTCATATTCTGTGGGTCTAATGCATTAACCATCTACTGATCCATCACTTTCTGATTCTTCTGGCATTCCCTCTACATCTACATCTCCCGGCCAAGGTTTGACTTCTCTACTTATTAACTCAAAAGATTTCAGCATAGGATTTCCTTCATATCCATCAGGGAGATAAAGTTTTTCAAGATTTGGATGATTTTCAAAATTTATACCAAACATTTCGTACGCTTCTCTTTCATGCCAATTTGCACCAGCGTACACATCAATAAGTGAGTTAATATTTGGCTCTGATTTACTAATACTTGTTGATACAGTAACTAAATTAGTGTTATCTAAATCTGACAGGCATGTGATTATTTCAAAACTAGGAGAAACACTATCTTTTGGTGCTTCACCAACGGAAACTTCATTGTCCCAATCTATTGCAGAGAGCCAAGAGAAAAATTTTAAATTAAATTCATCTCTAAGTTTTTTATGCACATCAATCCACTCTGTTGAGTCAATTTTTATATTGATTGTTTCAAACTCAAGAGTTGCTTCTTTAAAGCTTTCTTTTATATTGTTAAAAAATTCTTCCATCTTAAATTGGCTCAGTTTGAACTTCTAACCACTTCTCTTTCATGTCTTCTCCACGAATTTTTTTCTGTAGAAGAATAATTCCTTCCTGCAATGCCTCAGGTCTTGGTGGGCAACCGGGAACGTAAACATCAACAGGGATTAATTGATCTACTCCCTTGGTGACTGAGTAAGAGTCCCAATAAGGTCCGCCACTATTAGAACAAGATCCCATTGAAATAACATATTTTGGCTCTGGCATTTGGTCATAAAGCCTTTTCACTGAAGGAGCCATTTTATCTGTTACTGTGCCTGCAACAATCATAAAATCCGCCTGACGTGGAGATGCTGGAAGTGGAATAACTCCTAACCTCATAAAATCATGTCTTGGCCCGCTTACAGCCATAACCTCAATAGCGCAACATGCTAGTCCAAATTGAAAGTACCATAGCGAGTATGATCTAGCCCAGTTGAATACTGAGGATATAGGTTTTGGTAGACCGAATTTATCTACGACTCCCATTTTAAGACATCCTTTCTTATTGCGTATATAAGTCCAATTAACAAAATAAATATAAAAACAAACATTTCAATTAAGCCAAAGTAACCGAGTTTTTCTAGGTTGATAGCCCATGGAAATATGAAGACTGCTTCAACATCAAATATTACGAAAAGCAAGCCGAATATATAGTACCTTACGTATGTTTGACTCCATCCAGTTCCAACTGGATCTACACCACATTCATAAGTTTGTAACTTTTCTTCATATGGCTTGTTTGGTCTTAGTACTGAAGCTACGCCAAGCAGCAATACGACTAGAAAGAGGCCGAATCCTAGCACTGCTCCTATGGTCACGTAATCTTGAAAATAAGAAATCATAATTTATAGTTTAGTTAAACCTCTAAAAAGTTTAGTTTTTTCTCAAACTTCAGTGTAATTTTTTTGTAAGATTTTTTATAAGTGATTAATAAAAAATTTTTACAAGAACCTAACCTAATAGATCTTTCGAAAGAAATTTTTAAAGCAGTAGTTCGTGACAAAGTTGAAATAGATACAAGATTTGAACTTTTGTCACAAAACCTTTACGAGGCAGATACTATAAACTTCATACTGGCTGATGGTCTGGGTTATAAAAATCTAAGTAATACAGATTCTTCTTTGAATAAGAACGTTACTCAATCTATTAATACAACATTTCCTTCATCAACGAACGTTGCTTTATCATCAATATCTTTCATGAAGAATCCAATTGAGCATGGCTTGATAGGTTATTATATGTATGACAAATCAAAATATGGCCTCATAAATGCTTTAAATTGGAATGAGGATAATAAAAATTTATTATTAAATAATTATTATCAAAAACAAAGTTCAATTTGGAAAATTTTTAAAGATAACAAAATTTATGCTTCGAATTTTCAACCTAGGAACCTGGTTGGAAGTCCACTATCAAATTTCTTGTATGAGCAATCGAATACTATTCCTTATGATGATGCACAAAGTCTTCTAGAGTCGTTATCGGATTCTTCGGTTTTAGAAAATAGGTTTAATTTTATCTATTATCCATTAATTGATGTTACAGCCCATATATTTGGGGTGAATTCAGATGAGTGGAAAATTGAAATAACTAAATTTGAAAAATTGGTTAATGAGATTTCAAATATTAGTAACAAAAAAACAAAAACTATAATTTCTGCTGATCACGGTCTTGTAAATATTGACGAGGAATTTCGTCATCATTTAAATTATGGTGATGACCTACATATATATGGAGACCAACGTTCAGTTTATATAAATGGGCCTAAAGAAAATGTTTTAGAAACTTTTTCTGAAATACCAGGTGTTTTATTGGAACAACAGGAGTTGTCTTATCTTCTTGGTGATCCAGTAAATGAATTTTTGCAGTCAATTTATCCTGATTTTTGTTTTTTAGTTGAAGATAAAAATATCATATATCCAAAACATCTTTCAGCACAGTTAAAAGGCTACCATGGAGGAATATCCAAAGAGGAATTGAAAATTCCAATAATTGAATTCTCTAACTTCTAAGTTACTTATACTAAGAATGTGAAAAATTTAAAAATTTTGCTTCTTCTATTAACTTTTTCTTTTTGTTCCCAGTCCAGTGAAATGACAATGGGAGTACCTGAACCGTATTTTGGAGGAGCAGAAGATATGGCTACTTCTGAAGTAGCTTTCTCAAGAGAATCTTCTTTTTCACAAGGTGACTATATTATTAAGACTGCTTATGCAAGCACAGACGTTAGTTCATCTAATTTTGAAGATACAATTAATCAAGTAGAACTTTTGGTAAAGAATTTCAATGGAAATATTTCTAATACGTATCTCTCAACAAATTACCAAGGGCTTAAAAGTTATAACTTAACTATGAATATTCCAGCTGAAGATTTTGAAAATTTTCTAAAGGCAGTAGAAGATATTTCAAAGTTTACAAACATAAATTTAAATGCAAATGATGTAACAAAATATGTTCTTGATATAGATTCGAGATTGAAATCATTAACTGATGAGAAGGAAGCACTTGAAGAAATTAAAGAAGAAGCTGTATCGACATCTGATAAGCTTCAAGTACAGTCTCAACTTCGTTACATAAATCAAGACATTCAAGTTTTGGAAGGACAAAAAGAATATTATGAAAATTCAGTATCGTACTCTTCTTTGACGTTAGATATTAGAGAGGGTTCTGGAGTATCACTATTTTCATGGAATTATTATGTACAAAGAGCATTAAATTGGATTGAATCAATTATTGGTTTTGTAGTATCTTTTGGAATAATTGTGGTTCCGTTGTTGTTGTTAGTATTAGGATTTAGAAAATTTAGATCTAAAGACTAATGGCGCTTTCTTATATTGGTTTATTTTTAATAATTATCCTGCTTATATTTTTTGGGAAAAAAATTAAATAAGTATTTAATTCGGTTGGTATGTTCCAAAAAATACTTGCCAGGCAAGACAAGTTTTCGCAAGCAAGCTTAACCAAATGTAAGCTCTTTCACCATAAAGATAGTCTTTCCATTTACCTACTTGCTTATATTGCAAAATCATATTTATTGAAAAGGTATTAAAGAATAAAAATATACTGATAAAAATCCATACAACAAATTGTGGAACTCCTTGGGGATTAGAGTCGGTTGCTACACCATCTCCTATTAGATTAATAAATATAAAAATCCAAGGAGTAACACCAACTAGACAACCCATTATGTAACTTGTCCAATCAACTTTTTCTGTGTATTGATTGTGAACTTCCATCATCCATCCAAACCAACACATAGCTGCGTTCATAAAAAATATTCCTGCTAGTGCCCAGATATCATAGATGCCTACTAGAAGTGCAATAAGAACAATCATCACTGATGCACTTATAGAGTATTCAATCCATCTGACCTTATTTATTCCTTTTGATAAGTCCTCTTTGTACTTTTTATAAAAAGGACCAGAAATTAAATAATGAGCGACAGCTGACGCAAGTAAGAAAGTTGCAACTGCTGGACCAAAATTTGTAACTTCTGTCCAAATTTCTAATTCTGGAACAAGAGCAAAGCTTGATGGGTCATTTGGAGAGCCAACTCCAACAAGTTGAGTCAGGGTTATTGGAACAACAAAATCTGAATTAACAACAGTTCCAAGCCAAAATAAAAGCCCTCCCTGAATAAGGTGGACTGTTCCCATAATTAAGTTAAACTTTTTTAATTTTTGAATTTTTGTTTCCATGCTCCCCCTTTAAATTCAGTAAGCTAAGTTTAGTTTTCTAATTAAAATTAAATCATGGATAAACAATTAATTTTTTCAGAAATTGAATCACTAATTTTTGATATGGATACATTAATTAAGTCTCTTGCAAATTCTAGGGAATATATAGCAGAGGGAGATTATGCCCGTGCTACTTCAAAGCTTTCGGAACTTGAAATTGAATTACAATCTCTTGCAGGAAGAGTTTCTTATATTAAATCAAGCCTTTGAGGGGAATGTTGTAACCTCTGAAATATTTATATTTACCTTATCGCCAGATTCAAATATTGTATTAGGTAAAGAACGTGCTCTAAAAACTTCACCTTTACTATTTTGGAATGATATTACCTGATCATGGCCATAGAAGGTGCATTCTTTAACCAAGTAACTTCCGTCTGAATCTAAAGTGAGTTCAATACACTCAGGTCTAATTGATACATCTAAAGCACCATCATAAGCAGATACAAAAGTTCCTAAAGATGTCTCAACTCTACCGTTAACTGAGTAGCCCTTTAATATATTGGGGTCACCTACAGAGTTCGCCACAGTTTGGCTAACTGGATTTAAATAAATTTCTTGCGGCGTAGCGCTTTGTATAACTTTTCCATTTTCTAACACGCTAACTACATCACACACTGACAATGCTTCCTCTTGATCATGAGTTACGATTATCGCAGTAGTCTCAGTTTTTCTTAAGAGATAAACTACTTCGTCTCTTAATTCCCTGGCCATATGAGCATCTAAGCTTGTAAATGGCTCATCTAGAAGAATTACTTCCGGACCAGGAGCTATCGCCCTTGCAAGTGCAACTCTTTGTTGTTGACCACCAGAAAGTTCTTGAGGATATTTATTTTTATAATTTTCTAAATTACACATTTCTAAAACTTCTTCTAATCTTCCTTCATTTATTTCATTTTTGGAAAGTCCAAAAGATATATTTTTTTCAACATCTAGATGTGGAAATAATGCATAGTCTTGGAAAACCATACCAACATTTCTATCTTCAGGAGGTACAAAAACTTCATCGCTTGAAATGATTTGATTTCTCATTTCTATCAAACCAGAGTCTGGTTTTTCAAATCCAGCAATTAGTCTTAATGCAGTAGTCTTTCCTGAGCCTGACATTCCCAACACGCCAACAATTGATCCATTCCAAACGTCCAAATTAAAATCTGACAAAACAGTCTCTTTTTCGTAAGACTTTGTTACTGATCTTGCTCTTATAATTAAATTTTCAAATGCCATTAGTTTGTTAAATTTCTAGTACTAAGTATATATGTAGGCAGTGCGCTAATTGCTAACAAAATAAATGCAGAAAATGCTGCTTGTGTAAATAAAGCTTCAGAAGCATTAGACCATATGTCAACAGCCATCGTGCTAAAGCCAGTTGGACGCAGTAGTAAAGTTTGCGGTAACTCTTTCATTGTTGAAAGAAAAACCAAAGCTGCACCAGCTAATAATCCTTTGTAAATAAGTGGGAATGTAATTTTTATAAAAGTTTCCATCTTTGAAAAACCAAGGCCAGAACTTGCTTCAATATAGGATAGTTTCACTTGTTCCATTGACGCTTGCCCTCCTCCAACAGCTTGAGGTAAAAAAACTATTAAATATGAGATTATAAGTGTTGTAAAAGTTTGATAAATTGCTGGAACAATTTTAATAGTTATAAACAACATTGATATTCCAACTGCAATATGAGGAAGTCCATACAAAGTAAGGGTTACTTTTTCGAATAAATCACCAAATTTTGATCGATATTGAGAAATCATTATAACTATCGGAGTAGCAATAATCATTGCAAATATTGAAGTTGCAGTAGCTGCTGTTAGTGATCCTACTACGCCCGACAGAACGTTATTGAGAGCATTGCCTTGTGACATACCTCGAATTAACCAATAGGAAAGAACACTTATTGGTATAACTAAACTGAATAAAATAACTAAAGCAAAAAATGCTAAAACTAAAACTTTATTTTTGTGAGACAATTTAGCTTTTACAATTTCTCTTGGTGTTCCAGAAACTTTAGCTGACCTACTTAATTCACTTCCCCTTTGAGCAAAACTGATTATTAAAGCAATAAATATCAGCAAGGTCGAATAGAAAATTACAGGATCACCATTTATATTTATTGTGTAATAAGAGTAAATTGCCTTTGTTAATGTTCCATATTTCATTAAAGAAACAGCACCAAAATCAGAAATTACATACAATCCAACTAAAAGAGATGAATAAATAATAGGTTTTTTTAATCTTGGTAAAACAACACTGCTGTACATCTTTATTTTTTTAACTCCAAGTGACCTAGCAGCATCTTCAACTGTTGAATCTAAATTTCTAAGTGCACTACTACAAATTAATTGAACATATGGATAAGTAAACAAAGTAAGTACAATCCAGCTTCCAATAAAACCATCAATTCCAGATATTTCATTTATCCCAAAACTTGAAAAAATATTTACAAATAATCCCCTTGGTGAAAATGCTGAAACATATGTTAAAGCACCTATGTAAGATGGTATTACTAAAGGCAAAATTGTAAGAGTAAACAATAACTTAGAAGCAGGAATTTCATATCGAACAATAAGAATAGAAATTAATAAACCTAAAAATAGGCTTGTAAGAATTACTGCAATAAATAAAAATATTGTATTCAACAATAATGTAAGAACATCCCATGATTGCAAAAATTCAGATAAATTTTTTGAAAAATTTGCAAAACGCCAAAACATATAAAAAATAGGCATCAAAAATACAATTAAAATAAAAGTATTTATTACTATCAGAGGTTTTGGTGCCTTCACTCTATTAAGGATAAATAAAAATTATAGTTATTAAAAGAAGAAAATTCTGGCCAGAATTACCTGGCCAGAATTTTTGACTCATTTTGATACTAAAAGAAGAATTAAAATCCTGCCTGAGCAATCAACTCTACAGCTTTTTCCTGCCATAGAGATAACGCTGACCAATTTAGGTTTGAAGGAGAGTTCAAACTATTAATATCTGGAAGCAAAGCATTAGGCTCAATACCTGTCACAAGAGGGAACTCGTAAACAGTATTTGTAAATGTTTCTTGAGCCGCTATTGAATGAAGGAATTCAATAAATGCTAACGCTGCTGGTTTATTTTGGCTTGAGGACAAAACACCAACACCAGCAGGCATAATCATTGCTCCACATCCTCCATCCAAATATACATTCTTAATTGGCTCATTTCCGTTTTCAGCTAACACTCGCAATGTGTAATAGTGATTAATCATTCCAATATCTAGCTCACCGGCTGCAGCAGCTGCAACTTGTGGTGAGTTTTTAGGATATTCTCCATATCCAAGTCCATTTATGGTGGTAAGCCATTCTAGAACTTTTTCTTCACCGTCCAACTCAATCATACAAGCAACCATTGCTATGAATGAAGAATTGGTTGGAGCAAGTCCTAATCGATTTCTAAACTTTTCATCTGCAAGACCATAAATATCATTTGGCAACTCCGAATCTTGAACGTCTCTCGTATCAACAACTAGAGCTCTAGATCTACCAGATGTTCCAACCCAGTAATTATTTTTATCTACAGCCCAACCGGGAACATTATCTAAAATATCAGCTGGTAGTCTGTCAAACAGGCCTTCTTTGGCGACAATTCCAAGACTTACTGGGTCTTGAGAAAAGAAAACATCAGCAGGGCTAATTGCGCCTTCAAGTGTAAGAGTTCCTGCTAACTCCGCACTTTTAGCATATCTTACCTCAACTGTTACCCCCGAAGTAGATTCAAATTCGGCAATAATTTCTGATACTAGACTTTCTTTTCTTCCGCTATAGATGACAAGCGTACCACCTACTTCTGCTTCTTGCTCGGTTAGTGCTGCATTAACTGCAGCTTCAATTTCTTCTTGAGAGACTTCTCCAGCTGGACCTTGTTCACCAGCCGGACCTTGTTCACCAGCTGTGGTAGTACAAGCCGATAAAACCATTGTGAGAACAACTAAAACTAAAACATATTTTTTATTCATATTTACCTCAAATTTCAAATTTACTTTGTTAATAGTACTTAACATTATAAGTTAATGCTAATTTATTTAAAAAATATTAAAAAACTATAGAATTCAGATTTAAGTTTAAGAAATTTAGCTGTGTTGAGAAAATTAGTTTACGCTACCTGATTTAGAAAGCTTTTTAAAATTAAACGATCTTAAAACAAACTTTCCCCCATTGCGGACAAACCACATAAAGCCAGCAAGTAAGTAAGCGTAAGGACACATCATATTACTGATATTATACATTAAATAGTAAAATATTAATAATGCAAAAAGATCCTAAGATTGTTAGAAAATATGAACCAATAATTTGGTTACTTTTTTTTGGGTTGACCTTCGCGGTTGGTTGTCCGGCATTTTAGAAATATCATTATTTGTTAATTACTGTTAACATGTAATTAATGAATACTAAAAACCCAAATATTCTCTCTCAAGATGAAGTAGAAAGTCTACCAAATTCTTTTTATTCTCACGCTGAAGCAATATATCATCTTAATGAAGTTGGTATTGAAATAAAGCAAACCCGGGTAGCAGAGTGGCTAGGTGTTAGTAGAGCAAACGTTTCTCAAGTTATAGGAAGAATGCAAAATAATGGTCTTATTGAATTAACAGATGAATTAAAGCTCTCCAAAAAAGGTGCTTATCTAGCAAAAATAATTTCACGCAGACATCGAATAATTGAGAGATTTCTTTCAGAAGTTCTTGATTTACCTTGGGACAAAGTTTACAAAGAAACAAAAAAATGGGAAAACATTTTAAGTCCTACTACTGAAGAGGCAATGTTAAAAATTTTGGGTAATCCAACTACTGGTCCTTTCGGTAACCCAATTCCTTATTCAAACTATAAAGAAGTTCCAATGAAAAATTTATTGGATGTTGATCCAAATGAAGATTATGAAATTTTAAAAATTTCAGAAGAGCTTAAAAAAGACAACAATGTAATTGATTTTCTACAAAAAAATCAGATGTTGCCTGGAAACAATATTTTTATTTCTGATACAAACAAGTATTCAATTACTGTCAGTGTTACAAAAAATCAATATTTTGGTCTTGATCAGTACATTGCTGAGAGAGTATTTGTCGGTTGATTCAATTTATGATTATACAGAGATTTTTTATAATTAACTTATGAGTAATTTATTGTCGAATATACCTTATGAACTATTTAGTTATATTGGTGGTGGAATATTTTTGTTTATCATCTTATATAAATTTTTCCCAAAATTATTTATTAAGATTCATAAACCAGTCTTTTTCACGATAGGTATATTGTCATTATCTTTGGGATACGTTGGTATTGTAATTCCTGGTCTACCCACAACTGTTTTTATATTGATTGCAGCATGGGCTTTCTCAAAATGTTCAGAAAAATTTACATTTTGGATTGAAAACCACAGAATTTTTGGTCCAATCATTTTAAATTGGAAAACATATAGAGGTCTATCAAGAAGGGCTAAGAAGCTAGCCATTTCAATGATTATTCCAACTTTTGTATTTACTATCTACTTTGTTTTTTCATTAGTTGGAGACTTAATCTTTGGCGCTTTTGGAATCGCACTTTGCACATGGCTAGCAACTAGACCAGAGCCACCTCTTGAAAACAAAGCTTAAATTTAGTTAGCTTCGGGGATTTGATAGCCTATTGGAGAAACTTTATCTAATTCAAATACATCTCTTGCTTGAGCTTCGTAATTCAGTCCTATAGATATTTGATCTCCTTCTGTAACCCTATTCCCATTTTCATCTAGCCTTGCATTCATGGTTGCTTTTTTACCTGATTTACAAATTGTTTTTATTTCAGTCATTTCATCAGCCCAGGCTAATAAATATACACTTCCTGGAAAAGGTTCTCCACGAAAATCTGTTCTCAAACCATAGCAAAGAACAGGAATTTTAAGCTTATCTACAACCAAAGACAATTGAAGCACTTGTTTTGGACTAAGAAACTGTGATTCATCAACAAGTACGCAAGATACTTTTTCCCTCTGATGTTCATGTGCAGTCCAAACATATAGATCATCATCAGCAGTAAAAATTTCACATTCCCTGTCCAAACCAATTCTTGAAGCAATTTTTCCCTCTCCAAATCTGTCATCTAGTTTTGGTGTGAATAAAAGAGTTCTCATATTTCTTTCTTCATAGTTATGTGCAGACTGCAAGAGAGTTGTACTTTTTCCAGCATTCATTGCTGCATAATAAAAATATAATTTTGCCATTTCTTATATATTAGTTATTTAATTTATTGTTGCTATCGAACAGCAACTATTCTTCCAACAGTTTTTCTGCTTCCAATCATGTCAAGATGCTCGACAATTTCATCAAATTTAATAGTTTTAAAGACAGGTTCAATTTGTTGATTAGTGTATAAATCAAATATTAACTCCATCCTTGATTGAAGATATTTTTTATCATCATTTTCGAAACTGATCATGAAAACTCCCATAATTGAAATATTCTTAACAAGTAAATAGCTAAGCGGTTGGGAGGGAATATTTCCACTTGCAAAGCCTACTATCAGTGCTCGGCCTTCAGAACTAAGCAGTCGTATTCCTTGTTCATATGGTTCGCCTCCAACTTGATCGTAAAAGATATTGACTGGTCTTTTACCAAATTTTGCTTCCACAGTTTCTTTTAAATCTTCCTCTTGATAATTTATTACTAAATCTGGTCCAAATTGTTTAACTAACTCTTTCTTTTTTTCAGAACCTACTGCGGCAATAACTCTTGCGCCAGATATCTTAGCAAGTTGAATAGCTGATAATCCCACTCCACCTGCTGCTGCATTCACTAATACCAATTCATTGGGTTTTATTTGAGCTCTTCTGTGTAGTGCAAAGTCTGAAGTAAGATATGACATAAGAATTGCCGCACCTACTTCAAATGAAATATTTTCAGGAAGTTTATAAGTTAAATTTTCGGACACCACACAAACATCACCAAAACTTCCATGTCTTCCAGATCTAAATACAGTAGTTGCTGCTACAACTCTATCTCCTACTTCAAACTGACTCTCTTCATGGCACTCCTTTACGTATCCTGCAACCTCAAAACCAGGTACAAATGGATGTTTTGGGTTCGATTGGTACAGCCCACTTGATAATAAAAGATCAGCATAATTTAAAGTTGCTGCTTTGGTTTCTATTATTAACTCTTTATCTTTGATTTTTGGGTAATCCATTGTTGTAAATTCAAGATCTGTGAATAAACCCATTTCTTTTTGAACTAATGCTTCGTATTCATTCATATCAATATCATAAAAGAATTTATTAATGGTAGTCTTTTTTTATGGAAGTAATTATTAAATACATACACATGATTGGTTTGTCAGTCTGGCTTGGGGCAATGGTGCTTTGGGCAGTTTTTGCGCCACAACTTTACAAAATTGATCCCACAAAAAAAACTACTGATGCGTTAAGAGGATACTTTAGTTCAGTTTCTTGGACATCATATTTTCTAGCATTTGTGTCTGGATTGACTCTTTACTTTTTAAATGAAAGCACTACTTCTAACTGGTATATTGAAGTTTTTGTTCTTGGATTAGCTGGTATTGTTATTGCTTTACATAGCTATGCAACAAAACTTAGTGCTGCATTAAGAGGTGCTTTCAATGGTTTGATGTTAATACTTGCTTTAGTCACTGTTTATCTTGCAACAATTTATATTTAAAAAGAATTTATTAAGTCCAAATCTTCTTCTGCAATAATTCCGTATCCTCGAGTAAGAATATTTTTGCTATCTTTTTCAATCAAAAACCAATATATTGTTTCACTGGAAGGTATGTCTAAATTTGTTAAAAACTGGTCTAGGTCGACATAAGCAGTAATTGTTCTATCTCTGATTCTGTCATCTCTTATTCCAGCCCGCATTATTCCATCTAAATAAACTTCAAATAATTTTGAACTCTTTTGTACAGTTGGTACTTCAATAATGTTGTGTGAATCACCAAATCCATTATTTTCTAATAAAGATATTGACTCATCTACTAGAGGTTGGTGCCATTGTTGAAATGCAACAATAATAATTAGATTTTTATCAACAAAATCATCGGGCACAACTTTATCTCTTTTATTTAAATCTCTTCCATTTATTTCTGGAAACTCACCATACTCAATAGCCACTTCATTCTCCTGTTCTGCTTGACAACTTACAGAAAAAAATAAAATTAAAACAAGGAAGCTAGTCTTGAACCGGACCAAGGACTGCCTCAAGATTTTTAATTTGTTTATCCATCAATTTGTTAAAAATAGGTCCAATAAAAATTCCCAATACAAAAAAAGGAAAGTTGTATTTAATATCTACAGAATAAGTAACTTCAGTACCTCTTGAATTTGCTGATAAAAAGATAGTGTCAACAATTGTAAATATAGAAGTACTCGCTTGTAAAGATACTCTTAAAGGAGGGCCCCACTCAATAATCTCATAATTGTATTCCCTTGGCTTGTTGTTGAAATGTGTTTTTACTTTAAAGACTGAACCTTGTCTTAAAGGTTCTTTTGTAATAAGCTCGCCTTCATCACCTTCAGCCCATTTTTCTAAATTTCTAA